>CAJFLB010000004.1 GCA_904387305.1 uncultured Clostridia bacterium
TGACGAAAAAACAAAAAGAATATGGTAATTTAAGGAAAAATGTGATAAAATGTAATTGCATTTTTAGGAAAAATGTTGTAATATTCATAAAATATATTTTTAAAGTAAGAATCAATATATGAATAATAATTGGGGTGCTAAAATTAGCAAAAAATGTTGCAAAAGGAGGGATAATGCATGAAAAAGAGAAAGAAAAAAAGAAGTAGTAAAAATTATAAAAAACAAAATTTAAATAAAAAAAGAATGCATAAAAAAGTAAAACATAGCACTTCAAGGAAAATAGATCATAAGGCTGAAAGTAACAATTTTAAAGAAAGTTTAGAAAAAGATAAAATATATGTACCTAATAATGAAATAAAGAAAGAAACAGAAAATTTAGAGAATACTGATAAAATAAAAGAAGAGAATCATAGAGTAGAGCAAGAAAAAAATGAAAAAAAACTTGAGATTGCCGTTTTATTAAAAGAAAGGCAAAAAAACAAAGAAAAGAAAGAACAAACATTAGAAAAAAAGAAAGCTAATAGAAAAGAGAAAAAAGAAAAAAGAATAAAAAACAAAAAAGAAAAAAAGAAAAATGAAAAAATAAAGAAAACAAAAAATCAAGATAAAGAAGAACAATTTAAAGAAGATATTGAACAGAAAAATGATGAGTGGAGAAAAGTAGAAACAAATAAAAAACATAAAATAGATAAAAAGCAGAAAAAAGAAGAAAAACTCCAAGCAAAAAAAGAAAAGAAAGCCAGAAAAGAGGAAAAACGAAAAAAACATAGAATATTAAAATTCTTTATAAAGTTTTTCTTAATACTAATTATTTTACTATTATTGCTATTTATCGCAGGAATGTGGGGATTTGCAGGTCTATTATTAGGATGGTATGGGAATGAAGACATACAAATGAGTAAAGAAGATTTAGAAATAAAAGTTTCTAATTCTGTTATTGTAGATCAAAATGGTGCAGTGCTTGCAGATTTAAGTGGTGATGAAAAAAGAAAAATTATTACATTAGAAGATATGGCTGATGATTTACCAAATGCATATATTGCAATAGAAGATGAGAGATTTTATGAACATAGTGGAGTGGATTTTAGAAGAACAGCAGGAGCAATTGCGAATACATTATTAAATGGTGCAAGTAGTTATGGTGGAAGTACTATTACACAGCAATTAGTTAAAAATATAACCAATGATAATGAAAGTACTGGTATCGAAGGAATTAAAAGAAAAATAAGAGAATGGCAAAGAGCTTATCAAGTAGAAAGAATGATATCCAAAGAACAAATATTAGAATTATATCTAAATATATTATTTGTTGGAGCGAATAATTTACATGGAGTAGAGCTTGGAGCTGAATATTATTTTAATAAAAGTGCAAAGGATTTATCTTTAGCAGAATGTGCTTTTATGGCCGGAATCAATCATTCACCAAATTCATATAACCCATATAATACAGTTGTAGACAACTCAGAAAAGATAAAAAATAGAACAATAACCGTTTTGGATAAAATGAAAGAATTGGGTTATATATCTGAAGAAGAATATCAAAATGCAGTGACAGAAGTACAAAATGGTCTACAATTTGATTCGGGAGAAATTATGGGAGGAAGTGTATTTTCATATCATACAGATGCAGTCATTTCACAAGTTGTAGAACAAGTTATGGAAGAGAAAAATATGACAGAGCAAATGGCGAAAAACTATGTATATAGTAGTGGACTTACCATTCATTCTACAGTGGATTTAAATATACAAAATCGATTAGAAGAAGAATATGCGAAAGAAAAATATATCATAAAAGGAAGAGAAAAAAATAGTGATGGAACATTATTAAACGAACATAGTCAGTCAGGAATGGCAATTGTTGACTATAAAACAGGAAATGTAGTAGCAGTTGCAGGAGGATTTGGAGAAAAAACAAGTGCTGGTTGGAATAGAGCTACTCAAATGGAAAAACAAACAGGTTCTAGTATTAAACCTTTAGCAGATGTGGCACCAGCATTACAAGAAAAGATTATAACAGCTGCAACGGTTTATGATGATAGTAGTACAAGATTTGGAAAAAACTATGAACCTAAAAATTATAATGGATTTAAAGGTTTAATAAATATTAGAAGTTTTATTAGAACTTCACAAAATATACCAGCTGTCAAAATCATGGTAGAATTAACACCAAAAAAATCATTAGAATATTTGCAAAATATGGGAATTAGTTCATTAGATCCTGTTACAGATAATGTATTAAGTCTAGCATTAGGAGGAATGACAAGTGGGGTTAGCCCATTAGAAATGGCATCAGCCTATGGAACAATTGCTAATGACGGTGTGTATATTACACCAACATTTTACACAAGTGTTACTGATGCTGACGGAAACATAGTTTTAAAACCAAAACAAGAAACAAGACAAGTCATTTCTACACAAAATGCATATATTATGAAAACAATTATACAAGAGCCAGTGAAATCAGGAGGAACGGCAACATATTGTGCAATTCCAGGAATGGATGTAGCAGCAAAAACAGGAACAACAGATAATGATTATGATAGATGGCTTTGTGGTTTTACACCATATTATTCTGCAGCAACTTGGTATGGATATGATAATAGTGAAACTGTATATTTTAGTGGGAATCCGGCAGGACAAATTTGGGATGCAGTTATGACAGACATACATAAGGATTTACCAAGTGCTACTTTTGTAAGACCTGACGGTATTGTAGAAAGAACTGTATGTAGAACAACTGGTTGTTTGGCATCAAGAAATTGCACAAATACATATACAGAAATTTTTACAGAGGACAACCTTCCAGAACAATGTACAAATCATAGAAAAGCACCAAAAGAAATATTAGGATTATGGACACCATTAAATAGAAATAGAAGTAGAAATACAAATACAAATACGAATACTAATACAAATATAAATACGAATACAAATACAAATACTAATCGATAAAAAGGGATTTTGGGGACGGACTCATTTTTCCCTTTTTTTTAGGACATTTTTGGGGACCATTGGGACCAGATCTGTTTGGACCCTTTTTTAGAATTTATAATTTTATAATGAAATAACGAAATAAAAAGAAAGTATATAGAATAAAAACTTTTTCATTCTATACTTTTTTCATATGACTATAATCAAATACTCCCCAAAGGGTCCAAACAGATCTGGTCCCAATGGTCCCCAAAAAGAAACGTCCCCAATTGGACATAAAAAAATAAAAAAAATATATAAAAGGTATTGACTTAAAGTAAACTCTAAGTGATATATAATAAGTGGAAGTAAAATTACAATAGAAATAAAATACATAAATGGCAATAAAATAATAGGAAGGAGGCGATATGATGCAAATATCAGAAGTGGCTAAAGAGTTTGGATTAACAACAGATACTCTAAGATATTATGAAAGAGAAGGATTAATTGGACCGATTTCTAAAGGAAAAAATGGTATTCGAAACTATACGGAAGAAGATATAAAAAGAATACAATTTGTAAAATGTATGAGAGCAGCTGGATTAGAAATTAATTTTTTAAAAAGATATCTACAACTATTTGAAGGCGGAGATAAAACAATAAAAGAAAGAAGGGAAATCTTAGTAGAACAAAGAAAAATATTAAAAGAAAAACTTGATGCTATGCAAGAAGCATATAATAGACTGAATTACAAAATTGATTTATATGATAAAAACATATTAGATAAAAAATTGATGTAAGAAAGGTGTTTTGCTAAGTTAGTATTCAAAATAAGTGCCAAAACACATATCACTTGCTTTGCTCGGGTGATATAAGAGACCTAAACTTGTTATATGCGGTACTTTACGAATACTAGAAATAATAAAATTGAAGGAGGAAAAAATTATGAGTAATGAAAACAAAACAGAACATGGAGGAATATTTGGATTAGGAGAACCAAATACAGGATTTGCACAATATTTTATAGGGAATTCTTATTTAAACCCATTAACAAAACCAGGAGAATCAGCAATATTTATTGCAAATGTAACATTTGAACCAGCTTGTAGAAATAATTGGCATATTCATCATGCAAGCACAGGTGGTGGACAAATCCTTATTTGTGTTGATGGAGAAGGTTGGTATCAAGAAGAAGGAAAAGAAGCAAGAAGTTTAAAACCAGGAGATATAGTAGTCATTCCAGCAAATGTAAAACATTGGCATGGAGCAAAAAAAGATTGTTGGTTTAGCCACTTAGCATTTGAAGTACCAGGAGAAGATACATCAAATGAATGGTGTGAGCCTGTAAGTGATGAAGAATATAATAAGTTAGGCTAATGGTTAAAAACATAAAGAAAAGTAAGACTGAAATATAAAACCGAAATAATTAAGGAGGAATGAAAATGCCATATTTAGGAGAAGAAATTAAAAAATTAGGATTTGGACTAATGAGATTACCTATGAAAGATGACAAAATTGATGTTGAACAAACCAAAGTGATGGTAGATCACTTTTTAGAAGCAGGATTTACATATTTTGATACAGCATGGGCATATGCTGGAAGTGAAGATGCTATTAGACAAGCATTGGTAGAACGTTATCCAAGAGAAAAGTTTCAATTAGCAACCAAAAATGCAGCTTGGATAAATTGTAAAACAAGAGAAGATGCCATTCAACAATTTGAAACATCATTAAAACAAACAGGAGCAGGATATTTTGACTTTTATTTATTACATAACTTAGGAGAATCTAGAACAAAAGCATTTGATGATTTTGATATGTGGTCATGGATTCAAGAAAAGAAACAAGAAGGAAAAATTAAACATATCGGATTTTCATTCCATTCAACACCAGAAGAATTGGAAGAAATCTTACAAAAACACCCAGAGATGGAATTTGTTCAATTACAAATCAATTATGCTGATTGGGAAAATCCGGCTATTAAATCTAGAGAATGTTATGAAGTAGCAAGAAAATATGGAAAACCAGTCATTATTATGGAACCAGTAAAAGGTGGTATGCTTGCAAATCCACCAGAACAAGTACAAGAAGTATTTAAAAAATCCAATCCAGATGCATCACTTGCTTCTTGGGCAATTAAATTTGCAGCAAGTTTAGAGGGGGTTATCACAGTATTATCTGGAATGAGCAATATAGAACAAATGGATGACAATATTTCCTATATGAAAGATTTTACAAAATTATCAGATAAGGAAGAAGAAACAATTAAAGAAGCTCAAAAAGTACTAAGTACGATACCTTTAATTCCTTGCACAAGCTGTAATTATTGTGCAAAAGTATGCCCTATGAATATTGGTATATCTGGTTCTTTCACAGCAATGAATTATTTAACACTATATAAAGATATGGCAGCTGCAAAGCATCAAGAAAATTGGTTAGTTGGTGGACATGGATTAAAAAAAGCTAGTGAATGTATAAAATGTGGTCAATGTGAAAAAGCTTGTCCACAACATATAGCGATTAGAGAAGAACTTGAAAAAGTAGCACAAGCATTTGAAAATTAATCTGGTTGTATACGGAAAAATCCATATAAGGTCAAGAGATAAAAGTTTATTTTTTCGATACAATGAATTTTTGAATATAAATGTATAGAAAGGAAGGATTTTTATGGAAAAATCAAAAGTATATTTTACAAAGGAGATTACTCCAGAAAATGTTGTAAAAATGTATGAAATATTAGGAGTTAGTTTACCTGGAAAGGTAGCAGTTAAATTACATTCTGGAGAACAAGGAAATCAAAACTATATTAGACCAGAATTTGTTAAAGCTATTATAGAAAAGGTTAATGGGACAGTTGTTGAATGTAATGCTGCTTATGAAGGCGCTAGAAATTCAACAGAAAAGCATAAAAAATTAATTGAGGACCATGGTTGGACTAAATATTTTGATGTAGATATTATGGATGCAGAAGGACCAGATGTCGTTTTAGAAATACCTAATGGAAAAATATTAAAAGAAAACTTTGTTGGAAAAGATATTGAAAAGTATGATTCTATGCTTGTTTTATCACATTTTAAAGGTCATCCAATGGGTGGATATGGTGGAGCATTAAAGCAATTATCAATAGGTTGTGCTTCATCAGAAGGAAAATCATGGATACATTCTGCAGGACAATCTAAGGACCAAACTAAAATATGGAATAACCTACCAGAACAAAACAAATTCCTAGAATCAATGGCAGATGCAGCTTCAAGTGTGGTTAAACATTTTGGAAAAAATATTGTATTTATCAATGTAATGTGCAATTTATCTGTTGATTGCGATTGTTGTGCAGTTGCAGAAGATCCTTGCATGAAAGATATTGGTATTTTAGCAAGTACAGACCCAATTGCTATTGATCAAGCTTGTATGGATTTAGTATATAATTCAAAAGATCCAGGAAGAGATCATTTTGTAGAAAGAGTAGAAAGACAAAATGGTATTCATACTATAGAAGCTGCAGCAGAGCTTGGATTTGGAACAAGAGAATATGAGATGATAAATATAGATTAAAAAAGAAAGAAGAAAAGGTTGAAAAATATTGTACCTTAAGAAAGGAATAAAATTAAATATGAAAACATTGTACTTTGACTGTTCAAGTGGAATTAGTGGTAACATGACATTAGCAGCATTAACAGAAATTATTGGAGACGAAAACTATTTAATAGAAGAATTAAAAAAATTACATATAGATGGATATACAATAGACATATCTAAAAAAGTAAAAAATGGAATTACAGGTACTCATGTTGATGTGATTTTAACACATCAGCATGAGCACTCTCATACTCATGAAGAACATACCCATCATCATGAACACAGAAATTTACATGATGTATGTGCAATTATTGATAATAGTGATATTGATGAAGATAGTAAAGACTTAGCAAAAAGAATATTTATGAGGGTAGCCAAAGCGGAAAGTAAAGTTCATAACAAACCATTAGATGAAGTGCATTTTCATGAAGTAGGTGCGATTGATTCTATTGTAGATATTGTAGGCACAGCTATTTTAATCAATAAAATTCATCCAGACAAAATCATTTCAAGTATTGTAAATGATGGACATGGCTTTATTGAATGTGCCCATGGAACAATGACAGTACCTGTTCCTGCAACAAGTGAAATATTTGCAAACTCTAATGTGGAATTTAGACAAATCGATATTGATACAGAATTAGTAACACCAACAGGAGCAGCTATCATCGCAGAACTAAGTTCTGAATTCACAACTTTACCTGCTATGAAGATTCAAAAAATCGGTTGGGGAGCAGGAACAAAAGATTTAAAAATACCAAATGTATTAAAAGTATATTATGGTGAAATGCAAGAAGAAAATCAAAAAATTGTAGTAATGGAAACTAATATTGATGATTGTTCTGGAGAAATCTTAGGGTATACAGAAGAATTGTTATTCGAAAATGGAGCATTAGATGTATTTTATACACCAATCTTTATGAAGAAAAATAGACCAGCATATCGTTTAACAGTTGTATGTAAAGAACCAGATATTCAAAAATTGCAAAACATCATATTTAAAGAAACAACAACCATAGGTATACGTTATCGTTATGAATATCGTACAGAACTAGAAAGAGAACCAATTACAATTAATACAAAATATGGGACTTTACAAGCAAAAAAAGTTGTTAATAATGGAGAAACATATATATATCCAGAATATGAAAGTGTAAAAGAACTAGCAGAAAAAAATCATATTCCATTAAAAGAAGTATATAATTTGAAATTCTGATGTCCAATTGGGGACGTTTCTGTTTGGGACATTTTTGGGGACCATTGGGACCAGGTCTGTTTGGACCCTTTGCGGAGTATTTGATTATAGTCATAATAAAATTATAAATTCTAAAAAAGGGTCCAAACAGACCTGGTCCCAATGGTCCCCAAAAATGTCCCAAACAGAAACGTCCCCAATTGGACACTGAAGGAGGAAACATAAAATTATGGAGATTAAAGAAATATTAGAAAAAATACATAATCATGAAATGAGTATAGAAGAAGCAGAAAAAGAAATCAAACATAATCAATATGAAGATTTAGGATATGCGAAAATTGACCATAATCGAAAAGAAAGAATTGGCACAGGAGAAGTGATATATTGTCAAAGTAAACCAGATGAATACTTATCTAAAATTTATACAACTATATATAAAGAAAATGGAGAAGTATTAGGAACAAGGGCAAGTCAAAATCAATTTGATTTGGTTAAAAAAGATATTCCAGAAGTACAATATAATCCACTTTCAAGAATCTTAAAAATTGAAAAGCCAAAAGAAAAAATAGGAAATATTGTTGTTTGCACAGGAGGAACATCAGATATTCCAGTAGCAGAGGAAGCAGCTGAAACAGCAGAATTTTTTGGGAGTTATGTGGAAAGAATTTATGATGTTGGTGTAGCAGGTATTCATAGGCTTTTAGCACAAAGAGAAAAAATAGAAAAAGCAAATTGTATTGTGGCTATTGCCGGAATGGAAGGGGCATTGGCTTCTGTGGTAGCAGGAATCGCAAAAGTACCAGTAATTGCAGTTCCAACATCTGTAGGATATGGAGCAAATCTAGGAGGTATAACGGCTCTTTTAGGAATGATTAATTCTTGTAGTAATGGTATTGCCACTGTCAATATTGATAATGGATATGGTGCAGGATATTTAGCAAATCAAATTAATCATTTAGTTGTTAATGGAAAAGAGTAATTACTTCTAGGGCTCGTTTTGACCGCTTATGAGTTACTGCAAAATAAGACAAAAATTCCTTAATTGAGGATATTGATAAAAATGAAACAGGAGAAACATAAATGGAAAAACAAAGACAATTAGAAGAATATCTAAAAAGCTTAAAAAAAGTAGCGATTGCTTATTCGGGAGGAATTGACTCTAGTTATTTATTATTTGTAGTAAACAAAGTATTATCAAAAGAACAGGTATTGGCAGTTATTGCCAATGGCATTATGGTTCCAAGAAAAGATTATGAAGAAGCGATTGCATTTTTAAAAGAAAATCATTTTCAATATATAGAAGTGCCATATAAACCATTAGAAATTACAGAATTTAAAGAAAATCATAAAGATAGATGTTATCATTGTAAAAAAGAATTGATGACAACCCTTAAAAAAGTAGCAAATGAAAATGGATATGAATATCTTTTAGATGGAAAAAATGCAGATGATTTAACTGTATATAGACCTGGAAATAAGGCAACAGAAGAAGTGGGTGTTATTAGTCCACTTGCTAAATTTGAAATTTCTAAAGAAGAGATAAGACAATATAGTAAAAATTTAGGAATTTCATTTTGGAATAAACCATCTAATTCTTGTTTAGCAACGAGATTTCCATATAATACAAATTTAACAGAAGAAGGACTAAAAAAAGTAGAAGAAAGTGAAGAAATTATAAAAAATATAGGAATTAAAAAAGTAAGAGTAAGGGTTCATGATACTATAGCAAGAATTGAAGTGAATCCAGAAGATTTTGAAATCATTTTAAACAATATAAAACATGAACATAACAAAAATATTATAGAAAAAATAAAGGATTTAGGATTTTCTTATGTCACATTAGACTTATTGGGACTGAAGAGTGGTAGTTTTGATTAGTTATGTCCTAAACAGAAACGTCCCCAATTGGACAATTTAACAAAATGGAATAAAGGAGGAACAAAATATGCACATGGCAGATGCAATGATAAGTCCAGCAGTAGGAGCTACCATGTATGTAGTAAGTGGACTTGTGGCAGCATACTCAATTAGAAAAATTAGAAAAGAAGAAGATTTTAAAAAGAAAATACCAACAATGGGCGTTATGGGAGCATTTGTATTTGCAACTCAAATGGTGAATTTTACAATACCAGGAACAGGCTCATCAGGACATCTATGTGGGGGATTACTATTAAGCAGTATATTAGGTCCTTTTGCAGGTTTCTTAAGTATGATAGGTGTCTTATTGATTCAATGTTTATTCTTTGCAGATGGAGGACTATTAGCATTAGGTGCTAATGTATGGAATATGGCATTTTATGGTTGTTTTATAGGTTCTCTCATTTGGAAATTTGTTATGAAGAAGGGAATGACAAAGGGAAGAATTATATTTGCTTCTTTAGTTGGCTGTGTATTAACTTTACAATTAGGTGCGTTTTCTGTAACACTAGAAACATTAGCTTCAAGAATTACAGAATTGCCATTTGGAACTTTTGTAGCCACTATGCAACCAATTCATTTGGTAATTGGATTAATAGAAGGATTTATTACAGCAGCGGTTCTTTGTTTTATTTATGAAGCAAGACCAGAAATGTTATGGAATGGAGCACAAAAAACAGAAAAGCAAGCCAAGTTTTCATATAAAAAGACAATCGCCATTCTTGCTTGTTTATTAATCATTATTGGAGGAGGTATGTCACTTCTAGCATCTTCTAATCCAGATGGCTTGGAATGGTCTATTGAACAAATTACAGGAGATACAGAAATAGAAGGAAGAAATGATGCAGCTCATGAAACGGCTGAAAGCATACAAAGTGCAACTTCTTTTTTACCAGATTATACATTTAAAGATAGTGAATCTACACTTGGTACTTCTATTTCAGGAATTGTAGGTTGTGTGATTACAATTGTCTTTTTAATGGCGGTTGGATATATCATAAAAATTAAAAGAAAAAAAGGAAATATAATCAATGAACAAAATTGATAATGCTATAAAAACAGTACATCATATGGATTATCATGCAAATCATAATGGATATTTAAACAAGATACATCCACTTGTAAAATTACTCATTACAATTATTTATATTGTTTTATTAACTTCTATTGATAAATATAATCTAGTAACAACATTAGCAATGAGTATCTATTTGATTTTGATAAGTATCATAGGAGATTTATCTATAAAAAATGCTTTAAAAAGTTTGAAAGTGGTTTTACTATTATTGTTTGTCCTAGGCATTGCAAATCCAATATTAGATAGAACCATTATCACTTACATAGGAATTGTACCAGTTACAACGGGTATAATTTCTATGTTCACTTTATTGTTAAAAGGAATTTTGGCCATATTGGTATCTTATTTTCTAATCTTAACAACATCTATAGAAGAGATTTGTTATGCTTTAAAAATGATCCATATGCCAAATATTTTAATTACAGTGGTTATGCTGATTTATCGATATATTATTGTTTTCTTAAAAGAAGTACAAAGAATATGGGTAGCCTATCAAATGCGAGCCCCAAAACAAAAAGGGGTACATTATAAAGCATGGGGAAGCTTGATAGGAAGTTTAATGCTAAGAAGTATAGATAGAGCACAAGTAGTTTATGAAAGTATGGAACTTAGAGGTTTTGATCCAGATACTTTTTTCATTAGAAAAGAGAAAGTAAATAAAAAAAGTTGGATATATTTTTGTTTGATATTTGTACTACTTATCATACTTAGGTTTGTTCCTGTTTTTGAGATAATTGGTGGTGTATTTATAACGAAATATTAGAATGTTGATATATACATATTTTTAAAAATTCTCGGTTTCCCTACATTCCCGTTTAACAAATTCTAAAGATAAATCCACAACAATACCAGGGAACAGGACCCTTTATGGCTTTATCTTAAGAATTTGTAAAACTATTCCGGTCACATTCGAATTCTTAAAAATATGTATATGTCAACATTCTATAAAATGATTTTTGACTGTAAATGGTAATGTTATAACCAAAAAGTAAATAAATTCGTAAGGAAGGAAAAATTATGATAGAAGTAAAAGAAGTTTCTTTTTCATATAATGGTAGTAAAAAACAAACACTTTCTAATATGAATTTTAAAATAGAAAATGAAGAAAGTGTTGGAATTATAGGAGCAAATGGTGCAGGAAAATCGACAATGCTAAAACTATTGGTAGGATTAGAACTAAATTATCAAGGAAACATTATAATAGATAACTCAAAAGTAGAAAAAAAACATTTACAGGAAATACGACAAAAAATAGGGTATGTATTCCAAGACAGTGATAGTCAATTATTCATGCCAACTGTTTATGAAGATGTTGCATTTGCACCAAGAAATTATGGCTTTTCAAAAGAAGAAGTAAATGAAAGAACAGTAGAAGCTTTAAAAAGTATAGGAATCGAAGAATTACAAGATAGACAAATTTATCGTTTGTCTGGTGGTGAGAAAAAACTAGCATCGATTGCAACGGTTTTATCTATGAAGCCAGATATCTTAATATTTGATGAACCAACAATTGCATTAGATCCTAAAAATAGAAGAAGATTTATTAATGTACTAAAATCTTTAAAGGGAACGAAAATTGTTACTTCACATGATTTGGATTTAATTTATGATACTTGTAACAGGACAATTTTAATTGCAGATGGAAAGATTATATTTGATGGAGATACAAAAACGATTTTACAAAATAAAGATGTATTAGAAAACAATGGGTTAGAATTGCCTTTGTCTTTGCAAAGGAGATAGGAATATATTGACTAAAAATGAAATTATAAAAAACTAGTAAATAATGAATTATAAAATCTATATGTTAAAATAAAAAACTGTAGCTTATATATTTTTTATATAAGCTACATTCTAAATCATAACTGCTAAGCCTTCTCAGTCATCTAATTGAATAAATTTACTACTAATTAAATGGTACTATATTTTTATGCAAAAATCAAGAATTTTATGCAAATCTGATGAGAATTTCATAGTATTTTTTGATGGTTTATATAAAAAAAGATCAGACTCTAATATAAAAATAAATCAATTTTATTGAATTTGTATAAGAAATAAGTTAGAATAATAAATATAATCAAACCTATGAGGGGGGAATTCATATGATTCTATATATAAGTGGTAGTAATAGAAAGAAAAATTGTTACAACCTTCTAAAAGATTTAAAAGGTGATGAGGATACATTAATAGCATTAGCTGATAAAAACATTCATTACTGTTTAGGTTGTGTTTCTTGTATAAATAAATTAGAAGAATATTGTGTGATTGATGATGATATGAGAGAAATATATCATGAAATGAAAAAAGCTGACAAAATCGTAATAGCAACACCAATATACATGAATCATATATCTGGAATCTTGAAAAATGTAATAGATAGATTAAATCCATATTCTAGTCATGATGAATTATTAAAAGGAAAGACAGTATACATTATTACCGTAGGACAAATGGATGAAGAAGAAAATGAAGAGATAGCAGATAATATAAAAACATATTTTGAGAGTTTAGCAGAAGAAGATTTTATGGATTTTAATGTAGTCTTTCTAAGAAACTTATCTAGTGGAAATATAAAAAGTATAGATGATATAACTAAAAATTATGATAACTATCATCAAATAATAAAAGAACTTAAACAAAAAATAGAAGAATGAAGGAGAGCTTGCCATAGTGGCAAGTTTTTTATTGATAAAAAATGATAACTATGATAGAATATGCCCAAAGAGAGGAGAAGCATATGGAAAGATTGCATGTTTTAGGAACAGGAGCAGGAATTGTATATAATTGTTATAACACTTGTTTCTTATTAGAAAACAATAAAAAATACATGTTAGTAGACACTGGTGCTGGAAGCCAAGTATTAAATCGAATAAAAGATAGTAACGTAAATATACTTGAAATTCACGATATATTTATATCACATAAACATATAGACCATTTACTAGGAATTTTTGTGGTTTTAAGAGTCATTTGTGGTAAAATGGCAGCAGGAAAGTATGAAGGAAACCTAAATATATATTGTGCTAAAGAAGTGAGAGAAATTATTGAACCATTTTTTGAAAAGACATCTCATGGAGTGCATATACAAAAATTTCATACAAATGTTATATTTCATGATTTAGAAGATGGACAAGAAAAAGAAATTATAGGATATAAAGTAAAAATATTAGATTTACATTCTATAGAATGCGTACAATTTGGTTTTCAATTAAAATTACATAATGAAAAGATGTTAAGTTTTTTAGGAGATGTTCCTTGTAGTGAAAAGATATATGATAAAATCAAAGATACAGATTGGGTGTTACATGAAGTATTTTGTAGGGAATCAGAAAAAGAAATATTTAAACCACATGAAAAAAATCATTCTACCATAAAAGATGTATGTGAAAAAATGCAAATGTTACAGGTTAGAAATTTAGTATTATGGCATACAATGGATAATAATATTGCAGAAAGAAAACAGTTATACACAGAAGAAGCAAAAAAATATTATACAGGTAATATCTATGTACCAAACGATTTAGAAATAATTGAATTATCATAGGAGAAGAAAATGAATACAGAGAAAATAGAAAACATCATCCATTTCTATGTGTTGGCATCAACATTAAAAGATAAGATAAGAAGTGGTTGGAAGGTATGGAATATTGAAAGAGAAAGAGTAGAAAGTGTAGCAGAACATATTTATGGTACATGTATGTTATCAATTGCTATTGATTCAGAATATGATTTTAACATAGATTTAATGAAAGTCATTAAAATGCTTGTCATTCACGAATTAGAAGAAATAGAGATAAAAGATTTTACACCATTTGATAAGATTACAAATGAGGAAAAAAGAGAAATGGGAAAAGTGGCAGTAGAAGATGTATTAAAAGATTTAACAAAAAAAGAAGAATTAATCAAACTGATAGAAGAATTTGAAGATATGAAAACAAAAGAATCTATTTTTGCAAAAATGTGTGATAAATTAGAATCAGATATACAATGTAAGTTATATTGTGAAGAACATTGTTTAGATGTGAATAAAAGTGAGAATAAATCAATTTTAGAAGATGAGAGAATACAAAAGTTAATAGAAAATGGTTCAAAAACGATATCAGATTTTTATATAGAAAACCATAAAAAAGAAATATTAGATCAAGATGAAATTTTTAAAGAAATAGCAGATTATATAAAAAATAATACTTTGTTAAAGGAGTAGAAAGATGTTAAAAAACAAGAAAGTTGTTATTTTTGATATGGATGGAACACTAATAGATTCTATCGGTATATGGAATGCTATAGATGAAGAGCTTATCAAAACAATTGGAGATGGAACAATTGATAATGTAGATATAGCAAAACAAAGAGATGATAAATTAAAAGAATATAAACAAGAACAAGACCCGTATTTAGAATATTGTGGTTTCTTAAAAGAAAAATATCATGCGACTATGTCAAAGGAAGAAGTCAAGAAAATACGATATGAAATTGCAGATAGATATTTAAAAGAAGTGATAGATTATAAACCAAATGCAGATAAAGTAATAAAATACTTGAAAGTAAAGGGATATATATTAGCAGTAGCAAGTTCAACCAATGAATTTGCAATGGAACATTATAAAAAAGAAAATAAAAATATTATGAAAAAAGCAAAATTAGAAGATTATTTTTCAGTTATCTATGCCAAAAATGATGTAAATTCGATTAAGCCTAATCCAGAGGTATATGATAAAATTATGAAAAAATTACATGTTAAACCAGAAGAATGTTTGATTGTAGAAGATGCTTTGGTAGGTGTAGAAGCAGCCAATAATGCTAATATAGAAGTTGCTGTGATATATGATAAATATTCTGATAGTAACAGAGAAAAAATCAATCAATTGTCTCAATATCAATTTAAAGATTTTGAGGAAATGTTAAAAGAAATAAAAAAGGAATTAGGAGAATAAGGAGGAATATATTATGGATAATTATTTTATCATACATGGCTCATTTAGTAGTCCATATTCAAATTGGATAGGATGGTTACATGATTTTATTGAAGGAGAAGGAAAACAAGTATATGTACCAGATTTTCCAATAGGTGTTGGATTTCAGAATTATGAAAATTGGAGTAAATTATTAAAATACTATGTAGATTTAGGACTTATCAATGAAAATACAACAATCATAGGACATAGCATTGCACCAGTTTTTATATCTAAATTTTTGATTGAAAACAAACTAAAAGTAAAAAAATGTATTTTTGTATGCGGGTTTAATAACTATTTAGGAATTGATGAAGAATATGATGCTGTAAATGAAAGCATGTATATAGATGAAATAGAAGCTGTAAAGAATTATGTAGAAGATATTATTTGCTTTTATTCTAACAATGATCCTTATGTAAAATATGAGGTAGAATTAGACTTTGCAAATAAAGTAGGAACAGAGAAAATTTTAGTACCAAATGCAGGACATATTAATAGTGAAAGTGGATATGATACATTTGAAGATATTGTGCCATATCTATAAGAACTAATTAAAAGGAGAAAAACATGGAAATATGGGATATATTAGATAGTGAAGGAAACAAAACAGGAAGAACTATGGTAAAAGGAGAAGAAAAAGTACCAGAAGGATTTTATCATTTAGGAGCAGACGTCTGGATAAAAAATTCTGAAAACAAGATTTTAATTCAGAAACGTTCTCCTCAAAAAAAATTATCTCCTAATGTATGGGCCATGACAGGTGGTTCTGTGATAAAAGGTGAAAAAAGTATAGAAACAATTGAAAGAGAAGCATTTGAAGAAATAGGTGTGAATTTAAATATAAAAGATGCCAAAATGCTGACTCGTTTTAGAACAGGAAATGTTTGGGTAGATACCTATTTTCTAAAACAAGATATAGACTTAGATAAAGTTATTATGAAAAAAGATGAGGTTTCTGAAGTAAAATGGGCAACTTATGAAGAAATAGAAGAGATATATCAAAATGGTCAATTTATTAAAAATAGGTGGGAATTTGTAAAAGATATTATTAGAGAATTTTAATATGTAAAAAATTAACATTTTATTAATTGACTTTAGTATAAAAGTATTGTATAATGAATATACTGAAAGAGTAATATTACAAAATATTACAAGAGGAAATCCCTAGCCAGTGCTAATAATAGCTATAAAGTAGGGTGTGTAAAAGAGTAGGGGCAAAAGCTTCTACTCTATATTTTATTTTTTAAAGGAGAGACTTATTGAATAAATTAAAACTGTATAGAATTGATATAAATTATATAAAATTTTTATATCAATTAGAAGAAAAATTAAAAGAATACGAGAAATAAAATGTTTTGTGAAGATTGTAAAAATGAGGAGTCAATATGAAAATACCAGAATTATTAGAAAATGCGATAGAAGAAAAATTAAATTATGTAAAACTAACTGAATTAAAACAATATGCTAGCAACTTAAGTGAAAAATATATGTATCAAGAAAGAACAGGAGATACATTGTTAAATACAGAAATAGAAGCATTAGCCTATTCTATTATGAGAATGCCAGCAACCTATGGAGCAGTTTATATAGCGCTAAAAAACACATTAGAAAGAATAGATTGTAATATACAATCTGTATTAGACATAGGAGCAGGAACGGGCGCAGCGACCTGGGCAATAAGTGAATTATTAGAAACAAAAAACATGAGATGTTTGGAAAGAGAACAGGTTATGCTAGAACTAGGAAAAGCTTTTATGAGTCAAAATCCCAAGCTAAAAGATGTTTCATGGAACTATATGGATATTGTAGAAGAAAATTTAGATGCCAAAGCAGATTTAGTAGTTACAAGTTATATGTTAAATGAAATCAAACCAGAAAACAGAAAAAGTGTCATAGACAAGCTTATAAAAAGCTCAAATCATATTGTGCTAATGATAGAGCCAGGAACACCAGAGGGATTCAAAAATATAAAAGAGGTGCAAAAAATAGCAATTGAAAATGGGCTTCATATCATTGCACCATGTACTTTTCAAGGTATATGTCCATTACCAGATGACGACTGGTGTCATTCGATTGTTCGAATGGAAAGAACAAAAGTACATAAAGTATTAAAAAATGCAGATTTACCATATGAAGATGAAAAATTTTCATATATAGCCATTTCTAAAGAAAAATGTGATAATTTAGGAATCAGAATCTTAAGACATCCTATGATTGAAAAGGGAAAAATTACATTAAAGGTATGTCATAATGGAAAAATAGAAGATATGATTGTAACAAAAAAGGATAAAGAATTATTTAAAATGGTGAAAAAGAAAAAATGTGGAGATTTGATTTAAGGTTACAATTCACAGCTCAATAAAGCTCATGGAAAGGTTATGTTATTCTAGATTGAATGGATTTCGAATGTGATTGAAGTACTTGTAGCCTTTCTTAATTTAAAACAAATGAGGAAGCGGGAATAGCGAGAGGCTCGTTTGTTTTTAATTTAGAAAGGCTAAAGTACGTATTGAGCCGAGAAATTCATGAAATATAGAATAACATAACCTTTCCATGAGCTTTATTGAGCTGTGAACTGTAACGGTTTAAGATTTGATGAATGAAAATTTATACTAATAAATCATTGTTTTATATCATAAAATGTGATATAACAATAGACGTTTGAAATATTTAAGTAAAAAAAGAAGGGGAAAATATGACTAACTTATTAATAAAATTATTTATAAAAGATAAAAATGTAGAAAAGCCAGAAACAAGAGCAAAATATGGAATGCTTTCAAGTGTAACAGGAATTATTGTTAATATCCTATTATCAGCAGTAAAATTAATCATTGGAATATTTGCCAATTCCATTTCTATCATTTCAGATGCATTAAACAATGTAACAGATGCAGGTTCATCAATAGTTACAATGATTGGATTTAAAGTTTCACAAAAGAAAATAGATAAAGACCATCCATGGGGACATGGAAGAATGGAATATATTACAGCCTTTATTGTAGATATCTTAATTGTATTAGTAGGTGTAGAGCTATTCAAAAGTTCTTTTGACAAGATTATTCATCCAACATTACCAGATATTAGTAATATTACGATTGTGATTTTAGTGATTGCTGTTTTAACAAAATTATGGCTATTTGTATTTTACAATAAAATTGCAAAAACAATAGACTCTGCAGCAATCAAAGGAAATGCTTATGACAGTATTTCAGATTCTATATCAACGTTTGTTGTATTATTATCTGCTATTGTGGCTAAAATATTTGGAATATCTATTGATGGTTATGCTAGTATTTTAGTTGCTATATTCATCTTATTTACAGGATTCAAAGCTTTAAAAGAAACCATTGATTTATTACTAGGAATGAAACCAGACGTGGAATTTGTAGAAAAGCTAGAGGAATTTACTAAAAAATATGAAATGATATCAGGGATTCATGATATCATGGTACATGATTATGGACCAGGAAGAAAAATCATATCTTTCCATGCAGAAGTTCCTGCAAACTGTGATATTTGTAAAGCACATGACGTGATAGACCAAATGGAACAAGATATTTATGAAGAGTTTAATTGCATTACAACCATTCATATGGATCCGATTGTAACAGATGATGAAGAGATTAATGAAATGAGAAAGAAAACAGAGGAGATTGTAAAAGAAATCAACTCCGAATTTTCAATTCATGATTTTAGAATGACAGATGGTGGTGATAGAATCAATTTAATATTTGATTTAGTTGTTTCACCAGAGAATAAAATAAGTCATGAGGAATTAAAAAATATGGTTCAACAAAAGATACATAGTGTAAATGATAAATATTATGCAGTACCTAAAATTGAAAATTCATATGTATAAAAAGAGTAATAAAAATAAAAGGGATTTATTTGGAAAATTATCTGAATGAAATCTCTTTTTTTCACTTTTTTGAGAACTTCGTTACTGTTCAGCCCAAATCTTGGAAAGGTTAGATATACATTATTTTTCATACCTTGTGTGTCGCAACCACAAATGTTGAAAGATAAATCTTTCAACGAAAGAAGGTTGCTCCAATCGTACTCGCTCTTGCTCGTTTGGTCGCTTACGCGGTATTTCAAAATAATGTATATCTAACCTTTCCAAGATTTGGGCTGAACAGTAACAGAACTTCAATAAAGTTATCAAAAAGCGAAATTTGTCCTATTGCAAAAAAGAGCAGAATACGATAGAATATAAGAAATTAAACCTTGTTGTATATGAAAAAATCTATATGGTTTAAGATAAGAGTCGATTTTTTCTATACAATTAAGAAAAAATATTGAGCAATATTGCTCGAATGGAGGTTATTATGAGAAAATTAGCAAATACTTTATGGGGAATTGTATTAGTGGTAATTGGTGTCATTCTTACTTTAAATGCTTTAGAAATTACAAACATCAATATCTTTTTTGATGGTTGGTGGACATTATTCATTATCATCCCAAGTGCAATAGAATTAATTGCAAGAGAAAACAAATTTTGGAGTGCTGTGTGGTTAATTATTGGTATTATATTATTACTAGCATGTAGAGATATTTTAGATTTTGACTTAATTTGGAGATTAACAATACCAGTTATCATTATATTAATTGGAATTAATCTTATATTTAAAGATAAAATCGATAGAAAAATGGAAAAGAAAAATAAAGAATTGAAAGAAAAAGGACAAAGTTTAGAAGAATATGGTGCAACTTTTGGTGAGATTAAGGCAGATTTTAATAATCAAGAATTTAATGGAGCAAATATAAATGCTATATTTGGAAGTGTTGATTTGGATTTAAGAAAAGCTATTATCAGTGAGGATAAATTAATAAAGACATGTGCTGTATTTGGTGGAATTGATATATTAGCACCAGAAAATGTAAATATAAAAGTAAAATCAATACCAATTTTTGGAGCAACTTCAAATAAAACAGGCAGAAAATATGATGAGAAATTACCAACCATTTATGTAGATAGTTTTTGCATGTTTGGAGGTGTAGATATTAAATGACAGGATTTCAAAAATTTATTAAATATGCTGCGATTGCATTCGGAATCTATCTTTCTATAACAATCGTATTAGCACTTCTAGGAATTGCTAGAGGGCTTGTAGGGGCTTCTAAAAATGATGAATTTAAGGATATAGTAACAGATAGAGAAGAATATAAGACTGAAGATATTACAAGAAATTATGAAAATATAAAGAATTTAGAAGTGAATGTTGAAGAAACCGAATTAATTATAAGAAATGGAGATACCTTTAAAATTGAAGGAACTAATATACCAGATAAAATGGAAATAGAACAAAAAGGTAATCAATTAAGTATTAGTGATGAAGAACTACCATCAAGTTTTTCTGATGGAAATATGGTGATGACAATCTATATTCCAGAAGATACAAAATTAGATAATATAGATTTAGAAATCAATTATGTACCAGCAGATATTCAAAAATTAAATACAGCTAATTTAAAATTAGATATCTATAATAATTATTGTGAAATAGATGAAATTATAACAGATAATATGGAATTCAAAAATGAAGAAGGAAATATTGATATTTATGATGCAGAAATAGGAAGGCTGTTATTTGATTCTGAGTCAAGAGTAGAAGATGTTAGTTTAGATATCACAGGAAATGCTGAAATTAATTTAGAATATTCCTATACAGATATGAACTTAATTGGAACACAAGAAGATTATCAAATCAGTACAAAAAATCAAGCTGGAAATATCTATATAGCTGGTGAAACAATATCATCTAAAGCAGAAACTTGGGGTGGCGGAAGTGCTAAAATTGATTTAGATAATGTCAATGCAGATATATTTATAAACTTTAGAGAAGCAACAAATGAAAGTAGTTTGTAAATTTATGTGAAAAATATTGAATATATTTACTAGTCATGTTAAAACTATACATGACTAGTTAGCTATTATAGAAAAATCAGAGATTTTCCTATAATAGCAATCATTGCACACAAATTTTACTTTAAGTAAAATTTGGCGCACGAACAACGGTCGTGGCATAAAAATGATTTAAAATGATCAAATATGATCATCATGCCACTGTTGTTCTTTTATTATTTAAAGGAGAAAAACTATGTTAGAATTAAAAGATATTACAAAAGATTACGTTTCAGGTGATTCAACGGTTCAAGCATTAAAAGGAATTAGTATTGAATTTCGAAAAAGTGAATTTGTATCTATTTTAGGTCAAAGTGGTTGTGGAAAAACCACCTTACTAAACATTATTGGAGGATTAGATAGATATACATCTGGAGATTTAATAATTAATGGCAAACCTACAAAAAAATTTAAAGATAGAGATTGGGATGCTTACAGAAATTACTCTGTGGGATTTGTTTTTCAAAACTATAATTTAATCCCACACCAAACGATTCTTTCTAATGTAGAATTAGCGCTTACCATATCAGGTGTAACTAAAGAAGAAAGAAAAGAAAGAGCAATCAAAGCATTAGAGGATGTTGGATTAAAAGAACAAATTCATAAAAAGCCAAATCAATTATCAGGTGGACAAATGCAAAGAGTGGCGATTGCAAGAGCATTGGTAAATAACCCAGACATTATCTTGGCTGATGAACCAACAGGAGCATTAGATACAAAGACCAGTGTCCAAATTATGGAGATTTTAAAAGAAATTTCAAAAGATAAGCTAATTGTTATGGTTACCCATAACCCAGAATTGGCAGAAAAATATTCTACTAGAATTGTCAGAATTTTAGATGGTGTCATTACAGACGATTCAAAACCATTTACAGAAGAAGATAGAAAAAATGAAAAAGATGCAAAAGCGAAAGACGGTAGAACTGCCATGAAATTCTTTACAGCTTTAAGACTTAGCTTAAATAATTTGATGACTAAAAAAGGAAGAACATTATTAACATCATTTGCAGGAAGTATCGGAATTATTGGTATTGCCTTAATTTTATCAATTTCAAATGGTGTGCAAAGTTATATTCATCGAGTAGAAGAGGATACATTATCTTCTTATCCGATTACCATTGATGAATCTACAGTAGACATATCTAGTATGATGGAAGGGCTAATGGGGGAAACGGAAGAGAGTGCCGAACCCCATGAAGATGGTAAAATCTATTCTAGAGATATTATGAATGATATGATATCTACTTTATCAAGTAAGGTTTCAAGTAACAATTTAGAGGCGTTAAAAAACTATATTGAAAATGAGAATAGTACAATAAAAGACAATGCAAGTAGCATACAATATAATTATAATTTAAATATTAATTTGTACAAAGAAGATACTTCTAATGGAGTGGTTCGAGTAAATCCAAGTACAGTTATGAATGCATTGGGGATGGAAGATATGATGGAAGCACAAGAAAGCTCTCCTATGAGTTCTATGTTTGGCTCTAGTATGACAAGTATGTCTAATACAGATGTCTGGGAAGAAATGCTAGATAATGAAGAATTATTACATTCTCAATATGATTTAGTAGCAGGAAACTGGCCTATAAATTATAATGAAGTGGTTTTAATTGTTAATGAAAATAACGAAATTAGTGATTATACTCTATATGCCTTAGGACTAAAAGACCAAAAGGAATTAGAAGAAAGATGGAATAAAGTTCAAAATGGAGAAGAAGTAGAAGAATCGGAATCGACATCATATACCTATGATGAATTACTAAACTTATCTTTTAAATTAGTACTAAATTCTGATTATTATGAAAAAGAAAATGGATTATGGGTCGATAAAAGTGAAGATGAACCATATATGAAGGAGCTTCTTAACAATTGTGAAAATATAAATGTTGTTGGAATTATTAAACAAAATGAACAAAGTGTAGCAACAGGAATGAGTGGTGGAATTGGATATACAAAGGATTTAAAAGAATATGTTATAAATAAAACCAATGAAGCAGAAATCGTAAAAGAACAAAAAGATAATCCAGATATTAATGTATTTACAGGATTAGCATTTCCAGACGAAGACTCTACAACATTTGATTATAGTCAATTAAGTGATGAGCAAAGAGCCAGACTTGCGACGTTAAGTACAGAAGAATTGGCTGAAATTATGGAAACATACAGTAATAATGCCAATGCTAGTTATGATGGGAATTTAGAATTGTTAGGAGCTGTAGATCTTAGCAAACCATCATCAATTAGTATTTATCCAAAAGACTTTGACGCAAAAGATGTCATAACCCAAGAAATTGATAATTATAATCAAAAACAAAGAGATGACGGAAAAGAAGAAAATGTTATCAACTATACAGATTTAATTGGTATTATGATGAGTTCTGTTAGTCAAATCATTGATACAATTAGTTATGTATTAATTGCATTTGTTGCGATTTCATTAGTCGTTTCATCTATTATGATAGGAATTATTACGTATATATCTGTATTAGAAAGAACAAAGGAAATTGGAATTTTAAGAGCAATCGGAGCATCTAAAAAAGATATATCAAGGGTATTTAATGCAGAAACCTTTATTGTAGGACTAATTGCAGGATTATTGGGAATTGGTGTAACGGTATTATTAAATATACCAATCACAAAAATTATTTATGCTGTGACAGGTGTCACTGTTACTGTATCACTTCCAGTAGCTGGTGGAATTATCCTTGTATTGATTAGTATGGTATTAACCATTATTGCAGGATTAATTCCAGCAAGAATGGCAAGTAAGAAAGATCCAGTAGAAGCATTAAGAACAGAATAGGGTCCATTGGGACCAGGTCCGTTTTGCCCCGTTTTGCCCCTTATGGTAAGTCGGGGATGTCTCAGAAAAAGGTAGAAGAATATTTTAAGATTTTAGACGGAGAACATTGAGGACTCTGTCTAAACTTTTTTAGGTCCAAATGGGTCCAAATGGACCTGGTCCCAACGGACCCATTTGGACACTTTACTATTCACATAAAATGTGCTAAAATTATGTAGATTAATCAAAAAGAAAGAAGGAAATAAAGTTTTGAGTATTCGAGTGTTAGCAATTATAAATCCAACATCTGGAAAAGGAAATATAAAAAATTATATAAATGAAATTAGAAAAAACTTAGAAGAGCAAAATATGCAAGTCAATATTCAACTTACCAAAAAAGAATATAATGCAAGAAACATTGTAATAGATTATATAGAAGAAACAGACTTAATATTAGTTTGTGGGGGAGATGGAACTTTTAATGAAACAGTTTCAGCACTAATGGAATTGAATATAAAAGATGTTAGTATTGCATATATTCCTATGGGAACGACTAATGATTTAGCAAGAAGCTTAGATATGCCAATAAAAGATATTTCGATAACCAAAAAATTGTTAGAATCAAGGGCAAAGATATTAGATGTAGGAAAATTTAATGATGACAAATATTTTTGCTATGTAGCAGCTTTTGGAGTCACTACAGATGTGGCCTATAAAACTTCACAAAAAGCCAAAAATAAATATGGTAGATTAGCCTATTATATGAAAGCCATGAAGGAACTTATTCGAATTCCAACTTATAAAGTAAGAATACAATTTGATGAAGAGGAACTAGAAGGAGAATTTATCTATGGTGGTATCAGTAATTCTGAATCAATAGCTGGTTTCAAATGGTTTAACCGAGAAGAAATTGATTTGGCAGATGGGAAATTTGAAGCTATTTTTATTAGAAAGCCAAAAAAATTGTTAGGATATTTTCGCTTGTTAAGTGATTTTAGACATAAAGATTATATGGTGAATCGAGATTTTGTCTATTTTAAAGCTAATAAAATTACAATTACAACTGAAGAAAATGTAGATTGGACAATTGACGGAGAATTTGCGGGAAATATGAATATTGTCAATATTGAAAATTGTCATAAAGCGATAGAATTAGCTATTTGTGAGAAAGGGAAGGAATAGATGAATATATATGTAGCATTAAATGAAATGTTAGAATATATAGAAGAGAATTTAGAAAATAAAATTGAATATAATAGACTAGCACAATTTTTAGGAACAAATGAAGTTATGCTACAAAGGCTATTTAGTATGTTATGCAATATTTCATTATCAGAATATATTAGAAAGAGAAGACTAACGAAAGCAGGAATTGATTTGATTAATGGACAAGAAAAAATAATTGACATTGCAGTGAAATATCAGTATGATAATGCTACTTCATTTTCGAGAGCTTTTGAAAAATTTTATGGAGTAAAGCCAAGTTAAATAAAAAAAAGAGCCAATAGGATTAAAAGTATTTTCGAAAATCCATTTTGATGAAAAAGAAGAAGATAATGAAAATATAGAATATTCCATTATAGAAAGAGAAAAAATGATTCTTTATGGGAAGAAAGTAGAAACAACTATCAGCGATATTCGAGTAGATGCACCAGCTTTTTGTAAAGAAATGGGAAGAAATTATGGAGATTTTCAATATGGAATGACAGAATATATAGAAAGATTTGAAGAAACGAAATGCTATTTTGGGGTATTATTTGAAAATGCAATAGAAGGCCTTGAAAAATATGAAATACCAAAATCAAAGTGGATTTCTATTAGGGTAAATTCTCAAGAAGCAATAGATATTCAAAAGCAAATTAGAAAATTTTATACCAAATTTATTCCTAGTTGTGAATATAAAATAAGAGAATTGCCAGAATTAGAATATTATCATGATGATATAACCGATTTTTTAGTACCAATTGAATTATAATTTGCCGGAAAAAATAAATTAGAAAAGATCTTAATAGAAACTGACTTATTTCGTATAGAAAAAGTCAGTTTTTTGTTTATGAAATGGATACAATATTGTTGGTGATGAAAAATGAAATATTTAACAGAAGTATTTCTAACACAAGAACATAAAGAGAGGATAATAGTATGAAAGCAAGGGAATTAGAAAACATGAATGAAGAGATTTTGCGGGAGATAAGAACCGGAAAGAAGGAAATCCTCAAAGATTTTTTGCACAAAGTAAAGTGATTGCACTCTTAGCTTACCTAAGAGGAATGAAAGAGGATAAAGAGGCGATAACCAGCCAGTTTGAGAGCATTCAATCTAAAGAGTTTTCTTGGATACTTTTAAATTATGAAGAGTATGTAGAAATGGAATGCATGGAAGATGCATTTAATGCTCTAGAGCGAGCAGAGAATGAACTGGAAAGTTTAATCCTCTAATCCTTGATGCTGGCAATGTGCAAAAATTTAGCAACCAGTCGGGTAACTTTTACCCGGCTGGTTGCGGTTTATTACTTTGTTTTCATGTAACGAAAATTATGAAAAGTAAATCTTTACAAATGATTGAAAAAAGTGATATAATTGCAAAGATACTATAAGAAGCAGGAATCCCAATTAAAATTAAGGAGGATAACACTATGGGTTTTGAAAAGAGTAGGAATCTTATGGAAAAACGCAGAGAGGAACGGCTAAACACTGAGAAAAAGTCAGATAAGATGAAAAAGATGAAGAAAGGAAAGAAACTAGATTCTTTGAAAACCTCAATAAAGTCAATTTTTGGTTATTACTATGACTAAGAGAATAGACCGGACAAATTTTTTATAAGTCCGGTCTATTTTCATACCATTGACAAAATAGTAAAAAAATGTAATAATTATGCAATATGAGAAGCTTAATGTTATATATGAAAAAATCCAAAATGATCAAGGGAGAATATAAAATTCTTATATAATATAAAGAGAAATATAAAAAGAAAAGAGGAAATAAAATGGGTAAATATTATTTCACATCAGAAAGTGTGACAGAAGGACATCCTGACAAATTATGTGATACAATTTCAGATTGTATATTAGATGAATATTTAAAACAAGATAGCCATGCAAGAGTAGCAGTAGAAACCTTTGCTTCAGGTAATAGAATTACCATTGCAGGACAAGTAACTGCTAAAGGAGAAGTAGAAATTGAAAAATTAGTAAGAGAAAAAATAAAAGAAATCGGATATGATAATGAAAATATTGATATGGATTATAGAACTTGTGATATTGACATCAACATTACAAAACAAAGTCCAGATATTGCATTAGGTGTAGATGTTGGAGGAGCTGGAGACCAAGGCATTATGTTTGGATTTGCTTGTGATGAAACACCAGAATATATGCCATATGCCATTTCTATGGCTCATAAGTTATCTAAAAGATTAACAGAAGTCAGAAGAAATAAAGAAATAGATTATTTAAGACCAGACGGAAAAACACAAGTAACAGTTGAATATGAAAATGGTAGACCGAAAAGAATCGAAACCATATTGGTTTCTACACAACATAATGAAGAAATCAGTCAAGAAAAATTAAAGAAAGATGTTATCAAAAAAGTGATTAAACCAGTGATTCCAGAAAATATGATAGATGGCAATACCAAAATCTATATTAATCCAACTGGAAAATTTGTCATTGGAGGACCTTTAGGAGATACAGGACTTACTGGTAGAAAAATTATTGTAGATACATATGGTGGATATGCAAGACACGGTGGAGGTGCATTTTCAGGCAAAGATGCAAGTAAAGTAGATAGATCAGCAACATATATGCTAAGACATATTGCCAAAAATATTGTTGCAAATGGATATGCAAAAAAATGTGAAATACAGATTTCTTATGCGATAGGTATGAAGGAACCATTATCTATCCATGTAAATACATTTGGAACAGGTATTATATCAGAAGAAGCTTTAATCACAAAAATTAAGGGAAAATTTGACTTAACACCAGATGGTATTATTAACTATTTAGAATTAGACAAACCAATTTATTCGTTAACAACCAATTATGGACATTTTGGAAAAGAGAACTTAACATGGGAAAAGGTAATAAAATTATAGTTTAAAAAATAGGAAAGAAGTGGAAAATACAAATGCTAAAACGAATTATAGAAAAAAATTATAAATGGATTATTGCTTTCCTTTGTCTAATTATTGTCTTAATGATGTTAGAAGACATTTTTGAAAATGAGCAACTAACATTGGATATGGTTGTGTATAGGCTAGTCATTTTAAATCTGAGGTCAGAACCATTGACTGTGATTATGAAGGTAATAACCAATCTGTCTTCTGCATATGTATTAATAGCAATAACCATAGGAACATTAATTTTTGTAAAAAATAAAAAAGTAGGATTATGTGTTGCTAGCAATTTGGTTATTACAACTTTACTAAATCAATTGTTGAAACATATTATACAAAGACCAAGACCAGAAGGATATAGATTGATTGCGGAAAGTGGATATAGTTTTCCATCAGGACATTCCATGGTTAGTATGGCATTTTATGGATTAATCATTTATCTAATATGGAAAATGGTAAAAAACAAAAAAATAAAATACATCAGTTGTGGACTCTTAGGACTTTTAATACCAATGATTGGATTTAGTAGGATCTATTTAGGAGTACATTATGCAAGTGATGTTATTGGTGGATTTGCAATATCTATTGTATATTTATTACTATTTACTAATGTTACTAGGTCTATATTACAATTAGAGAAGGAAAAGGAAGAAAAGAATACGATGAAGAATAAAAGAAAAATGGTAGAAATAAGAAAAAAAAGAAAGAAATTAAGAAATAGTTTCAAATATGCTTTTGAAGGAATTGGAGAAGCATGGAGAACAGAGCAAAATTTAAAAATACATTTTGTTATTATGGCAATAGTAATTATTGCAGGATTTATATTTAAAATATCAGCCATGGAATGGATTGTATGTTTATTATTATTTGCAATTGTGATTTCATTAGAATTAATCAATACGGCTATTGAAACAACAGTGGATATTGCCATGCCAGATATTAATGAAAAGGCAAAATATGCAAAAGATATTGCTGCAGGTGCTGTATTATTTTCTGCAATTATTGCTGTAATTATTGGATTAATTATATTTTTACCTAAAATATTCTAATAAGGTGTAGGAAAAGCACAAAGTTTTTTTAGAAAAGACTTGTGCTTTACTTTGTTTATATTATATAATGGTTGAGGTAAAGGAGGCAATAGATTGAAAAATAATTACAATTTTGGCGGCGTCAAACTTCATTTGAAATTTAAAGCTAAAGCTTACTAAGGCTGTAACAAGCAAAGCTTTAACAGCCTTAGCATTAACGTACAAAACGTACACCTCATAAATTTCAAATTCGTTTTCCTAGCCAAAATTTAATTCTTTTCCAATCAAGAACAATACTATAGAAAGGAATGTGAATAAAATGTCATTTATAGAAGAAATCAAACAAAGAGCAAAACAAGAAATCAAAACGATTATTCTTCCAGAAGCAGAAGATATAAGAGTTTTAAAAGCAACGGAAAAGGTAATAAAAGAGAAATACGCAAAAATCATTTTGATAGGAAATGAAGAAAATATTTTAGAAAAGGCAAAAACAAATGAGGTAAATATTGAAGGTGCCCAAATTGTAGACCCACAAAAATCAGAAGATTATGATAAATATACAAATCTTTTATATGAATTAAGAAAACACAAAGGAATGACAATAGAAAAAGCAAAAGAATTGGTTTTAGACCCAGTATACTATGGAATGTTAATGGTAAAAGATAATAAAGCAGATGGATTAGTTTCAGGAGCAGCACATTCTACATCAGATACATTAAGACCAGCTTTACAAATCTTAAAAACAGCACCAGATACCAAATTAGTTTCTGCCTTTTTTGTTATGGTAGTTCCTAATTGTGAATATGGTGAAAATGGGGTATTTATATTTGGAGATAGTGGTCTAAATGAAAATCCTAATCCAGAGCAATTATCAGAAATTGCCATTTCATCAAGTAAAAGCTTTCAACAACTAGTAGGAAAAGAAGCAAAAGTAGCTATGCTTTCTTATTCTACCTATGGAAGTGCACACTCAGAGTTGACTGAAAAAGTAATTGAGGCAACAAAATTAGTAAAAGAAAAACAAAAAGATTTATTAGTAGATGGAGAGTTGCAGTTAGATGCAGCGATTATCCCAGAAATTGCACAATCAAAAGCACCAAATAGTCCATTAAAAGGAGATGCAAATGTATTAATCTTCCCTGACTTAAATGCAGGAAATATTGGATACAAATTGGTGCAAAGATTAGCAAAAGCAGAAGCATATGGACCATTATGCCAAGGTATTGCAAAACCAGTAAATGATTTATCAAGAGGATGTAATAGTGATGATATAGCAGGGGTTGTTGCTATAACAGCAGTGCAAGCACAATAAAGTGTGTATTAACAAAAACAAAGATAAGGAGTTTTTATGAAAATATTAGTGTTAAATTCGGGGAGTTCATCATTAAAGTATCAAGTCATTGATATGGAAACAGAAACTGTTTTAGCAAAAGGATATTTCGAAAGAATTGGTCAAGCAGATTCTTTTTTGACACATAAAGTAAAAGGAGAAGTACATAAATTTGAACATTATGCCAAAAACCATGATAAAGCAATTTCATTTGTGCTAAGTAGATTAACAAATCCTCATTATGGTGTTATAAAAAAATTGGAAGAATTAGGCGGTATTGGACATAGAGTTGTTCATGGTGGAGAAAAATTTGCCAATCCAGTAGTGATAACAGATGAAGTAATAAAAGGAATAGAAGAGTGTGTAGATTTAGCACCATTACATAATCCAGCAGCAATCTTAGGAATTAAAGCTTGCAAAAAATTAGCACCAAATATCAAAATGGTAGCAGTGTTTGATACAGCATTTCATCAAACACTAGAAAAAGATAGATATATTTATCCATTACCATATGAATACTATGAAAAGTATGGAGTTAGAAAATATGGATTCCATGGAACTTCTCATCAATTTGTTGCAAATAGAGCAGCAGAATTGGTAGGAAAAGATATCAAAGAATTAAAGATTATTAATTGCCATTTAGGGCAAGGTGCAAGTGTGTGTGCCATTCAATACGGACAATCAGTAGAAACCAGTATGGGCTTAACACCACTTGGTGGAATTTCTATGGGAACAAGAAGTGGAGATTTAGATCCATCAGTTGTTACCTATATTATGAAAAAAGAAAACCTAAAGCCAGAAGAAATGGAAAAGATATTAAATAAACAATCAGGGGCTTATGGGATATCTGGTGTATCTGTTGATTTTAGAGATATAGAAGCAGAAGCAGCGGCAGAAGATGCAAGGTCGATATTAGCGCTTGACAATTTCCATTACTTAGCAGCTAGTTATGTTGCTAAATGTGCAGTAGCCATGAATGGATTTGACATATTAACTTTTACAGCAGGTGTAGGAGAAAAGGGGCAAGATTCAAGAGAAGCCATTTGTGATTATTTAGAGGTGTTGGGTGTCAAAATAGATAAAGAATATAATCAAAAAGTAAAAGGTATTGAAGCAGAAATTACTGCAAAAGATGCGAAAGTTAGAACCTTTGTGATTCCAACAAATGAAGAACTCATGATAGCAAGAGCTGTTAGGGACGTGTCAAAATGGACGAAAATTGTCCAAAAGGGACAGGTCTTAGAAAGTTAAAAAGTAAGAAAGTTATTTTAAAATATATAATAGTGAAATCGAGAATTTTTATGCATAGTTATAGTTAATCCATATATAATAAAAAATTAATATAAATTGGGAATTGTCATAGGATAGAAAAAATATTTGAATTTTAGAATCATTTGTACTGTCCCTTTTGGACACTTTTCGTCCATTTTGACACGTCCCTAAAAGGAGGAAAAAATGAAAATTTTAGTTTTAAATTGTGGTAGTTCATCACTAAAGTATCAATTAATTAATATGGAGACAGAAGAAGTATTGGCTTCTGGAAAATACGAAAGAATTGGAGAAGAAGAAGCATTTATTACACATAAGGTAAATGGACAAAAAATTGAAATAAAAAAACCAGCATATAATCATAAAGAAGCAATTGAATTTACTTTGGAACAATTTACAAATCCAGAATATAAGGTAATTGATTCACTAGAAGAAATCGAGGCAATTGGTCATAGAGTGGTTCATGGAGGAGAAATATTTAAAGAATCAGCTGTAATTGATGATGAGGTTATAGAAAAAATTAAAGAATGTGGAGAGTTTGCACCACTACATAACCCAGCAGCTGTATTGGGAATGGAAGCTTGTAAAAATGTAATGCCAGGTAAACCAATGGTAGCTGTATTTGATACAACTTTTCATCAAACAATGCCTAAAGATAAATACATATATCCAATCCCATATGAATATTATACAAAATATAATGTGAGAAAATATGGTGCACATGGTACATCTCATATGTATGTATCTCAAAGACTTGGAGAAATTGAAAAAATATCTCTTGAAGGAACAAAAATTGTTACATGCCATTTAGGACAAGGTTCTAGTATTTGTGCAGTAAAAGATGGTAAATCAATGGATACAAGTATGGGATTGACACCTCTTGGAGGATTACCAATGGTAACAAGAAGTGGAGATTTAGATCCATCTGTTCTTACCTATATCATGAAAAAGGAGAATATTGATCCACAAACAATGGAAGATATTCTAAACAAAAAATCAGGATTATCAAGTGTATCTGGTATGGCACCAGATTTTAGAGTTATAGAAGATGAATCAAATAATGGAACAGAAAGAGCAAGAATTGCTATTGAACAATTTAATTATTCTATTGCAGGTTTTATAGCAAAATATGCTGTGGCTATGAAAGGTATTGATTACATAATTTTTACTGGTGGTATTGGAGAAAATCAAATCAATATCAGAAAAGGTATTTGTGAAAAACTAGAATTTATGGGTGTGAAATTAGACTTAGATGCAAACAACATGAGAGGGGAAGAAAAAGTGATTTCAACACCTAATTCAAAAGTAAAGGTATATGTTATACCTACAAATGAAGAGTTAATGATTGCCAAAGAAACAAAAAGACTTGTTGGAAGTAAATAGCATAATAAAAGTAGAAAAGAACGCATATTTTTAATATGTGTTCTTCTGATAAATAATAAAGATATGAAATTTATGGTTACATAATATAAAAAACAAAAAATGGTTTACACCGCTATAAAAATGTGATATACTAGTACTATCAATTTTTAGGAGGGCATAGGTATGAAGAAAAAACGGTTTGATATGGAAAAAATAATGGATAAAATCTCCATTATAGCTACAATATTAATGGCAGTAGTTTCTATATACAATACAATTGTTGTAACGACATTAAAAGAGACTCGAAAAGACTTGTAAACCGTGACAAAAGTGAGGGGAGTTAATCTCCCTCGCTATTTTAATATTTTAATAGATGGAGGAGTTAATATGGCAAAGATTTTAGAAGATATTTCAAGAACATTTAATGAGTTTTTATTATTACCAAACTTAACAGATGAAAGATGTATACCAAGTAAGGTATCTTTAAAAACACCACTTGTAAAATACAAAAAAGGAGAAGAACCAAAATATTATGCTAATATTCCAATGGTATCTGCGATTATGCAATCTGTATCTGGAGTAGATATGGGAATCGCTTTAGCTAGAGAAGGTGGAGTTGCATTTATTTATGGTTCACAAAGTATTGAATCACAAGCAGAAATGGTGAGACAAGTAAAAAAACACAAAGCTGGATTTATCGTTAGCGATTCAAATGTAAAATCTGGAACACCTTTAAAAGATGTCATTGACTTAGTTATCAAAACAGGACATTCAACAGTTATGATTACAGAAGACGGAACAGCAAAAGGAAAATTTATCGGACTAGTAACAGATAAAGATTACCGTGTATCAAGAGATGATTTAGAAGCTCCAATCGATAATTTCATGACACCAAAGGAAAAAGCAGTATGGGCACATGAAGGAATTTCTTTATCAGAAGCAAATGATTTAATATGGGAAAAGAAAATTGCATGTTTGCCAATATTAACTAAAGAAGGAAACTTAAAATATTTAGTATTTAGAAAAGATTATGAAGAAAGAAAAAATAATCCGGATTCTTTATTAGACGAAAATAAGAGATATATTGTAGGTGCAGGTATCAATACAAGAGATCATGAACAAAGAATACCAGCATTAGTAGATGCAGGTGTAGATTTAATTTGTATGGATTCTTCAGATGGATATTCTGTATGGCAAAAAAACACAATTGATTTTGTAAGAGCCAAATATGGAGATTCTGTTAAAATTGGTGCAGGAAATGTTGTAGATGCAGAAGGATTTAGATACTTAGCAGAAGCCGGAGCAGACTTCATTAAAGTAGGTGTCGGTGGAGGATCTATTTGTATCACACGTGAAACCAAAGGTATTGGACGTGGACAAGCCTCAGCTTTAATTGATGTTGTTGCAGAAAGAGATAAATATTTTGAAGAAACAGGAATCTATATACCAGTTTGTTCAGATGGTGGAATTGTGCATGATCATCATATTACCATTGCTTTAGCATTAGGAGCAGATTTTGTTATGATGGGAAGATATTTCGCTAGATTTGATGAAAGCCCAACAAGAGTTGTTAAAAAAGGAAATGGGTATGTAAAAGAATATTGGGGAGAAGGTTCTAATAGAGCAAGAAACTGGCAAAGATATGATATGGGAGGAGATGCAAAACTTTCATTTGAAGAAGGTGTTGATTCATATATTCCATATGCAGGTAAATTAAAAGATAATTTAGCAATTACTTGTGCAAAAATTAAATCAACGATGTGTAACTGTGGAAGTGTTACAATCCCTGAATTACACGAAAAAGCAAGATTAACATTAGTGTCTGATGTTAGTATTTCAGAAGGTAGTGCACATGATGTTATTTTAAAAGAAATTGATAATCAATATAAGTAAGATATATAAAAAAAGAGGTGGAATATGTAAAAAATGTTCCATCTCTTTTTTTGTTGAATAGGAGAAATTAAAAAAATGCTGCTGTTCAGCTTAATCATATTTTAATATAATAGTAAAATTATATGTATATATATGTTTATATAAATAGAAATTTAGTATAAAATCATAAAAAAGAAAAATGAAAACTATTGACAAAATAAGATTACAAATGTAAACTATACAAAAGGAAAAAGGAGGAATCATTCAAATGAAAAAAAATATTTTAAGCTTTATATTTATATTGGCAATCATAATCAATTTATTACCAATAGCAAAGGTACAGGCAGTAATGAAGAACAACAATCCACTATTGAGAGATATAAAAATTGATGGACAAGCTATTGAACCACAATTTGACCAGTTTATTACAGATTACGTTATAGCAATTGGTGAAGATAAAGACAAAATAGAAATAGAGGCAATAACAGATGATCCAAATGCAACAGCAGAAATTATAGGTGATACAAATTTAAAAACAGGGGTAAATGATTTCAAAATCAAAGTAACGGCAGAGGATGGAACAACTACAAATTCTTATTATTTACATATCACAAAAGGAAATCAAGAAAAAGCAAATGCAAATTTAAAAAGTTTAGAAGTAAAGGGAATACAATTGAATCCAGCATTTAACGATAAAGATATTAATTATCTTGTGGAATATGAAGGATATATAGAAAATTTAGATATTGTAGCAACTCCTGAAAATGAAAATGCAAAAGTAGAAATATTAGATAATAATAATTTTAGTAGTACACTTCATATTGTTACAGTAAAAGTGACTGCTGAAGATGGTGTTACAACAAAAGAATATAAATTAACAGCGAAAAAAGCAGGAGAAAGTGTTGAAGACCCAAGTGGATTAGAAGAATATGAAGAAGATTTAGAACAAGCAAAACAAGAAGAACAAAAGCAAAATAATCAACAATATATCATTTGGGGAGGAATTGCATTCCTTATTTTAGTAGTGATTATTGTGTTAGTAGTAATAGCAAAAAAAGGAAAGAAAAAAGAAGAAAAATAAATTGTCAAAAAAAAGTATAAATGATATACTTAAGAAGATAAAAGAGGATAAATATTTATCTTTAGAAAGGAATAAAAAAATGAAAATAGTAAAAAATATCGTATTCATAAGTATTGTATGTATTTTAATCATATTAAGTTTTGGGCAAGTGTCGAAAGCTGCTGATACATATTATCAATATGTAAAAACAGGAATTGACCAATTTCCAGCATCTTATCAAGAAAGATTGCAACAATTAGCAAGTAAATATCCAAATTGGAAATTTCAAGCATATTACACAGGAATTTCATGGGACGAATTAATACAAAATGAAAGAGATGAAAATGTGCATAGAAATCGTGTAACAAATAATGCACCAAAATCTTGGAAAAACAGTTGTGGATATGTATATGATGGATGGGCATGTGCTTCTGATGCAATTGTAGCATATTATTTAGATCCTAGAAATTTCTTAAATGAAACACAAATATTTCAATTTGTAGAAAGTTCTTATAATCCAGATGTGCAAACACTAGCTGCCATCCAAGAATCTGTAAAAGGAACATTTTTAGATGCAACCATTACATGTAATGACTTAAATAACAATCTAGTAACAATGTCTTATGCAGAAATGATTATCAAAGCAGCACAAGAATCTAATATAAGTGCTTTTTATATAAAAAGTAAAATCATTCAAGAGGTAGGAAGTCAAGGAAGCGGTTCTGTTTCTGGAACATATCCAGGATATGAAGGATATTATAATTTTTACAATTTTGGAGCATATGATACAGGAGACCCAATTGCAAATGGTTTACTATATGCAAAAGATAAAGGATGGGACAGTCCATATAAAGCGATTGTGGACGGAGCAAGTTTAATTGGCAAAAATTATATTGAAGCTGGACAAAACACAGCATACTTTAATAAATGGGATGTTGTAGGAACAAAAATATTAAGAGATGGAGAATCTCAAACAGTTAATAAGTCAGATATGTTTTGGCATCAATATATGACAAATATCCAAGATCCAACATCACAATCATATTCAAATTATGAGTTATATAGCAATAGTTTGCAAAGTGAAATAACATTTATCATACCAGTATATGATAACATGCCAGCATCTAATCCAATGCCACAAGACGTACCAGTTCAAGGAATAACAATGCAACAAGATAGTTTTGTTGTCAACATAGATGAAACAGGAGATGCTATTCCAATCATAACACCATCTAATGCAACTGAGCAAAGTGTGGAATGGACATCATCAGACCCTGAAGTTGTAAGAGTTTGGAATGGACATTTTAGAGGTTTAAAAGAAGGTACATCAGTATTAACAGCAAAAACAATTGATGGTGGATATACAGCAACTTGCACAGTAACAGTTCTAGATCCGAACAAGCAATATGTAAGTGATATTCAATTTGAACAAGATGAGTATATTATACAAATTGATGAAGCAATAGATATACCATTTACATATACTCCAGAAGATAGTGTTAACTATGAATTTGATTGGATTTCATCAGATTCAGAAGTGTTAAGAGTATATAATAATAGATTTAGAGGATTAAAAGAAGGTACAGCAGAAGTGATTGTTAGAACACGTTTTGGACCAACTGTAGAGAAAAGAATAAAAGTTATTGTACGTGACCCGAATAAAAACTATGTAGAAAATATATGGATTGAGAGTTCACAATATGTTGTAAAAGAAGATGAAGCAGTGGATGTAAACTTCTCATTTACACCAGCAGACAGTGTAAATGCAGAATTTGAATGGTATTCAACAAATACAGAGGTTTTAAGAGTATATAACAATAGATTTAGAGGATTAAAAGAAGGTACTGCACAAATTGTAGTAAAAACATTAGATGGAACGGTAGCAACAAGTAGTAATGTAACAGTTGAAAAACCATATGTAGAAGATATACAATTTGAGCAAACAGAATATACTGTAGATATTAATGAAGCATTATACATACCATTTACATATTCTCCTAAAAATGCTTGCAATTATGAATTTGACTGGATATCAAGTGATCCAGAAACAGTGAGAGTGTATAACAATTATTTTAGAGGATTAAAAGAAGGTACTGCAGAAATCATTGTTAGAACACGTTTTGGACCAACTATAGAAAAGAGGATAAAAGTAAATGTAGTAGATTATAGTAAAGCAACAGTAGAAGATATTGTATTAGATAAAACATCTTATATTGTGAATATAGATGAAGCAGTAGATATCCCATTTAGTTGGACACCAGAGTATGCATCTAATGCGGAATTCGATTGGATTTCATCAGATTCAGAAGTGTTAAGAGTATATAACAATCGATTTAGAGCATTGAAAGAAGGAACAGCAGAAGTCATTGTAAGAACAAGAGATGGAAGTTTAGAAGAAAGAATAAAAGTAGTTGTAAGAGATCCTAATAAAACATATGTAACAGATATACAATTACCACAAATGGAATATACAATTTACGAAACGCAAGCAGTGGATATACCATTTACATACAATCCAACCAATGCAGTAAATGCGGAGTTTGAATGGTATTCAACAAATCCAGAAGTGTTAAGAGTATATAATAATCGATTTAGAGGATTAAAAGAAGGTACGGCAGAGGTTGTCGTAAGAACTTTGGATGGTACATATGAAGAAAGAATTACAGTAAATGTAAAACCATCAGGGTTAGTACAAGAAATCATATTAGGACAAACAGAATATACTGTTAAGGAAGATGAAGCAGTCGATATCAATGATTTTAGTTGGACACCACAATATGCAACAAATGCACAATTTGAATGGTTTTCAACTGATCCAGAAATTGTAAGAGTATATAACAATCGATTTAGAGGATTAAAGAAAGGTACTGCAGAAGTAGTGGTTAGAACACTAGATCAAAGTATTGAAAGAAGGATTAAAGTAACTGTTGAATAAGGGGGAAAATATGGTGAAAAGAGTTTTTCAAATCATTATAATAATGATTATGACTTTCGCATTTATTGGGATTTTACAAACGGTAGTTAATGCAGCAGATGAAGAAGGAAATTTTGTTGTTGTACTGGATCCGGGCCATGGTGGCTCAGATCCAGGAGCTGCTAATAGTAGATTTGGATTAAGAGAATCAGAGATTAATTATAAAATAGCGATTTATGCAAAAGAAGAATTAGAAAAATATGAAGGTGTAAAAGTTTATTTAACAAGATATGCAGACAATCCAAGCATATATGATAGAGGAGAGTTTGCTAAAAATTACAATGCAGATTTAGTAGTTAGTATTCATATTAATTCAAGTACATCACAATCTGCTAGAGGTGCGGAAATTTGGGTAACACAAGATAATTCGCAAGTAGAATATTATGAAGGAAGCAAAATAGTAGGAGAAAAAATACTATATAGACTTGCAAGATTAGGATTACAAGACCATGGTGTTTCTACACGTTCTGGAAAACCAAATGAATGGTATCCAAGCGGAGTGGTAAAAGATTATTACGGTATTATTCGATATCCAATGAATTATGGAATTCGTTCTTTATTAGTAGAACATTGTTATATTAGTAGTGATGCGGATTGTCAACAGTTCCTTAATTCTGATGAAAAATTAAAGAATTTAGGTGTGGCAGATGCACAAGGAATTGTTGAGGCATATAATCTACAATTAAAAGGACAAGGAAGAGAACCTGTCAGACAAATGAGACTAGATAAAACAGAATTGGAGCTAGAAATTAGTAGTACAAATCCAGAACCAACAGCACAATTAAATACTATTATTACGCCAACAAATGCCTATATGCAAGGAGCAGACTGGTATTCATCTAATCCAGATGTTGTACGTGTATGGAATGGACATTTAAGAGGACTAAAAGAAGGAGAGGCTACTATTACAGCAATTAGTTGGAACAACCAAAGAATTGCAAAATGTAAAGTTAGAGTAACTAAACCAGCAGTTCCTGTAACAGATATTACAGTAGATAAAACATCACAAACAGTTAATATAGATGAAACTGGAGATATTATTGTTAGCTTTAATCCAAGTAATGCAACAAATCAAACACTGGTATGGGAATCTTCAGATCCAGAAGTTGTACGTATATGGAATGGACATTTTAGAGGATTGAAAGAAGGAAAATCAATCATAACAGCAACATCTATTGCAGGTGGAAAACAAGTAAGTTGTGAAGTATATGTAAAAGATCCTTCAAAAATCTATTTAGAAGATATTAATTTAGAAAAAACTGAATATCAAATCAATATAAATGAAGCAATAGATATTCCATTTGAAATTACACCAGAAAATGCAACAAACGCAGAATTGGATTGGATTTCATCAAATCCAGATATTTTGAGAGTATATAATAATCGATTTAGAGGATTACAAGCTGGAACAGCAGAAGTGATTATCAGAACACGTATAGGCCCAGTTGTTGAAAAAAGAATAAAAGTAACTATTAAAGATCCAGGAACAGTACAAGATATTATTCTAGATAAAACAGAATATACAATAAATGAAGATGAAGCAGTTGACATTCCATTCAAAGTTACACCAGAATTTGCAACAAATGGAGAATTAGATTGGATTTCATCAAATCCAGATATTTTGAGAGTATATAACAATCGATTTAGAGGATTAAAAGAAGGAACAGCAGAGGTAATTATCAGAACACGTACAGGTCCAATGGTTGAAAAGAGAATTCAAGTAAGAGTTGTAAAACCAGGAAAAACTTATGTAGAAAGTGTAACGACAGATCAAGAAGAATATACAGCTTATGTTGGTCAAGCAATCGACCTTACATATGATTATGCACCAACCAATAGTGAAAATGCACAATTTGAATGGTATGCAGAAGACCAAGAAATCATACGTGTATACAATAATCGATTCAGAGGATTAAAAGAAGGAACAACCAATATAGTTGTAAAAACATTAGATGGACTATATGTAAAAAAAATAAAAGTAACAATCAAAGGCAGTCAAGTAAACGTACAAGATATTATATTAGACCAAACAGAATATACTGTTGATGAAAATGAAGCAGTCGATATTCCTTTTAGCTATACACCAGAATATGCAACAAATGCAGAATTTGATTGGATATCAAGTAATCCAGAAATTTTAAGAGTATACAACAATCGATTTAGAGGATTAAAAGAAGGGGTAGCTGAAGTGATTGTAAGAACAAGAGATGGAAGCTTAGAAAAAAGAATTAAAGTAAAAGTGCAAAAACCAGGAAAAGTTTATGTGGAAGATATTATAACAGATAAAGAAGAATATGTAGCAAGTGTAGATGAAGCGGTAGATTTAACATATACATGCACACCACAAAATAGTGAAAATACACAATTGGAATGGTATGCAGAAAATCCAGAAATCATAAGAGTATACAATAATCGATTTAGAGGATTAAAAAAGGGGACAACCTATATTGTTGTGAGAACATTAGATGGGATGTTTGAAAAAAAAGTAAAAGTAACGATTCAATAATAGAAAAGGGGATTGTTTATGGAAAATAAGACTAAAATTTTACTATTTGCATATACAAAAGTAAATTTAGGAGATAATTTATTTATCTATTTATTATTAAAAAGATATCCGAATATTGATTTTTATATACATGTTGTAGAAAAAGAATATGAAAAAGTATATCAAAATTTTGAAAATTTACATTATCTTTATGAAGATAGAGATTTTGATAAAATTCATGTAGAAGATTTTGACGCCTACCTTTATGTAGGCGGCTCTATCTTTATGGAATCAGAATATGCAAGACATGAATTAAAAGAAGTAAATAAATTTGTGAAAAGATGTAATGAAAAAAATAAAAAATTCTTTTATATGTCTTGCAATTTTGGACCATATCAAACAGAAGAATATTTCAATTTAGCAAAAGAAACATATTCACTTTGTGGAGGGATTTGTTTTCGTGATAAGAAATCATATAACTTGTTTAAAGAAATTCCACAAGTAAGACAAGCACCAGATATGGCTTTTACATTACCAGTAGAAAACATAGAAAAAGAAAAAAATACAATAGGAATTTCTGTTATTAGTTTAGCCATTAGAGAAGACTTAAAAGAAAAAGAAGGTGCTTATAATGACTTCATCAAGAGAATTATTATCAAATTTGCAAAAAGAAATTATCAAGTGACATTATTTGGATTTTCAGAATTTGAAAAAGATAGTGAAGCAATCCAAACAATACTTTCAACAGTACCAGATGAATACAAAAACAATGTTCATGTGGAAATTTTTAAAGAAAACATAGAAGAATATCTAAAAAAATATGCCAAAATGGAATATATGGTATGTGGAAGATTTCATTCTATGATATTATCTATGTTATATGGACAAAAAATTTATAATTTAACATATAGTAAAAAGCAAGAAACCGTTATTGAGGAGTCAAAATTTTTTAGTAGATATCAACCTATTAGAGATATGAATTATGAAACGGTATTAAGAAAATATTATTTTAAAAAAGCAAGTAATTATAAGTTAAAAAAAGTAATCAAAGAAGCAGAAAACCAATTTAATGATTTAGAAGATTTGTTAAAAAAATAACCATGAATAGGAGAAACAGAAATGCTATTTTCAACAACAACATTTATTATCATCTTTTTACCAATAGTGATAGCAATATATTATGGTTTACTAAGAAAAACCAAGACATTAAAAAATGTGTTTTTGTTTTTAGTAAGCATATTATTTTATGCCTGGGGAGAGCCCTATTTTGTATTAATTATGCTATTATCTATCATAGCCAACTGGTTTTTTGGAGGGTTAGTAGATAAGTACAGAGAGAATAAGATAAAAGTAAGAATTGTTATTGTTCTTATGTTTATTTTTAATTTATCTATATTAGGTGTTTTCAAATATTTGAATTTTATTATTAGTAATACAAACGCCTTTTTTCATACGAATTTTGTTGTCCCTAATATTGTTTTACCAATTGGAATTTCATTTTTCACATTCCAAGCAATATCTTATGTGCTAGATATTTATAAAAAGGATGCAGAAGCACAAAAAAATCCATTAAATATGGGATTATATATTGCATTCTTCCCACAATTAATTGCTGGACCAATTGTGAGATATAAAACAATAGCAGAACAGATAGAAGAAAGAACAGAAACATTTGAAAAATTTTCACAAGGTGTTCAACGATTTATAAAAGGATTAGCAAAAAAGGTTTTATTATCTAATTCCTTGGCAATTGTAGCAGATTATACATTTGGAATGATACCATCTGAATTATCTGTTCTTTTGGCATGGTTAGGAATTATTAGCTATACATTACAAATTTATTTTGATTTTAGTGGATATTCAGATATGGCAATAGGACTTGCCAAAATGTTTGGATTTGAATTAGAGGAAAACTTTAATTTTCCTTATATTTCAAAAACCATCACAGAGTTCTGGAGAAGATGGCATATATCATTAGGAACATGGTTTAGAGACTATGTGTATATCCCACTAGGAGGAAGTAGAGTCGGTAAAAAAAGGCTAATATTAAACTTATTCATTGTCTGGTCTTTAACAGGATTGTGGCATGGTGCCAATTGGACTTTTATTGCATGGGGAATTTTTTATTTTGTATTGTTAACAATTGAAAAACTAACCAAGATAGATAAAAAGCAAACGAAAAATAAGGTACTTATCATATGTCAACACATTTACACAATGTTCTTTGTTATGATAGGATGGGTATTATTTAGAAGTGATAATCTAGGTTATGCGATACAATATATAAAAAGCTTATTCGGATTTATGGGAAATGTCTTTATAAATTCAGAAGCAATTCTATATTTAAGAGAATATGGAATTTATATGTTATTAGGAATTTTATTTAGTATTCCTCTAGGAAAAGTATTACAAAAATATAGAGATAAAAAGGGATTCAAAGTCATTTATGGAGTGGCTACAATTTTAATTTTTTATGTATGTCTAAGCTACATTATAAAAGGAACATATAATCCATTTATATATTTTAATTTTTAGTTGAAAAATAATTATAATTTTGGCATTGATCAAATTTCAAATTTGTTTTGTCTTGCCAAAATTTAATTCTTTTCCAACTTAAGACATTAGGAGAGGAAAGGAATGCGAATAAAAATGAAAGATAATAAAGAATTAATCAAAATAAAAAAGTATAAAATTACTGAAGAAAAGGTGGTAGCTATTGTATTTTTAGCCATCATTTTTTCTACATTAATTTTTACAGTTATTTCAAAATATGAAGAATTAAAAGCAGAAATAGTAGCAATTTTTGAAAATGAACAAACAGATGGATATGGAAAAGTAGTAGAATTAACTGAAAAAGCAGAAACGGTTTTTAATGAACAAATATATGGAAAAGATGAATTTGTAGATGTATATGGTCTTGTCCAAAAAATTCTTTTTAAAAGTTATTTAGAAGATAGTAATGATCCAACAAGAGATGTTGTGAAACTTAACAATGGAATGTTAACATTTCTTCAAAAGAAAGAAGATATGGTAACAAGAGCAAATCATATTGCTGAATTACAAAAAAGTATACATGAAGAAGGAATTCCTTTTATATATATTCAAGCACCATATAAAATAAGAGACAACTCTGAATTACCAACAGGTGTTGCAGATTATGCAAATGAAAATGCAGATGTTTTATTAAAAACATTAAATGAACAGCAAGTGGAAACAGTGGATTTAAGAGAATATTTTAAGGAAATGCCAATACAAGAAGAATATTTTATAACAGACCACCATTGGAAAATAAAAACAGCATTTGAGGCAGTAAATCATATAAGTGACATATTAAACAATGAATATAATTTTAATATTGATAGTTTTTATACAGATATAAATCATTATCATATTATCACACAAAAAAATGCTTACTTAGGTTCTATCGGAAAAAGAAATGGAAGATTTTACGGTGGATTAGATGATTTTGAATATATAGTACCTAATTTTGAAACACAGTTATCAGTCAATAAAAGTGGTGATGTAAAAAATGGAAGTTTTGAAGATACCATTATTGTAAAAGATTTATTAGGTGATGATATTTTATTAAATAAATATGCTTGTTATTTTGGAGGAGATTTTCCAGAAATTGTGATTCAAAATGAAACATCTATGTCTGATAAAAAAGTATTAGTCATTCAAGATTCTTATGGCTTGCCATTTTCTTCTTTCTTATCTTTAAGGGTAAAAGAGTTAAGAACAATTGATTTAAGACATTTTGAAGGTAAAGAAATAGAATATATAAAAGAATATAAACCAGATATTGTGTTAATGATATATAATCCATCATCTTTTTATATTGAAAAAAATTTTCAATTTGAATAAAGTTAAATTATTTTTACTTTACAATATGACAATTTATGATATAATAATCAAAGTTTAACAGATTAGAAAAAAGGTTTAAAATGAATTTAAACTTTGGAGAGGAATGAGATAAAATATGCAAGAAAATCAAGAAGAATATAGTATTATGATAGATGATGTTTATAAAACATTTAATGTATATTTGGATAAGGCAAATACCATCAAAGAAAAATTATTATTTTTATTTTCAAGAAATAGAAAAGAAAAAAGAGAAGTTTTAAAAGGAGTTAGTGCAAAGATAAAAAAAGGAGAAGTTGTTGCATTAATTGGAACAAATGGTAGTGGTAAATCTACTTTATTAAAATTACTTACTAAAATTATCTATCCAAATAAAGGAAAAATAGAAACTAACGGAAAATTAACTTCTTTACTAGAATTAGGTGCAGGTTTCCATCCTGATTTTTCAGGTAGAGAGAATATATATTTTAATGCATCTATTTTTGGATTGACTAAGAAGGAAATTGATGACAGGTTAGAGGATATTATAGAATTTTCAGAATTACAGAATTTTATAGATAATCCTGTAAGAACATATTCATCAGGAATGTATATGAGACTGGCATTTTCAGTTGCCATCAATGTGGATGCAGATATTTTGTTAATTGATGAGATATTATCTGTTGGAGATGAACATTTTCAAAATAAATGTTTTGATAAAATGTTAGAATTGAAAAATCAAGGAAAAACCATGGTATTTGTAACACATAGTATGGAATCTGTAAGAAAGTTATGTAATCGAACCATTTGGCTATGTGATGGAAAAATAAAGATGGATGGTGAAACAGAAAAAGTAGTGGATGAATATATAAAAGCAATCAGTTAAAATTTGTACCTAGAAAGGATTGAGAGTATGAATATAGACAAAGAAATATTTCCAGGAAAACAAAGAAAAGAAAAAGAACAATATGAAGAAAAAGAACCAATAATAGCAGTTATAACTCCATATTACAATACCAACAAATATATTGATACAACCGTAAATAGTGTATTAAATCAAACATTTCCATATTTTGAATGGATTATTGTTGATGATGGTTCTACAAATAAAGAAGATATAGAAAAATTAGAAAACATCAAAAAATTAGATAATAGAATAAAAGTATATCATAAAGAAAATGAAGGACCAGCAGCTGCAAGAGATTTTGGAGTAGAAAAAATAAATAAATCTGTAAAATATCTTGTTTTTCTTGATTCAGATGATTTGATTGTCGATACTTATTTAGAATGTGCTTATTGGACATTAGAAACAAATCCAAAAGCAAGTTGGGCATATGCAGATACTATCAATTTTGATGGACAGTACTACACATGGACAAAATGGTATCAACCTAAAAAAATGATGCAAGATAATATTTTAGTTATGACAGCAATGATAAGAAAAGAAGAATTTTTAAAAGTCAATGGATTTGAAATAAGAGATAAAAATGTATATGAAGATTGGTGTTTATGGCTAAAAATGATGAAAGAAGGCATGTTTCCAGTTAGAATGAATTTCTTTGGCTTTTGGTATCGCCAAAAGAGAAAAGAAGAAAGTCAATTAAGGCAATCAAATGAAGACAACAGAGAAAAAGCCATGAAATATGTTGAAAATATTAACAAAGAAATTGAACAAAAAGAGAAAAAAGAAGCATTTATATTAAAAAAGGCAATTCAATATCCAAAAGAAGATTATAATTGGGAAGAAATCATAGAAACATTTGATAAAATAGAAATACCTAAAAAAGCAAAAAATCATAAAATCAATATATTAATGATGATACCATGGATGACAATGGGAGGAGCAGACAAATTTAATCTTGATATCGTAAAACGTAGTGATAAAAATAAATTCAATTTTATCATTGTATCAACAGAGCCAAATAGAAATGAATGGAGACAGCAATTTGAAGAAAATGCGGAAGTATATGATTTGACAACATTTTTGGATAGGAAATATTGGATAAGCTTTATCAATTATCTAATTCAAAAAAATCATATAGATATTATATTTAATACAAATAGTACATTTGGATATAATATTTTACCATATTTAAAAGTAACATATCCACAAATACCAATTATGGATTATATACATATGGAAGAATGGTATAATCGTAATGGAGGATTTTCAAGAGATTCAAGTAGTATATCTTCTGTGATAGATAAAACCTATCTATGTAACAAAAATAGTGAAAAAATACTAGTAGACCATTTCCATAGAAAACCAGAAGACTTAGGAACTGTATATATTGGTGTAGATGAACAAATCTATGACCCAGAAAAATTTAATAAAGAAGAAATTTTAAAAGAAAAACATATTGAAACAAACGGAAAATACATCATCAGTTATATTTGTCGAATAGCTGAACAAAAGCGACCATATTTATTATTAGAAATTATAGATAAATTAAAGCAAAAAAGAAATGATTTTATGGTGATTGTTGCAGGAGATGGACCATTATTAGATAAAATAAAAAAAGAAGCGAAAAATAAAAAAATAGAGGATAAAATTATTTTCTTGGGAAGTGTAAAAGATACAGAAAAAATTTATGCAATTAGTGATTTAACAATAAATTGTTCCATAAAAGAGGGACTTGCATTAACAGCATATGAATCATTAGCAATGGGCGTTCCGGTTGTCTCATGTGATGTGGGAGGACAAAAGGAATTGATCAATTCAAAAGTGGGAGTTATTGTACCATGTTTACAAAAAGAAGAAGACATTTTTGATTTAAATTATAAAGAAGAAGAAATCACTCCATATGTAGAAGGAATCAATAAAGTGCTTGATAACTTAGAAGATTATAAAAAAGAAGCAAGAAAAAGAGTTTTAGATGGATTTACCATAGATAATATGGTAAAAAATATGGAAGAGATTTTTGAAAATATAAAAAATAATCCAAATCAAGAAAAAATAGAAAATGCTAAAAATTTATTACCATATAAAGATGTAACAAAAGAATTCATAACAAAATATTTCATTAGTGAGCAAGTAGAGTATAAATGGTTAGCTGATAATTTTAATAAACAATATGTTGATAGAGATTGGCGTTTAGAAAAGAAAGAAGATAAAATGCTTTTTTATGAAAATACATTAGAATATAAAGTTAAGCATCCATTCTATGTTATACTTACAAAATTACATATATATCCATTTTTGAAAAAGATACTAAAAAGAGGAGAATAATCAATGTTAAATGTTTTTAAAAATTTATATAATTATCGAGAGTTATTAAAAACAAATGTAAAAAAAGAAATCAGAGGAAAATATAAAAATTCATTTTTAGGCGTTATTTGGTCATTTTTAAATCCATTATTACAAATAGCAGTTTATGCAATTGTATTTCAGATGATTTTAAAAAATCCTCAAGAAAATTATGTTGTTTTCTTATGTTGTGGATTAATACCATGGACATTTTTCTCAACTGCTATTTCAAGATCAGCATTTACTATGGTGGAAAATGGAAACATATTAAAGAAAGTATATTTTCCAAGAGAAATATTACCGATTTCTGTTGTTACTAGTGAAGCAGTAAATTTCTTAATTTCTACAGTGATTATATTTGCATTTGTCATTTTTAGTGGAATTGGTATCACAAAATATATTCTAGTATATCCACTAATATTTATCGCACAATATTTACTATTACTAGCAATATCTTTTATTGTTTCTAGTGTATGTGTATATGTAAGGGATTTACAACATTTTATAGGTATATTTTTACAATTATTATTTTATGCAACACCAATTGTATATTCTATAGATACATTACCACCAGAAGCAGCATGGATATTGAATTTAAATCCAATGACATATATTATTGAAGGGTACCGTGATATTTTTTACAATCAAACCATGCCAGATGTTCAAAGCATTTTGATTTTAATTGGAATTGTATTAGTTGCAATCGTTATAGGATATTTAATATTTAATAAATTACAAAAGGGATTTGCTGAAGAACTATAAGAAGCCTAACCTTGTTGTATGTTGCTTCGTATTATTACACGGAATAGAGGAGAAAAATAGAGATGGAAAACTTAAAAGACAAAATAAAGGAGATTATAACAGACAAAAATTTATATATTTTTACAATCATAACAATTGTATTTTTTGGAGCACTTTGCAAATTACAATATGCTCCAGACACATATAGTGTTTTCACAAATGAATTAATGCATAGCGTAAAACACTTTTTATCTTGTGGAAGGATTGTGACGGCAGTTGCAACATATGTAGTCATGGGAATATTAAAATTAAGCAATGAATGGACATATATATTGTCATATACATTTGCCATGATTTGCATGATAATTGCATTGTATAGATTAAATAGATTGATACAAAAAGATATAAAAAATCATATAATAAGTGCTATAATTGCTATATTAATATTAATAAATCCATTTTCTTTGGAACTATTTTTATACATAGAAAAAGGAATTATGGTTTTATCAGTTCTATTATGTGTATTAGCAGTAGAACAAATAGATAAGTTTTTCCAAGGAAATAAGAAATCCATTATATGGGCAGGAATTTTAATGATAATAGCAAATTGTTGTTATCAAGGAACAGTTGGATTATTTGTCGCTATATCATTAATGTATATTATAAAATATTCAAAAAATATAAAAGGATTTATTGTCAATAATGTGATTGTTGCGTTAACATATGGAATTCCAGCCTTATTGAATTTCTTATTAGTAAGATTTTTCTTTACAAATGCTAGAGTAAATGGAGAAATGATTTTTTCAGAGTCAATTGCAAAAGTAATTGATGGAACCAAAAGAATGTTAGTGAATAGTTATGATTTATTACCGAAATATGTATTTTTAGCAATCATTGTTATTATATTAGGAATCATTATTTACAAAGCAATAAGAGAAAATATCAGTACGAAAGAAAAAGCATTAAAAATATTAAGTGCATTTTACTTAATGGCAGGTACATTATTTGCAACAGTGGCTCCACAAATGTTACAAGATACAAATTCAATATGGTTTGTTGCTAGGAGTTCATATCCAATGGCAGCTATTATTGGAATTTTAGGGTTGTATTTATTCTCAAAATTTGATATAAAAGAGATAGTAAAAGATATAGTAATTTGCATATGCATTGTATTTTTATTAATACAATATGTATATTTTATGGATTATACAAGAGATAATTATATTGGAAATTATCTAGATAAACAAGTTACTACACAAATTTATCAAGAAATATTAAATTATGAAGAAGCAACAGGAAATACAGTTGATACAATTGCTATTTATAGAGATAAAACACCACAATATGTATATCCAGAATTAAAAGCATCAGGAGATATTAATATTAAAGCATATTCAGCTGATTGGTGTGTTAGTAGAATACTAAAATTTACAGGTAGAGAATTTAAAGTAATAGAAGCTAATCAAGAAATAAAGGAACAATTCGAACAAAAATCATGGGATTATTTTTCACCAGAACAAATTATTTTTGAAAATAATATTATGCATTTATGTGTTTTTTAAATTTAGAAATGACATTCTTTAAAATTTAAAAGAAATATTGAAAAAGCAAGAGAGTTTTTATTGATTTATATAGAATTTATAGGAATATAGGAGGAAATAATGAAAGCACTAGTAATCATACCAGCATATAATGAAGAAGGATCAATCGTAAATACTGTAAAAAATTTAAAGTCAATTTGTCCAGATGTTGATTATGTAATTATAGATGATTGTTCAAAAGATAGGACATTGGAAATAGCAAAACAAAACAATTTTCATGTTATACATTTACCAATCAATTTAGGGATAGGTGGAGCAGTTCAAACAGGTTACAAATATGCATATGAAAATGATTATGATGTGGCAATTCAAATGGATGCAGATGGACAACATGATCCTAAATATATACCAGAACTTATCAAAAAAGTAGAAGAGGGAAATGACTTAGTAATAGGATCTAGATTTGTAGAAAAAGAGGGATTTCAATCTACATTTATTAGAAGAATGGGAATCGTACTATATTCTAAAATTATAAAATTATTTACCAAAAAAGAAATTAAAGATACAACATCAGGTTATAGAGCAGCAAGTAAAAAAGTAATAAATATATTTGCTAAAAATTATCCAGTTGACTATCCGGAGCCAGAAACAAATGCTTTTATAGCAAAAAATGATTTTAAAATTATAGAAATTCCAATGAAAATGAAAGAAAGAGACAGTGGTTCATCTTCAATAACCCCAATAAAATCAATATACTATGCTATAAAAGTAGGACTAGCTGTTGTATTGGCATGTGTTTTTAAGAATCGAGAAATATAATATTGAATTTATATGGATAATCAAAAAATGTATGATTTATAATTAGAGGAGGATATGAAATATGGATCGTGGATTACAAATAATCTTAATTTTAGCAACATTTTTATTTTGTATATTTATTTTAACAGTTACACAAAAGAAGAAACTATCTTATCGATACACACTTTTATGGCTATGTTTTGGAGTCATAACACTACTTTGTGCCATTTTTCCCAATATAGTTATTGGGATTTCGAGATTATTACATATAGCAGAACCAACAAACGCGTTGTTCCTAATTTATCTATTTTTAATAATTGTTATTATATTTTACATTAGTTTAGCATTTTCAAAACTATTTGAAAAAGTTACAACTTTAATACAAGAAAATGCAATATTATCAGCAAAAGTAGAAAAGTTAGAAAAAAAGATAAAGGAGGAAACAGAAGATGAAAATTCTTAGTATTATCATATATTTGATTTTAACAGTAGGAGGACTTATTTTAGTAAAGGCAGGTTCAGGTAATATACAAATTGCTATACAGGATGGTACTTTCAACTTTTCTATGGGATTAAAAGCAATGCTAGGTTTTATTGCATATATTGGTAGCTTTTTAATATATACATTTTATATTATTAAAAATTTTGACTTGAGCTATATATACCCAATAATTACAGCAATTACGCAAATTTTAATTATATTAGCTGGTGTTTTTATTTTTAAGGAACATCTAAATGCTTATGCAATTGGTGGAATCGTATTAATTATTATTGGAGTTATTTTATTAAACATAAAATAAAATATGAATTGTAATAATAAGAAAAAATAAACGAAGGTAAAAGGAAGAGAAAGCTATGAAGATAGATATAAAAAAAGATTGGAAGTTTTACGGTATTTTAACAATAGCTGTTTTGATAATAGTTTTAATAGCGAATTATGCACTTAAAATAGAAGAAAAACTGTATACAGCAGGAGAAGTACAAGAAGAAACTGGAACATTGGAAGAAATTGCAACAGGAACTGAAATTATACAAACTTTTGTTGCAGTTGATAATAACCTAGAAAAAGTAAAAATAGATTTTGAACCATATAAAGATGATGTGAATTGTGGTGGAAAAGTAACTATAGGAATAAAAGATGCCAATGGAAATGTAATAGAAGAAAAAGAGATTTTACGTAATTATGTAAGAGAAACATCACAATATACATTAGAATTTTCAAAACAAAAGGACTCAAAAGATAAGGAATATAAAATCTTTATAAGATTTAATGATCTTGAAGAAGCTGATAGATTTTATAGTGTAAAATATACGGATAAAAATGAGTTCCTTAAAAATCATTTAATTGTAAATGGTGAAGAAATGCAAGGGGCTTCAATCATTTTCCAAGATTTATATAAAAGTAATATTAGAACAATTATATATTTTGTCATATTAATTGTATTTATATTAGGAGTTTATATTGTATCAAGTATTATATATTATAAAAAAGGAATGAAGATTGAAAATATCTTTTTAATGGTAGCACCACTTACATGTATATTCTTTTTAGTGACAATGCCAACATTCAAAAATCATGATGAATATTATCATTGGCTAAAAGCATATGAGGTATCACAAGGTACACTAATGACACCACAAGAAGATGGTGTGCAAGGCTCAATGATGCCAGAAGGTGTATCAAAAGTATTTCCAACTGATTGGACAAAATTAGATTATCAAATGATGAAAGAGCTTTTAGATGTAAAATTAAATGAAGATAACAAAGGAATCTTAAATCCAGAAACAGCGGCTGTATATTCTTTTGTGCAATACATACCACAAGCAACAGGTATAGCTTTAGCAAGATTAGTGACAGATAATGTATATCTTATAACATATGGCGGAAGAATCGTTAACATGATATTTGCATTATTGGTATTGTATTTTGCAATAAAACTTATGCCGTTTGGAAAAAAATTGTTATTAATACCAGCTATGATACCAATTGCGATAGAGGGATTTACATCTTTATCTCCTGATGCTATGACAATTTCTGTGGCATTTTTCTACATTGCTTATATATTACACTTAGCTTTTGGAGAAAAAGAACAAATTGGAATAAAAGAGAAAGCGATACTACTCATTTCATCTATTGTCATTGCATTGTGTAAAATTGTGTATATACCATTAGTTGGATTAATTTTGATTATTCCAAAAGAGAAATTTAAAAATCAAGGAAATAAAAATAAAATATTAAACTTCTGTGTAATAGCAGGAATTGCGGTAATGATAAATTTGATTTGGTTAGCAATATCTAGTAGATATTTGTCTACATTTAGAGAAGGAGATTCAAAAATCCAAGTATTGCTAGCATTACAAAATCCAATTCTATATATACAAAACGTGTTGTATACGTTTAATCTTAATGGTAGCAATTATCTACTATCCTTATTTGGTGCTGACTTAGGATGGGGAGAGCTAATAAAACTATATTCTATTGTACCATACGCATTTTTAGGAATTTATCTATTTACAGCAATTACAGATAATGAGTTAAAAGATAAATTTAAAAGATATCAAATAGTTTGGATATCATTAGTCGTATTAGCAATTGTAGGATTAATATTTACAAGTTTATATGTTCAATGGACAACTGTTGGACAAACAAGTATAGCAGGTATACAAGGTAGATATTTCTTACCAATATTACCATTAGTAATGTTATTGCTGGGAAGTGTAGTAAAAGTAAAATCTCTATATAATGAAGAAAAAGTTACAAAATTTGTGGGGATATCTATTTTGGTATTACAAATATTTACAATTTCTCAGATTTTAGTAGAACATTTGTAATTCTAAATATAATTTATAGAGTGAAAGTGTAATAGTTGAAGCAGAAAATTTATAATATCAAAAGAAAATAAGACATACAAAACTATGAGGAAGTATGTCTTATTTTTATTGGTCAGAAAAAAGTTGCAAAAAAAGCAATATAATGATAAGATAATGAAGAAAATAATGTCTAAATAGAGGAGAAAGTGAATGAAAAAACTTTTTTTTGCAACACATAACTTGGACTTAGGTGGAATAGAAACTGCACTTGTTACATTAGTAAATTACTTATCAGAAAAAGGTTATGATATAACGATTGCACTAGAAAAAAAAGAAGGTGTTTTTTTAGGCAGACTAAGTAAAGAAATAAAAGTTGTAGAATACAACACCAACAACAATAAAAATGTCATTTTAAGAAAGATATGTAATTTGTACAATAGGCTAAAATTTATTATAAAATATAAAAACAAATTTGACTTTTCAGCAAGTTTTGCCACATATTCTTTGGCAAGTAGTTTTATGGCAAGAACAGCATCTCAAAACTCAGCGTTATGGTGTCACGCAGATTATTTAACTCTGTACCAAGGAAATAAAGAAGAAGTAAAATCTTTTTTTAAAAATGTAACTTGTGAAGAATTTAAACATATTGTGTTTGTGTCAAAAGAAGGTACAAATAGCTTTATAGAGATTTTTCCAGAATTAAAAGACAAAGTGATTACCTGTAATAATTTAATAAATGGAGAAGACATTATAGAAAAATCGAAAAAGTCGATTATAGAGGAAAATATACAAGAATTAAAAAAAGAAGAGATTCCTATTTTCTTAAATGTAGGAAGACATGATGAAAAACAAAAAAAGTTAACAAGAATCATAGAAGCCTCTAAAAAATTAAAAGAAGAGAATTTAAAATTCAAAGTCTTATTTATTGGAGATGGACAAGATACAAAATTATATCAAGAAAAAGTAAAAGAATATGATTTACAAGATACCATCTTATTTTTAGGAAGAAAAGAAAATCCATATCCATATTTTATAATGAGTGATTGTATCATCTTATCTTCTGAATATGAAGGATATCCGGTTGTATATTTAGAAAGTTTTGTATTACATAAACCAATTATAACGACAAAAGTATCTGATTATGAACAAGTAGAAGATGGAAGAGGAATGGTCGTAGAAAAAGATACACAATCTATATATATGTCAATGAAAGAATTTATACAAAATGGATATGAAGTAAAAAATCCATTTGATTATGAAACATATAATGAAAACGTAGTAAAAACGTTAGAAACAATATTTTAAAAAGAAAGATGGCGAGAATATTGAAAAAGTTAAGTGTCATTATTCCCGTATATAATGCGGAAAAAACATTAAAAAAATGTATGGAATCTGTTTTAAAACAAAAAGATGAAGATTTAGAAATTGTATTAATTAATGATGGAAGTACAGATGCATCTGATAAGATTATACAAGAATATAAAGAAAAAAATCCTAAAACTATTTCGTATTATAAAAAGAAAAATACAGGGGTTGCCGATACAAGAAATTATGGAATCAAAAAAGCAAAAGGAAAATATATTTTGTTTCTTGATGCAGATGATTATTTAGATATCCATTTATATGGTTTAGTAAAGCAATATATGGAAAAGGATACTGATTTAATTAAATTTAAGTTGCAAAGAGAAGATGAAAAAGGAAATGTCATAGAAACAGTCAATGGATCTGTATTTGAAAATAAAACAGGAGAAGAAGGATTTGAGGAATTATATGCTACAGATGTTTTACTAGACTCTCCTTGTGTGTATGTGATAAAAAAAGAGATATTCACAAAGAACAAATTAGAGTTTAAAGTTGGAACAGAACATGAGGATTTTGGGTTAATGCCATTTGTGATTGTACTTGCTAAAACGATGATTTCTATTAACTTTTATGGATATCATTATGTGCAAGTAAAAGGAAGTATTACAAGAAATGATAGTTATGAAAAAACAAAGAAAAAGGCAAATGATGCATTAAAACAATATGATGAAGCTTTGTTAAAAATTGATAAATACAAATTAAATAAAAAAACAGCCGAAACATTAAAAATTTATTATACAAATGCAATTTTGTTAAAGATAGAAACTTTAGAAAAAAAGGATCAAAAGAAATATATAAAAGAAATTAGAAAAAGAAAAATGACAAAAAATATTAAAGCAAAAAACGGAAGACAGTGCTTAAGAAAATTAATTTTAAGTGTAAATATTAAATGGTATTTAAGCTTAAGAAGAAAGGTTAAATCATGATAAAGGTTAGTATCATTGTTCCATTTTATAATGTAGAAAACTATATAGAAAAATGTTTACAATCTCTAGTAAATCAAACATTAGAAGATGTTGAAATTATACTTGTCAATGATGGAAGTCAAGATGGAACAGAGGAGATTGCAAAACAATTTGTAGAAAAATATCCAAATAAAATCATGTATTTAGAAAAAGAAAATGGTGGGTTATCAGATGCTAGAAATTATGCTATTCCATATGCTAAGGGAGAATATATTGCCTTTCTAGATTCTGATGATTATGTCGAAGCTAATATGTATGAAGAAATGTATAATAAAGCAAAAGAAGAGAACTTAGATTATGTTGAATGTGATTTTTTATGGGAATATCCAGATAAGAGTTTAGAAAGCAAAGGAAAACAGTATAGCAATAAAAAAGAAATGTTTATTTATACTAGAGTTGTTGCATGGAATAAATTAATCAAAAGAGAAATCGTACAAAATAACCATTTAGAATTTCCAAAAGGATATCGATATGAAGATGTAGAATTTTTCTATAAACTGTTACCATTGATACATAATTATGGAATTGTTGAAAAACCATTTATTCATTATGTCCAAAGAGAGAATTCTATCTCAAATGTGCAAAATACAAGAACCAAAGAGATTATTGATGTTTTAAGACATGTTATTGACTATTATAAACGAAATCAGTTATTTGATGAATATAAAGAAGAAATAGAATATACCTATACAAGATATATTTTATGTAGCTCAATGCTCAGAATGGTGATGATTGAAAATAGAAAGGAAAGAAAAGAAATCATTAATCTTGCATGGAAATCATTAAATACACAATTTACAAATTGGAAAGAAAATATCTATTTGAAAGAAAAAGGATTAAAAAATTTATATATGAAAACAGTAAATAATATTACATTGAAAATGTATACAAGCTTAGCAAGGATTAAATTTATACGTGATAAGTTACAAGAAAAATTTGTTTAATTCTTTTCCAACCATATGATATCAGGAGAATTAGAAAATGAAAAAAATAATATTTGGAATAACCAGTTTAACATTAGGTGGAGCAGAAAGAGTATTAGTGGATATGGTAAATCAATTAAGTGATACATTTGACATTACTATATTTACGATTTATGGAAAAGGTGAGTTAGAAAAAAGTTTAAATAATAGAATAAAAATCAAAAGAATATTTGATAAACCATATAAGGAATTAACTAAAGTTGAAAAAATAAGTATACCTTTAAAAATCTTATGTTTCCAAAAGCAATATTATAAAAAATATATACAAGGTGACTATGATATAGAAATTGCCTTCTTGGAAGGGCCAATCACAAGGCTATTTAGCACGAAAAACAGAAATACTAAAAAAATTGCTTGGATTCATAATGATATTTCTAAAGTATATGGAAATGACCTAAAAGCGAAACTAAAGTTAACCATAGATAAAAGAATTTATAATAAATATGAAAAATTAATATTTGTCAGCAAAGATAACAAAGAAGTGTTTGATATACGATATCCAAATATGAAACCCACAGAAGAGGTTATCTATAATTATATAGATTCTCAAAAGGTAATAGAAAAGGCAAAAGAAAAGATAGATTTTTCATTTGATAATAAACAAATGAATTTCTTGACAGTTGCGAGATTAGTAGAGCAAAAAGGAATTGATAGATTAATTCGTATTCATAAAGAATTAATTGCAAATCATTTTAATAATAAATTTTATATTATTGGTGATGGTCCAGAAAGAGAAAAATTAGAAAAACTAATAAAAGACGAACATTTACAAGAAACATTTTTCCTATTAGGCGCAAAGGAAAATCCATATCCATACATAAAGCAAGCAAACATGTTCTGTTTACTTTCTAAATTTGAGGGATATGGTATGGTTTTAGAAGAAGCCAAAATTTTAAACAAACCAATTATCATTACGAATACAGCAGCAAGAGAAGCGGTTGAAAATTATAAAAACGCAGTTATTGTAGAAAATGATGAACATGAAATTTATAATAAATTGAAATATATTATTGAAAACAATATAAAAACATTTGATGATAAAAAACAAATATATGATAATCACCATATTATCAAAGAATTAGAAAAATTATTAAAGGAAGAATAATTATGAAATTATCCATTATTACACCAACATATAATCGAGCAAATATGTTAGGGAATTTATATAATAGTATTGTTAAGAATTTAGAAAAAAATCGAGAAGTGCAACAAAACATACAAGTACAATGGTTAATAACAGATGATGGTTCAACAGACAATACAGAAGAACTGATAAATCAGTACATAAGTGAAAAGAAGATAGAAATACAATATCATAAGCAAGAAAATCAAGGAAAAATGTCAGCTATCAACAATGTTGTTCAATATGCTGATGGAAATTTAATTGTAGAATGTGATTCTGATGATATATTTTCAGATAATGCATTTTATGATATTTTACAAGCCTATTATGAAACAAAAGAAAGAAATGATTTATATGGATTGTGTTTCTTAAAATACGACTTAAAAGGAAATAATATTGGAAACCGATTTCAAAGAGAAGAAACTACCATGTTTGATTTATATTTTAAAGAACAAGAAAATGGAGAAAAAGCAATTGTATTTTTTGCCAATATTCGAAAACAATATCAGTATAAGATTGAAAAGGATGAGAAGTTTTCAACAGAAGCAAGAATGTATCATGAAATGGATTTAAAATATAAAATGAAATGTATCAATAAACCAATTATGATATGTGATTATAAAGCAGATGGTTATACTAAAAATATCCAAAAGATTTTCAAAGAAAATCCTTATGGACATTATGCATATTTTAAAGAAATTTTAGAACAACATGATATGACAGGGATTTCTTTAAAAAAGAGACTATATGTTATTAAACATTATATTTTATTTAGTTATTTAACAAAACAATATAGGATAGGAAGCATAAAAGGAATGAAAAACAAAATGATATATATATTATTATTTATTCCGGGAATGATAAAAAGCTATCATTTTAAGAATAAGTAATAACCATATTCTTTACAAGAAATATATTTATTGATATAATAGAAAAGTATATTAGAATATAAGCAAGATTATCGAAGTAATATTAAATTAGATAAAGAAAAATAAATAATGAAGAAAGTGAAAAGAAAAATGGAAAAAATTATAAAAAAATTATGCACAAGAGAAACAATATCATATTTAATATTTGGTGTGTTAACAACACTAATTAATATAGGGGTTTCAACAATATTAGTAAAAGTATTTCAAGTTGAAGGGAATATAGCAAGTACAATAGGAATTATTATATCTATTTTATTTGCCTATTTTACCAATCGAAAAATGGTATTTAATTCCACAGCAGAAACAGCAAAAGAAAAATGGGAAGAATTTTTAAAATTTATATTAGGCAGATCTTTTACAATGGTATTGGAAATGGCAGGAGTATTTTTATTTTATACAATATTACATGTAGAATATGTCATAACAAAAGTAACCATTACTGTCATCGTTGTTATATTAAACTTTTTTATTAGCAAATTTTTTGCATTTAAAACCAAAAAAGAAGAAAATGAACAAGGAAGTGAAAATCAATGAAAAAAATAACAATAATCATACCAGCATATAATGAAGAAGAATCATTACCACATTTATATGAAAGGTTAGAAAAATTAATGAGCTCTATGGAGCATTATGAATTTGAAATCTTATTTGTAAATGATGGAAGTAAAGATAATACAATTAATCTAATAAAAGAATATAGAGAAAAAGATAACAGGATATGTTATGTTGATTTTTCAAGAAATTTTGGAAAAGAAATAGCTATGATTGCGGGATTAGATTATGCAACTGGAGATTGTGTCATCTTTATGGATGCAGATTTACAAGACCCACCAGAATTGATTCCAGAATTGGTAAAATATTGGGAAGAAGGATATGATGATGTTTATGCCAAAAGGAGCTCAAGAAAAGGAGAAACTTGGCTAAAGAAATTTACATCAAAAATGTATTATAGAGTTTTGCAACATTTAACAAATGTACCAATTCAACAAGATACAGGTGATTTTAGATTGCTAGACAGAAGATGTGTGAATGCATTGAGAAAAATGAGAGAATCTCAAAGAAATTCAAAAAGCATGTTTAGCTGGATAGGCTATAAGAAAAAAGAAGTATTATATGATAGAGACCCAAGAATTGCAGGGCAAACAAAATGGAATTATAAAAAGTTAGTGGATTTAGCAATTGATGGAATTACATCATTTACTACTTCACCACTTAGAATATCAACATATATTAGTATACCAACATTTATTGTTTTATTTGCATATTTTGTATATGTGATTGCAAAATGTATTGTAACAAGTACAATTATTCAAGCATATCAAGCAATTATATTATTGATTCTATTTTTCTCAGGCGTGCAAATATTATTATTTGGAATTATAGGAGAATATTTAGGAAGAATATTTAATGAAAGTAAAGATAGACCATTATATTTAGTAAATGAGTATAATGGAAAAAAAGAAATGAATGATTAAAAGATGTTTGACATCTTTTTTTCATTGAATAGGAAAAATTACTTTTTCCTATTCAACGAAAACGACGTTGCACAGAAAAATTGCTATGCAATTTTTCGCGTCATATACTAACAATAAATAGGAAATTAAAAAAGGAGAAATAATTTGAGTACAAAGCAAAAACTAATCAGACACAAAAAGAAAAATGTTAGATTATTCCCATTATATAAAATGGTATCATGGGATTTATTATTCTATTACCCAATTATATTTTTATTTCTGACTCAAGTAAAAGGATTTTCGGCAGCTCAAGTATTATTTTCTGATGCCCTTTACACATTATCTAATACCTTATGGCAAATACCAGTAACAAGATTAGTAGATAGAGTTGGAAAAAAGAATGCATTAATTGTTGGAAATATATTATATACATTAAGTATATTATCAATGATATTTATGCAAGAATATTATGAATTATTAATCATTCAATTTATATATGCATTAGGATATTCAATAAAAGGAATTTGTGAAGCAAATATATTATATGATTCCTTGCCAAAAGGATATAGAAGAGGAAAGATATTTTCAAAAATAGATGGAAAATCTACATCATATTTCTATATATTTGAAGCAATTGCATCTATGACAGCTGGATTTACATTTGTTATTAATGGATATATTCCAATGATATTATGCTTTATATGTTGTATAATTGCAACTATTTTATCTTTTAAATTTAGACATACTGCTATTGTACAGAATAAAGTAGAACCAATTAAATTTACAGAATACATGGTACAATTAAAAACATCTTTTGGTTACTTTTTAAAATCTAAAAGAATACGTTCCTTAATTATATTTAATGCATTATTAATGGGAATGATAACAGCAATTGTAAATTTAAGAAGTAGTATGTTAGAAGAACTACAAGTTCCTGAACAATACTTTGGCGTTATATTTGCTATGTTACAAATCATTGCAGCAATATCTACTAGAAATACAGAAAGAATACAAGACAATTTTAGAAATAAAACATTAGCATGGTTAGGAATTCCTATGGTTATGTCTTGTATAGTGATAGGATTTATTGGACAAGATCAATTATCAAGGTCATCATTAATATTAATTGTTGTATTATTTGCCATCCAATACGCAATAAAAGGACCATATATAGGATTAATGACAAGATATCTAAATAATTTTACCAATCGAAGTATAAGACCTAAAATATCAGCTCTAAGATATTTAACAGCAAATTTAGCAACAGCAATTTTATCATTAATATCTTCTGGACTATTAGCAATTACAACAACTGCCAATACTTTTATTATCATTGGTTGTATAACCACCATTGGTGTTGTATTGTTGTTAAATTATATGAGAGATAAAGTAGGGTTGAAACCAGAGGAATATAGTGATGAAGACATACGATACAGCATTAATAGACCAGAAAAAATAAAAAGAGAATTAAAAGTTGAAGAATAAAATACGTTTTGCTATACTAATTATGTCAATAATTTTTGAATATTTCACTAAAAAATAGCTTTATTTTATTAGCGAATATTTCACCATATGTACAATCTTGAGTTCCGCTCGCCGCGGGGCAG
>CAJFLB010000005.1 GCA_904387305.1 uncultured Clostridia bacterium
TTTCATTATGGCTTTGTGATACAAAGCCAAATGAACATCCCTCATTTTTTTCTTTAACAATTTCTATATTCAAATTTAGATACGCAAAATTGTTTCATTTTTTTATATTCTATATTTTTTTCTAATTAAATTTAGAAAAGGGAAAAATAAGTCCGTCCCCAACCCCCAAAAATGTCCCAAACAGAAACGTCCCCAAAAGGACAAAACATGAACTTGCTAATGAAATAAGAAAATGGTAATATGGTAGTAAATTTAATAGATAAAAGGGGAATATGTATGAAAACCATATTAATTGTAGAAGATAATACAGATATACACAATTTACTAAAAGAAGTATTAGAAAAAGAAAAGTACAGAGTTGTAGATAGTTATTCTGGGACAGAAGCCCTAATGCTTTTAGAAAGAGAAAAAGTAGATTTAATCTTATTAGATTTAATGTTACCAGGATTAAATGGAGAAGAAATTATAAAAAAAGTGAAAGACATACCTATTATTGTCATTAGTGCCAAGATTTCTCCAGAAGATAAAGTAAATGCTTTACTAAGTGGTGCAAATGATTATCTTACAAAACCATTTTCTACAGAAGAGTTGCTAGCAAGAATACAAGTGCAATTAAGAATAAAAAGAAATAGCAAAGAAAATATAAAAGATATAGAATTAAAATATAAACAAATGGTATTAAATCCAGAAAATCACACAATATGTATAGAAGGAAATCCAATATATCTAACAAAAACAGAATATGCTATAGTAAAACAGCTATTGTTAAATCCAAAACAAGTAGTAACAAAATCAAAACTATTAGATTTCATTAGTCAAGATACATTGGACTGTGATGAAAATTCTTTAAAAGTACATATTAGTAATATTCGAAAAAAAATCAGAAAAGTGTCAGAAGAACAATATATTGAATCTGTATGGGGAATAGGATTTAAAATGCATGAATAATTTTACCAAATCTTAACCATTTCCTTAACTGAATTCTTAACCATTTTCTTGTAAAGTAAATACAAGAAAGGAGGAAGTTATGGAATATATTTTAGAAACAAAACATCTCGAAAAAAAGTATGAACATTTTAAAGCAATTCAAGATTTAAATATGCATGTACCTAAAAGATCTATCTATGGATTGATTGGAAAAAATGGAGCAGGGAAAACCACACTTATTCGATTAATTTGTGGCTTACAAAAACCTACTAATGGAGGGTATACAATTTATGGTATTAAAGATACAGAAAAAGAAATTTTAGACATAAGAAAGCGTATGGGAGCGATTATTGAGACACCATCTATCCGTTTAGACGCTACTGCTGAAGATAATTTAAAAGAGCAATATAGAATGATAGGATTACCTAGTTTTGATAATTTACAAGAACTTTTAAAATTAGTAGGACTAGCAAATACAGGAAAGAAAAAAGCAAGACATTTTTCTTTAGGAATGAAACAAAGACTAGGAATTGCTATTGCACTGGTAGGAAATCCGGATTTTTTAATACTAGATGAACCAATTAATGGTTTAGACCCAGAAGGAATTATTGAAATCAGAGAATTGATATTAACATTAAATAAAGAAAAAGGAATTACCTTTTTAATTTCTAGTCATTATTTGGATGAACTATCTAAAATTTCTACACATTATGGTTTTATAAAAAATGGCACAATGCTTCAAGAAATTGCTAAAGAGCAATTGGAGGAAAAATGCAAAAAAAGAATAGAATTAGAAGTAAGTAATGTAAAAGAATGTGTAAAATATTTTGAAGAAAGACAATTTTCTTATGAAGTAATTTCAGAAAAAAGACTGAATTTGTATAATAAAATAAACATTACAGATTTGGCAATTGCACTCTCAGAAAAAAATTGTATAATTAATAAGTTTCAAGAAAAGGAAGAATCTCTTGAAAGCTATTATATAAACTTGATGGGAGGTGGCAATAATGAATAAATTATTAAGAACTAATTTTTTTAGACTAATCAAAAATAAAATATTTTGGGGGATTGTTATTATTACATTAGGAATAGCAAGTGTCTTATTATTTAATACAATCATAAATAATCAAGGAGAAACAAAAGAAGGTATTGACAGATTATTAGTTATGTATATGTACTTTATAGGGATAGCTATGGCCATATTTATAAGTTTATTTATGGGAACAGAATATTCAGATGGAATTCTTAGAAATAAAATTGTAATAGGGTATAGTAGAAAAGATATTTATTTGGCAGATCTTATAACGAGTATTATTGTGGGATTGTGTATACAATTCATATATATGTTAATTGTAGCAATTATAGGAATTCCAATTCTTGGAACATTACAGATGACAGTAGAAAAATTTTTGTTTATTATATTAGATATAGTTTTCATCATTATTACATATGCATCTATATTTACTTGTATTACATTGTTGTGTTCTGATATTACAATATCAACAGTTAGTTGCATGATTTTAGTATTGATTATGTTTATTGCTAGTATGGCTTTATCTTCAACAGCAAATGCTATGAAATATGACGAAACATATATACAAAACGAAAATGGAGAAATTGAAGTTCATCAAAACTTAAATCCGGATTATCCAGGAGATTTGAAGAAAAATGTTGCCAAAACAATTTTATATTGTCTTCCAACAGGACAAACAAGTCAAATAATCAGTCAAGTATCTAAAAAACCATTTCAAATTACAAATTATATGTCAGATAATGAATTAAAAACAGCCTTTTTGTATTCATTAGGTGTAACAATTATTATAACAGGTGTGGGAATGTACAGCTTTAAAAGAAAAGATTTGAAATAGATTACTAAGGAAGTAAAAATAGATGATTTTATTGGGAAAACAAAATCATTAAAGAAGAAAGGTTTGGTGAATATGTGGATTTATATAATTGTTGGTATAGGATTTGGTATAGCTGCATTTTTCATAGGAATAAAACTATATTTTTTAAAGAAATCCATAAAAGAAATCCATATATCACTAAGTAGAATATTAAAAACAGATACTAATCAGTTATTAACTATATCTTCTGCAGATAAAGAAATGAAATTATTTGTAAATGATTTAAACAAAGAATTACAAAACTTACGAAAAGAAAAATTGGAATATCAAAATGGAAATCAAGAATTAAAGAAAATCGTTACCAATATTTCTCATGACATACGAACACCACTTACAGCTATTCAAGGTTACATAGATTTACTGAAGAAAAATACAGAAAAACAAGAAGAGTATATACAAATTATAGAGAAAAAAACAGAAGAATTAACATTACTTACAGATCAATTATTTGATTTTTCTACAACAATGGATGTGGGGATAAAAATAAAGAAGGAGAAATGTTGTATAAACGAAATTTTAGAAGAAGTTTTAGCAAATATGTATCCTATTTTTAAAGAAAAACAAATGAATCCAAAGCTTGAAATTTGTAAGCAAAAAATATATAGGAATTTAGATAAGAATAGTATAAATCGTATATTTGAAAATATATTATCAAATGTTTGCAAATATGGTGAAGGGGATTTTAAAGTAACATTAGATTCAAAAGGTGTCATTACATCTTCTAATAAAGCGACATCCTTAGATGAGATAACTGTTCAAAAAATTTTTGATAGATATTTTACAGTTGAGAATGCCAAAAAATCTACAGGATTAGGATTATCAATTAGTAAACAACTTGTGGAATTAAATGGAGGAACAATATCTGCAAAATATGTTAAAGAAAATTTGATTATTAAAATATGTTTTTTTGAGAAATCATAAGATGTCTTATTTATAGATACATGGTAATATGATATAAAAATAAAAGGAAAAAAATTATGAGAAAAATGAATAGTGAAGAAATAACCGATATATTTAAAGAAATAAAAAAAGATAATAAGGGACTGGAAGATTTATATAGGATATATCATAAGAAAGTTTACGGTATTGCATTTTCTATAGTGAAAAATAAAGAAGATGCAGAAGACATCATGCAAGTTGTTTTTGCAAAAATACAAGAATTAGATAAAACGAAATTACCATCTGCTAAAGGAATGACATGGTTATATACACTTACAAAAAATGAAACTTTAAATTATTTGAAAAAGAAAAAGGGAGAAGTTTCATTAGATACTATATATGAAATAGAAAATAAAAATAATGAAATAGACAAAAAAATAGATCATATAGAATTTAATCGATTAATTAGTAAACTAAATGAGAAAGAGCAGGAAATTATTTCTTTAAAAATTCTATCTGATTTTTCATTTCAAGAGATTAGTGAGTTGCTAAATGAACCTATTGGAACAGTAAAGTGGAGATATTATAAAAGTTTACATTCTATAAAACGAATGTTAGGAAGTTTAGCAATGTCTATTATTACATTTGTTATTGGAACAAAAACAATCCTTACAAATGTAAAAACACATAAAGAACAACAAGACACAATACAAGAGGAAGATAATCTAAATACAACTGAGCAAGAAGAGACACAAAATGCAACAAGACAAGATACTAATAATACAAACAATCAAGAACTTCAAGAGGAAGAACAAAATAAAGAGATGCAAGATATTGTGCAAGAAGATACAACAAATTCAACAAAACAAAAAAATACAAATAAGGCAGAAGAAAATAGTACCCGACAAAACAATATCATTGAAAATGTAATACCATCGGAAAACGAAATAAGTTCAAACACAATCATTCAGGAGAATGAAATAAAGCAAGAAACAATTGCAAACGAAGGAATGGCAGAAAATCAGATTTCATGTGTGGGAATAGGACTAATAGGGATATCTGTTATATTTTTCATTATGACGATTATTTTTTTCATAAAATACCAACTAAAAATCAAAAAGAAATTGTCTAAATAATAGAAGGGAAAAGGTGGTATGAATGAAAAAGAAAATTATAATCATTATTAGTGTGCTTATTATTTTATTAATAATAGGATATGGAAGTATTGTATATACAGATTATCATAAAGTGGTAAATGGAGAATTACCTGTTTTTGCTAATTATTCTGATAATGGAAGTTATCAAGGATTAGGTTATACAGTTGAAGTAAAATATTATCAAAATACAGATATCATTGAAGAAATGAATATGAAATTTTTGGGTAAAACAATAGCAGGAATCATACAATGTATTGAAGAGCAAAATGAAAATCAAGAGAGTGTTATCATTGAAAATGAAAATATACAAAATGAGAACAAGCTTGATGAATTTATGGATAAGGCAAATAACCGTGAAGCATCTATTTTACAAATACATGCAATTTCGGGTGAAAAAACAGACAATATAAAACTAGAATTTGTACCAGGAAAAATTGAAGAAATTAATACAGAAGAAACAAATACAGTCAATGTGCAAGTCCCAAGTAGTGCTGCAACAGCAGAAGAATATCAAGAAGCTTATGGTTATTATAAAATAACAGTAAATGATACAGAAACAGGAAGATATGATGGCTTACGTTGGCAAATGAAAAGAATAACGAAAGATAATATCGTACAAGTTATTATGGAGCCATTTCTTATAGAGGTAACAGAGTTTCCTGTTATTTGCGAATATTCTTTGGAAAGCTCATCGTATGAAAAGAAATTTGAATTAACATATATGGGTAGAAAAGATATGGGTGTAAAGAAAATTGCAAAAAAGAATCAATTTGATAATTTGGATTTTGGAGTATATACAATTGCAGGAGATGTTTCTATTACAATAGAAGGAGACATGGTATACTCTTTAGAAGATGCTTTAAGTCAAGGTGTGATTACTGTTCAAGATATCTTAGAACAGGCAAAAGCAGATAAAAAATACGGATTTTGTGAAGAAGCTTATTATAGTGATGGAGGTAGCATAGAGTATCGATATTCTACCTATACCATATTAAAATATAATACTTTAGATGCTAATAAAGATTTGGTGATTGGTATGCCAGGTACTATTATTAATCAAGTAAATGTAAGTGGGTATAGAACAGAATAAGAAGCAAAGGAAAAACAGATAAAACCAAGATTTGAAATATGTGGATAAATCATTACAAAAAACTCAATCAATATCGTATGAATGAGGTATTAAAAAATAGAAAAGCAAATCATTTAAAATATGTTGACAAGGATGATAATTAGTGATATAAAAAATGATGAAAAGACAAAAGAGGAGAAAAAATAATGTCAAAATTGATAAATTGTCAAAAAACACATTTAGAAAAAAGCATTATTAATCAGAAAATAAAAGAATAAAAAGAAAGATGACAGGATAACCTATAATAAATAGGTTTATTTCCTGTCTTTTTGTAATAATACAGAAAAGCCTACAATATGAGACAAATAATGATATTTATGTGTGATTTACAATTTATATAAAAGAAAGGGGAAAGAAAATGAACAAGTTAAAAAAGATTTTTTGGATTGGATTTATTTCATTAGTTTTTATGATTGCAATGGGAGCCTATCATCAAGTAAGTGCTGCAGACATTACGTATAAAGCTGAATATGCAAGTGCCATATCATATAAACTTACAATAACAGGATTAGAAGAAGAACCAGAAAAATATGATTTATATAATGCTATGATTTGCCAAGAAACAGATGTTACAGGAGATGATTTTTATCCAATTTATGGGAAACATTTTCCAATTGAATACAATCAAGAGACAAATTCTTGGGAAGGTATTTCATCTCAACCAATAGGTGTTAATACTTTATATTCTGGTTTTGATAAAAAAGGACAATACTATGTATATGTTGCGGCTAGAGAAGCAGGAACTACAAGAAATTGGGTAATACTAGATGGACCAACAGAAATTGAAACACCACCATTACCTTCTTTAGGGAATAGAATTTCAATTAATCCATTTTCATACACTAGTACAGATTATCATATTCAAGTAAATGCATTAGATACAATGCTTCATAATGGTGTGCAAAGGACAATTCGATTTTATGTAGGAGAAGTAACAGATGAAAATTTGTTGAAAAAATTAAGTGAAAATAAAGAAAGTGCATATGATGAACTTTTACAATATGCAAAAGAACAAGAACCAAATTTACAAGAAGATAGTTTTCAAGATACTAAAACTGAAATATTAGATTACAATATAGTAGCAGATTATCCAATAGAAAATGGAAAATATTATTTCATACATTCTATATTAGATAATGAAAATGGTACCTATAATGATGTAGAAGATATAGAGATATATAGTGGTGTTCGTTCATCTCAAGGTGTAAGGCTTGCAGGTTTTGAATATAATGGAACCCAAGAAAATCCACAAGATCAAAATGAAAATTCAGTTAATAACGGAAATACAACTAATAACGATAATACAATAGCAACTAAACCATTACCAAATGCAGGAAGTTCAATAGTAGCAATCGTTATATTAATTGTAACAATTACATGTGTTGCAATATTATATATGAAAAATAAAGAGTATAAAGGCATTAAGTAGCATGAACCATATGGAAAAAAATTAAAATAGGGGAAGTTATTATGAAAAACATAAAAGAAAACAAAGGAATTGCTTTAGTTACGTTGATAATTATTATTGTGATTGCAATTATTATAATAGGAATAAGCATTTTTTTAATAGTTAAAAACAATCAAGAAAATACAAATCAAAATACATTAAGTTCTAATATTTCTGAAGTAGAAAATTATGAAAATACAGAAGAAACAGATGAAAATGTATATGAATCAACAGAAAGTGAAGAAACAGAAGAATTAGATGAAGAAATTTCATGGAAATCGTTGTTCCCAGATGGTGGAAATAGAACAACAATTACTTTTAAAGATGATGATGACGATATGAAAGCCTTTAAATTGGATTATCCAGAAAATTACGAATTAAATGTATGGCAAAGAGATTATGAAGGACAAACAGTGAAAGATTTTATAGAAAAAAATGGTGATGTACAAAATAATGTGTGGGTTGAAAAAGAATATGTTACATTCCAAGTATATATAGAAACTTCTCAAGTTTCTGAGAATGAAACATTTACACAGAGAGCACAAAGAAAAAATCCAGAAGGATTTGCTTTAGGAACAGAAGAACATCCAGCATGGGCATATCAAGATGGTGGTGTGATAAACCTTTACTATCAAGGTGCACAAAATTATGCACTTGTTATGAGATATAATAATTCAACTTCAGTCAATAAATATGGTGCACAAGCAGTAGCAGAATTTTTATATAATATGATAACATATACGGAAAATTAAAAGTTAATTACTCTATATCAAAATATAGAGTAATTTTTTTTCTTGAATAAGAAACTTTAGGAAATTTTTATGATATAATTTAATCAAAATATAAAAAAGTTAAAAAATTACAGTATGAAAAGTGTTAAATCAAAATGCGTTATTTTTAACTAGATTGAAGGAATGAAATAAAAAATGAAAAAGCAACAATACATATTAAAAAATCCAGAAACTTTTAACTTGAAAGACATATTTGAATGTGGACAATGTTTTCGATGGAATGAACAAGAAGATGGAAGTTATACAGGCATATGGAAAGAAAATGTGGTAAATATCCAAAAAGAAGGACAAGATTTTGTATTTACTGGTATATGTGAAAATAATAATTTAGAAGAGGAAATACAGAAATATTTTGATTTAGATAGAAATTATGAAGAAATAAAAAAAGAGCTATCAAAAAAAGATGAATATATGAAAACAAGTATTGCATATGGTAAAGGTATCAGAATCTTAAACCAAGATTTATGGGAAACCATTATATCATTTATCATATCTGCTAATAATAATATACCAAGAATAAAGGGCATTATTGAAAGATTATCAAAAGCATATGGAAATAAAATAGAATGGAAAGGAAAAGCATATTATACATTTCCTAGTCCTAATCAGCTAAAAGATGTATCAGTAGAAGAATATAGAAAATTAGGATTAGGATTTAGAGATGTAAGGTTATATGAAACTACAAAAATGATATTGGAAGGAAAAGTGGATTTAGAAGAATTGAAGAACAATCCAAATACAGTAGAAGTAAGAGAAAAATTGTTAACCCTTTTAGGAGTAGGACCAAAGGTTGCAGACTGTATATTACTATTTTCTGATTTAAAACGTTTAGAAGTATTTCCAATCGATGTTTGGGTAAGAAGAGTAATGAATGATTTATATATTCAAAATGAGGATGAGACAAAAGTAAGTAAAAAAGAAATTGAAAAAATAGCAAGAAACAAATTTGGGAATTTAGCAGGTTTAGCGCAACAATATTTGTTTTATTGGAGAAGAGAAGCTTGAGGAATTTTTGTCCAATTGGGGACGTTTCTGTTTGGGACATTTTGAGGGATTTTGGGGAAAGACTCATTTTTCCCTTTTAATATTCTTATCTATCTAAAAATATAGAAGGTAAAGTCATTACACAATTTTGTATAAGCTAAATTTTCATAGAAATTCTACAATAAAACTGTAATTTTTTTTGCATTGTTACTTTTTATAAAAAGTAAAATGCAAAGAAAATCACAGTTTTATTAACAATTTCTAAATTCAAATTTAGATACGCAAAATTGTTGTATTTTTTTACATTCTATATTTTTTATAAACTTAATAAATAAAAAAGGAAAAAATGAGCAAACTATTCCCCAAAATCCCTCAAAATGTCCCAAACAGAAACGTCCCCAATTGGACAAAATGAGTCCGTCTCCAAAATCCCTCAAAATATTCCAAACAGAAACGTACTCAATTGAACAAAAGATATTGTAAAACAAAAATAGGTATGATAGAATTTGAAACAAGGAGGGAAAGATGGTTTATACAATTACATTTAATCCAGCATTAGATTATATAACACAAGTTGAAAATTTTAGAATTGGTGAAATAAATAGAACAAAAACGGAAACAATATTACCAGGAGGAAAAGGACTTAATGTTTCTATTGTACTAAAAAACTTAAAAATTGAAAATACAGCACTTGGTTTTGTGGCAGGATTTACAGGAGAAGAACTAATACACAAAATGGAGTCACAAGGTGTAAAAACAGATTTTGTTAAAGTAGAAAAAGGAATAACAAGAATCAATATTAAAATTAGTTCTATTCATGAAAAAAAGGTAGAAGAAACAGCTTTAAATGGAATGGGACCACAAATTACAAAAAACGATATTGAAGTATTATTTGAGAAAATAGAAAAGATGTCAACAAAAGATATTGTAATTCTATCAGGAAGTATACCTAAAAATATTGATAATGATATATATGAAAAAATATGTAAAAAACTTAATGAAAAAGAAATTACATTTATAGTAGATTCAACACAAGAATTACTTATGAATGTATTGAAGTATAATCCTTTTTTAATAAAACCTAACAAAGAAGAATTAGAAGAAACATTAAATTGTAAAATATCAACAAAAGAAGATATAATCGATGCAGCCAAAAAATTAAAAGAAATGGGGGCGCAAAATGTTTTAGTATCATTAGGAAATGATGGGGCATTGTTATTAACAAAAGATAATAACACATATTATTCAAAAGCGCCTAGAGGACAAGTTGTCAGTACGGTTGGATCTGGAGATTCAATGGTAGCAGGCTTTTTAGCAGGATATTATCAAACTCAAAATTATGAGCATGCATTAAAAACAGGAGTGGCAGCTGGAAGTGCAAGTGCATTTTCAGTAGAACTTGCGACAAAAGAGGATGTTGATTTACTTTTAAAACAATTATAAGAAGCCTAACCTGGTTGTATACGGAAAAATCTTATATAGGGTTAGGATAAAAGCCAATTTTTCCTATACAATAATAATAAAAATTAACAAAAGAAAGGGGTAAGAGAATGAAAATTACAGATTTACTTAGCGAAAAGGCCATTAATCTGCATGGAAAAGCAAATAGTAAAGAAGAAGCGATTATTCAATTAGTAGATTTAATGGTAGAAAACGAAAATATTAACGATAAGGAAGCCTACAAACAAGCAGTACTAAAAAGAGAGGAAGAAGGAACCACAGGAATTGGTGAAGGAATTGCTATCCCTCACGGAAAAACAGATGCAGTAGAAAAACCTGGTTTAGCTGCAATGATCATTCCAGATGGAGTGGATTTTAAGTCATTAGATGGAAGTCCAGCAAAATTACTATTTCTAATAGCAGCATCAAATACAAAAGACAATGTGCATTTAGATGTTTTAAGTAGATTATCTACACTATTAATGGATACAGAATTTAGACAAGCATTATATGATGCAAAATCACCAAAAGAATTTTTAGAATGCATAGATAAAGCAGAAACGGAAAAATTAGGAGAAGAAAAAAATTCAAATGATCAATATGAAATTTTAGCAATTACGAGCTGCCCAACAGGTATTGCACATACGTATATGGCAGCAGAGGCTTTAGAACAAATGGGAGAACAATTAGGACATAAAGTAAAAGTAGAAACACATGGATCTTCAGGTGTAAAAAATAAATTCACAAAAGAAGAAATCAAAAATGCAAAGGGAATTATTATTGCATCAGATACAAACATTGATTTATCAAGATTTGATGGTAAAAAATTGATAAAAGCAAAAGTAGCAGATGGAATCAATAAACCAAAAGAACTAATTGAAAATGTATTATCATCAAATGCCAAAACATATCATTCAGACAACAAAAATAAATCTGAAGAAAATGATGATGAACAAAAAGAAAAAATAGGAACAAAAATTTATAAACACTTGATGAATGGTGTTACACATATGTTACCATTTGTTGTTGGTGGAGGAATTTTAATAGCCATTGCATTTTTATTGGATGATTATTCAATAGATCCTTCAAACTTTGGTATGAATACACCAATTGCAGCATTTTTTAAAACAATAGGAAATGCAGCATTTAATGTTATGTTATATATACTTGCAGGTTATATTGCAATGAGTATTGCAGATAGACCAGGGTTAGCAGTTGGATTTGTTGGAGGAATTTTAGCAGTACAAGGAACAACATTTGAATCATTAACAAATGGTGATATTACTTTAGTAAGTTCAGGATTTTTAGGAGCATTGATTGCAGGTTTTGTTGGTGGATATATTGTTTTAGGATTAAAAAAATTATGCAGTTATTTACCAGACAGTATAGAAGGTATTAAGACGATTCTTTTATACCCTGTATTTGGAATCTTGCTTATGGGAACATTTATGTTATTAATTAATCCTTATGTAGCATCAATCAATACTGCAATTAATGATTATTTATCTTCAATGAGTAATGCAAACAAAATTATATTAGGAGCTATATTAGGTGGAATGATGGCTGTGGATTTAGGAGGACCTATCAATAAAGCAGCATACACATTCGGAACAGGAATGTTAGCATCAGGACAATATGAAATCATGGCAGCTGTTATGGCTGGGGGAATGGTTCCACCACTTGCCATTGCACTTTTAGCAACTTTATTCCCAAGAAAAATTCCTAAAAAAGATAAACAAGCAGCATATGTTAATTATATTATGGGATTATCATTTATATCAGAAGGAGCAATTCCTTTTGCCTCAGCAGATCCATTAAGAACAATTCCATCATTTGTTATTGGATCAGCAGTTACAGGAGCACTTTCAATGTGGTTTAGTTGTACATTAATGGCACCACATGGAGGCATATTTGTAATAGCAACAATAGGACATCCTGTAAAATATTTATTAGCAATTGCAATAGGGGCAATTATTTCTATGTTAATTATGGCAAAATTAAAAAAGAATTTGCCTGAATATCAAAAACAAAAAAGTAAGGCAAATTAAGATAAATGCTTGAAAAAGTTAAATCTTTTTAACTAAATTTGAGCTCTAGGAAAGGAAAGTGAATCATTATGGTAAAAGATACAATTATATTAAAAAATGAAACAGGATTACATGCAAGACCAGCAGGTGAATTAGCAAAACTTGCTGCATCATTTCAAAGTACAATAAAATTAAATGTCAATGGTAAAACAGTTGATGCAAAATCAATCTTAGGAATCATGGCAGCAGGAATCAAATATAATACAGAAATTGAAGTAGAATGTGATGGAGAAGATGAAGAAAAAGCATTATCAGAAATCAAAAAAGGTTTTGAAAATAATTTTGGAGAAGAATAACAAGATTTTAGTTACAGTTTAACTATTCTTTCTGGAGGTCATATATATTATATTTTAAGCGGGTTTCGTGGGGACCGACACGCTACATATTCTTAATAAATCAGCGACAGTCCCGTGGGAGCTGATTTAGTTAGAATATGTAAAGTGTTGGGATAGCGAAAAATATAATATATATGACCTCCAGAAAGAGAATACTAAACTGTAACTGTTAAAGGTTTATAGGTTTATCCGTAAAACCTAAATACATAGATAAGGAATGATACAGATGCTAAAAGGAAAAGGAGTTTCAACTGGTATAGGATTTGGAAATATAGTTGTTTTAAAAAAAGTAGAAAGAAAAATAGAAAAGAAAACAATAGAAGGTGAGCAAATAGAGCAAGAATTAGCAAGAGTTCACAAAGCATTAGAAGAAGTTATCAATGAAACCGAAATACAAATGAAAAATATGAGTGGTACAGAAGCAGATATCATGCAAGCATATGTCATGATTATGCAAGACCCTACATTAATATCAGAAACAGAAAAAGCCATTAAAGATTCAAATTATAATGCAGAATATGCTGTAGAAGTTGGATTTAATAGTATCATACAAATTTTTGAAAGCATGGATGATGAATATATGGCTTCAAGATCTAGAGACATTCTAGATATAAAAAATAGGGTATTAGGAAAATTATTTAAGGAAGAAACGATTGATTTAAGTAATTTAAATCCAAATACAATTATCGTTGCAACAGAATTAACGACTTCTGAAACTGCAAAACTAGATTTCAAAAATGTATCTGGAATTATTACAGAGCTAGGAGGAGAAAATTCACATACATCTATTATGGCAAGAACACATACAATTCCAGCAATTACAAAAGTAGAAGAAGCTACTAAAATATTTAAAGATGGATACAATGTTGCTATTAATGGTACATCTGGAGAGATCTATGTCAATCCAACTGAAGAAGAAAAACAAAAATTATTAGATTTAGAAAAACAATTGGAACAAGAAAAATCAGAATTAGACAAATATAGAAATGAACAAAGTATTACAAAAGATGGAACAAAAGTAAAATTATATGCCAATATTGGACTTCCAGCAGACGCTGAAATTGCAGTAAATAATACAGCAGAGGGTGTTGGATTATTGAGAAGTGAATTTTTATACATGGATAGTGATACAATGCCATCAGAAGAAAGTCAATTTGAAGCATATAAAAAAGTAGCTGAAATTATGAAAGGTAAAGAAGCTATCATAAGAACATTAGATATTGGTGGGGATAAAGAACTAAAATATCTAAAATTAGAAAAAGAAGCAAATCCATTTTTAGGATATAGAGCAATCAGATTATGTTTAGACAATCCAACAATTTTTAAAACACAATTAAGAGCTATATTAAGAGCAAGTGCTTTTGGAAAACTAGCAATTATGTTTCCTATGATATCTTCAATAGAAGAATTAAGAGCTGCTAAACAAGTATTACAGGAATGTAAACAAGAATTAGACAATCAAAATGTTGTATATGACAAAAATATTCAAGTAGGAATCATGATTGAAATTCCATCAGCAGCCTTAATAGCAGACCAATTAGCCAAAGAATGTGATTTCTTTAGTATAGGAACAAATGATTTGATTCAATATACAGTTGCAGTTGAAAGAGGAAATGAAAAGATTTCTAAACTATATACCAAATATCATCCTGCAGTCATAAAATTAATTAAAATGGCAATCGATGGAGCACATTCAGCAAACATAATTTGTGGTATGTGTGGAGAAGCAGCAGGAGATCCAACTTTTATACCACTTCTAGTTGGACTAGGATTAGATGAATTCTCAATGAATTCAAATAATATATTAAGAGCGAGAAGAACGATTAATAACTTAGATAAAGAAGCGTGTGTAAAACTTGGTGAAGAAATTTTACAAATGGCATCTGCAGAAGAAGTGGAAAAGAGACTAAAACAATAATGTCCTTTTGGGGACGTTTCTGTTTGGGACATTTTTAGAAAGAAAATAGCAAGAAAATAGCAAGAAAAATCTTGCTATTTTTTATATTGTATAATACAATTTGTAAAAGATAGTTTAATTTGAAAGGGGTTTCTTTTGAGAGATATACATTTATTCATTATATAGTTTTAAATTAAATAAGAATGAGTAAAATTGAGGCAATTCTATGTTATTGTTTTTTTAGAAAAGTTTTAAGATGAACGAGAATAAGCAAAATGATTAATAAATGTAAAAAATTACTAAAGAAAATATGCTAAAATGAATAAGTTGAACAAAAGGGTAACATAAAAATGTCCCAAACAGAAACGTCCCCAAAAGGACAAAAGGAGAAATTTATGGGCTTAAGAATCATTTATGGAAAAACAGGAACAGGAAAAAGTAGTTTGTGTTTTTCAGAAATTGCGAATTTAATAGAAAAAGAAGAAAATATATATTACATTACTCCAGAACAGTTTTCATTTACAGCAGAGAAAAATTTAATGGGATTTTTAAAAGAAAAAGCTGTGATGAATGCAGAGGTTATTACATTTAGTAGAATGGCCGATAGGGCTTTAAACGAAATTGGAGGAAGGAATAAAACGAATTTATCAAAATGTGGAAAAGCGATGTTGATTTATTCTGTTTTATCTAAACATCAAAATGATTTCAAGTTTTTAGGTAAAAGTGATGAAAACATAGAGATTGGTATTCAGAGTATTACAGAATTAAAAAAACATGGAATTACCTTAGATATATTAGACAAAGAAATTGAAAATTTGGAAGATAAATATCTAAAAACAAAATTAGAAGATATTCGATTGATTTATCAAAATTATGAAGAACAAATTTCACAAAATTATATTGAAGAAACAGATTTACTAGATTTCTTGGCAAAAAATATAGAGAGTTTAAGTTGGATAAAGAATAGTATCATCTATATAGATGAGTTTTCAGGTTATACAGCACAAGAATATGAAGTAATAAAACAATTTATCAAATATGCAAAACAAGTGAATATCACGATATGTATTGATAATTTAGAAATGGAAACCAATCCAGATATAGATGTTTTTTATTCAAACAAACAAACATTAAAAAAGCTAGTTAGAATAATTGATGAAAATCATTTTAAATTAAAAGAACCTGTTAATTTAGAAAAGCAATATCGATTAAAGAATGAAGAACTACAAGTATTAAGTCAAAATTTAGTTAGCACAAAATCCACAAAATATGCAAAAGATGTGGAAAATATACATCTATTTTTAGCAAAAAATAGATATTCAGAAATTGAAAATGTAGCAAAAACAATCTGTAAAATGGTAAGAGAGAAAAACTTAAGATATAAAGATATGGCAATCATTACAAAAAATATAGATATGTATTCTTCATTAGTAAGGAGTATTTTTGCAAAATATGATATACCCGTATTTATTGATGAAAAAAGAGATTTAAATCAAAATATCATTGTACAATATGTACTTTCTATATTTGAAATCTTTACAAACAATTATACAAGTGAAGCCATGTTTAATTATATTAAATTAGGTTTCTTAGATATAGAAGATGATGAAATTTTTAGATTAGAAAATTATTGTACCAAATGGGGAATTAAACGAAATAAATGGAAAGAAGATTTCAAATATGAAATGGAGGATGAGTCCAAAAAACAAGAAATTGAAAGATTAAATGAAATTAGAAAACAAATTATAGAGCCATTGGTTATTTTAAAAAAGAATATAGATAAAGAAAAGACAGCAATCAATATCACAAAGCAAATTTATACATTTTTGCAAGAACAAAATATAGAAGAAAAAATTTCTAAAAAAGTAAAATGGCTAGAAGAAAATGGCTTGATTGATTTAGCAAATGAATATGTTGAAAGTTATAACATTATTTTAGAAGTGTTAGATGAAATTGTTTTGGTATTTCAAGAAGATAAGATGACGATTGATATCTACAGCAAAATTTTAAAAATTGGCTTAAAAAATAGTGAATTAGGTAAGATTCCAGCAACACAAGATCAAGTGACATTAGGAGATGTTGATAGAACGAGAAGTCATAAAGTAGACATTGTATTTGTGATTGGACTAAATGATGGTGTTTTTCCAAGTGTCAATAAAGATGAGGGATTTTTAAATGATGCAGATAGAGAAAAATTAAAAAATGATGGTATGGAATTGGCAAATGGAACATTAGAAAATTTATATGAAGAAAACTTTAATATATATAAAGTATTGACAACTGCAGAACAAGAGATGTATTTATCTTATGCTTCATCAGACGGGGAAGGAAAAGCTTTAAGACCATCTATCTTAATTCATAAGATTAAGAAGATTTTTCCAAAACTAGAAGAACAAAGTGATGTCATTAACAAAAAATATGAAATCGCATGTCAAAATATTACCTATGAAGAATTATTAGAAAAATTATATCAATTAAAAAATAAAGAAGATATAGAAAAATTATGGTATGCAGTATATGATTGGTATAAACAAAATCCAAATTGGAATACCAGATTAGAACAAGATATGGAAGGGCTATCCTATACAAATGTACCTAAAAAATTAAAAAAAGCGAATATGGATAAATTATATGGAAATACTTTACATACAAGCGTATCTAGGTTAGAACAATATAGAAGATGTCCATTTTCATATTATTTACAATATGGATTAAAAGTAAAACCGAAAGAAGAGTTAAAAATTCAAAGCTTTAATACAGGTTCTTTTATGCATGAAACCATTGATGAATTTTTTAAATATGTGCATGAGAACAACTTAAATTTAGCCGAATTAGAAGAAATAGATATTCAAAAGATTGTATCTAAAATCATTGATGAAGATTTAGAATTATCCAAAAATTACATCTTTAAGGCAACAGTAAAATATAAAATCTTAGTAAGAAGATTAAAAAAGATTGTCAGTAAAGCATTAAAATATATTATTCAGACATTAATTTACAGTGATTTTACCATTAAAGGAACAGAAGTGGAATTTGATAAAAAAGGAGAATACAAACCAATTTTATTAGAATTAGAAGATGGAAAAAGAATTGAAATTACTGGTAAAATCGATAGAATTGATATTGCTAAAGAAGAGGATGGAAATTATTTAAGAATTATTGATTACAAATCTTCAAGCAAAAATATTGATTTAAATGAAGTGTATGCAGGTTTACAAATCCAATTATTAACTTATGCAGATGCCGTATGTAAAGAAGAGGATTTAATTCCAGCAGGGATATTCTATTTTTCATTATTAGAGCAAATGATAAAAGCAGATAAAAAAATATCAGATGAAGAAATAGAAGAATTAATTAGAAAAAATTTCAAAATGAAAGGATTAATTGTGGCTGACGTAAAAGTTATTAAGATGAATGATAATTCTTTGACAACAGGAACTTCTAAAATGGTTCCTGCAGCGATTAGCAAATCTGGAGAAGTGATTGAAAAATGGACAAATGGTGTAAAACAAGAAGAGTTTAGCATATTGCAAAAATATATTTATCAAACCATAAAAGAAATTGGAAGAGAAATTTTTGATGGAAATATTGATTTAAAGCCATATTATAAAGAGGGAAAAACACCATGTGAATATTGTGAATATAAATCAATATGTACGTTTGATCCAAGAAGAAAAGAAAATACATATCAATATATTAACAAATTGTCAAAAGATGATATAATAAGAAAAATGGAAAAAGAAATTCATTACAATTCATAGCAGAGATATAGAATGTTGATATATTAATATTTCATAAATTTTTCGGTTCAATACGGAAATGTGAGTTATAAAGAAGTTCATAAATGATAAACGAAAATAAAAACAGAAGAGGAATTATATGAAAGAAAAAGAAAAAGTACAGATGAGAAAACGAAATATGAAATTATTTCCCATATATAAAACACTTAGCTGGGATTATATATTTTTTTATACAACTAATTTCTTATTTTTAACACAATGTAAACATATTCATCCAGCAGATGTTGTATTAATAGATTCATTTTATGCTCTATTTGGAATTGTTATGCAGGTTCCAGCAACCTTTGTCATAGAATATTTGGGAAGAAAAAGAAGCATGATATTGGCCAATTTTTTGAATTGCCTCTATATGTTAGTGGTCATGTTTAGTACGAATTTATTTAACTTGATTACTGCAGAGTTATTGTCATCATTGGCTTTTGGAATTAAAGAATCGGTGGATCCAGCTTTATTAAATGAATCTATACCACCTTCAAAATATAAAAGTAAAATTTTTGCTAAAATTAGTCAAAAAGGAATGGCAAACTATTATATCATTAATGCTATAGCAACTGTATTGGCAGGCTTTTTCTATGATATCAATCCATATATACCAATTACATTATCTTTCATGATTACTATATTGGTAACCATCCTATCTATAGGATTTATTGAGCCACAGACCACAAGGAAAAAACATAAAGTCCAAGAATTTAATCAACTAAAGGACTTAAAAGACTCTTTTAAATTTATTTTGACTTCAGAAAGATTAAAAGCTTTAATCCTATTCTCAGCGGTATCAGGTGGTATTATAAGTCTTATGGCAACATATGAAGTGAGTTTGCTAGAAGATTTTGATATGCCAGCAAAATATTTATGTATGATTTTTGCTGTATTAGGAATTATTTTAGGAATATTAGCAAATAAACAAGAAGCTTTTCATGAAAAATATAGAAATAAATCTTTATGTACTTTATTTGGAATAATAGGTGGAACGATTTTAATAGCAGGAATATGTGCTGTCATTGCAAAACAGTATAGTCTATTTATTATATTTATCGTTGTTACATATATGATTCGATATTCATGCCAAGGAATGTATTATCCATTAACAGAAAGATACTTAAGAAATTTTTCAAATGAAAAGATTGACACAAAAATATTTACGGCAAAAAATTTTTTGAAAAGTATATTAAGTGCTGTGATTGGTATAATGGGCTCATTTTTATTAGATAGAATGAATATTTCTTATTGCATGCTTATTGTAGGTATTTCAACAATTATACTTACAATACTTATGAGCCAATATATGAGAACCAGAGTAGGTTTAAAACCAGAAGAATATACTAAAGAAGAACTTCAATTTGACGAGTAAAAAAACAAATGAAAAGGAGGAAAGCATGGGGAATAAAGAAGATGTGCAAATGATGAGAAAGACAAATATGAGAATATTTCCAATATATAAGAGATTGGCTTGGGATTATTTATTTTTCTATACCATTGACTTCTTATTCTTAACCCAAATAAAAGGAATTAGTGCTTCAGATGTTATGCTGAAAAGTACGTTTCATGCATTTTTTAGCATTGTATTACAACTTCCTGCAAATATCATTGTTGAATTTTTAGGGAGAAAAAATAGTATTATATTAGGAAATATTTTGGGATGTCTTTACATGGTAATTATCATGATGAGTGGAAGTTTGTTTGACTTAATAATAGCTGAATTTTTCAGTAGTATGGCGTTTTCAATAAAAAATGTAGCAGAACCAAGTTTATTAAATGAATCTATTCCACCATCAAGATATAAAAGTCAAATATATTCAAAAATTAGTTCTAAAGGAGCATCAGAATTTTATTTCTTAGATGCCGTTTCAAAAGCTGTGGCAGGAATATTGTTTACGGTTAATGCATATTTACCAATTATATTATCATTACTTGTATTAATTATTGTTACAGTATTATCAATTGGATTTATAGAGCCAATAAAAAAGAAGAAAAAGGGAAATGCTGTATTAATGTATAAAGTAGAATTAAAAAACGTAAAACAAGGTTTTGTATTTGTATTAAAATCAGAAAGATTAAAAGCATTAATCTTATGCGCAGCATTAATATATGCCTTATTGCAAATATCTTTAACTTATAATGTTAGCTTAGAGGAAAATATAGGGTTATCATCAATCGCTATAGGACTCATAGCAGCAAGTGGAGGAATGATTAGTTCAATAGCTTCTAAATATCAAGGTCAATTTCATAATAAATTTAGAAATAAAAGTTTAATAACGATTGCAATGATGCTTTCTATTAGTGTTATAATTGCTGGAATTGTAGGAATAGGCGCCAAAGAATCAATTGTTTTAATGACATTAGTAATTTTAGCAATATTTATGTATAATTTTTGTTGGGGAATGTTTCATACGATTATAGATAAATATCTTAGAAATTTTTCCAATGAGAAAATAGATACCAAAATATTTGCAGCATATAATTTATTTAGAAATGTATTTAGAATGATTGGAACATTATTTGCATCATTCTTGTTAGATAAAATGGCGACAACTTATTGTATGATTATTATAGGTGTTTTATTTACAATCATATATATTTTGTTAGGAAAATATATGAAAACAAGAGTAGGATTAAAACCAGAAGAATATTCTAAAGAGGAAAGAAAATATGATGAATTAAATCAAGCAAAAGAGTAAATAAAAAGTATAAATGAACTATATATTTGTTTTACGAGGTGATAATGTGAAAGATTTATCCAATAAAAATGTGATTCATATAAAAGATAATGACATAGAATATTTGCAATTTAAAAAATTATTAGAATATAAAGAAATTATAAATCATGCATATGCATTAGGATTAGACGTGGGATTTAAAACAACCAAACCAGATCAAAAACCAACATCTCCAGAAAGAATGGAATTGGCAAGAACATCATATCAAAAATTATGTAGTAGCATGGGAAGTGATGATACTCATATTGTGCAAGCCAATCAAAATCATACAGATATTGTCAAAATTGTTCAAACAAAAGTAAATGTAGATGAACCAGATTTTAGTTTGACAGAAGAAGGAATAGAAGATGGATTAATAACTAATCAAAGAAACTTAGCATTAGCAACAACAAATGCAGATTGTATCTTATTACTATTTTTTGATCCAGTAAAACGTGTAATTGCCAATACACATTCTGGTTGGAAAGGAACCTTGCAAAGAATTTCTATCAAAACTGTTCAAAAAATGATAAAAGAATTTGGAAGTAAGCCTCAAGATATCATATGTTGTATTTGTCCAAGTATTCGAAAATGCCATTTTGAAGTAGATAAAGATGTGAAAGATATGTTCCAAAATGAGTTTTATGATTTAGAAAATGTTAAATTTATAGACATAGAAGAGGGAAATAAACAAAAGGTAATTCGATTAAGAGATTTTATAGAAGAAAAAGTAGAAAATACGAAATGGAATATTGATACAGTTTTAATTAATAAAATTCTTATTCAAAGAGAAGGATTAAAGCCAGAAAATATTATTGATTCAGGAATTTGTAGTGTTTGTCATTCAGATATCATACATTCCTATCGAATTGAAAAGAAAGATTATAATACAGAAACAGCAATTATAGAATTAAAATAGAAATTATGTGATTTCTGTTTAGATTTCTGTGTAAGCCATGGTATTCATAAATTATTTATTACTCGGTTCAATACAAGTATATTCGTAATTAAATAATTTATGAATACTATGGCTTACACAGAAGGTTAAGTATAAATATTGTATTGATAAAAAAATTAAATAAATAAAGGATGTAGTAAAAATGTTTAAAACATGGGAAGAATTAGAAGAATCAATTAAAGGCTGTAATAAATGTAAACTATGTAAGACAAGGCAAAACATTGTATTCGGAACTGGAAATAAACAGGCAAAGTTAATGTTTATTGGAGAGGGGCCTGGAGCAGACGAGGATAGATTAGGTGAACCATTTGTAGGAAGAGCTGGAAAATTAATGAATTTAGCATTTGAAACTTTAGGTATTGATCGAAATGAAGTGTATATTGCCAATGTTGTAAAATGTAGACCACCAGGCAATAGAAATCCAGAAGATGATGAAGCAATAGCCTGCTTAAATTATCTAAGAAATCAAGTCATACTTGTACATCCAGAAATCATTGTTTTATTAGGAAGTGTCGCTTTGAAAAATATTCTTGGAAAGGAATATGGTATTACAGCTTCTAGAGGAAAATGGGTAGAAAAGAAAGGAATAAAATATATGCCAACTTGGCATCCAGCAGCACTATTAAGAGACGAAACGAAAAAAATTGATTTTATAAAAGATTTACAAAAAGTAGTAGAAGAATTTCAAGAAAATTGAAATATTGATTTATTTTGAGAGTCAAACTTAATATTTTATAAATTAAGTTTAACTATTATAATTTGATATACGATTAAGTCATTTTTATTGACTAAAAGCTGTAAACAAGGTAAAATATTTTATAGAATAAAAAGAGTTGATATTATCAATTCTTTTTTACTATACAAGAAACAATACTTCATTCTAACAATTGCTTACAATTTTATTTACATAAAATTAGCATCGAATAAATATATAAAATAAAAAGAAAAGAGGAGTAAAAAGTGATGAAAGAAATAGAAGAAAAAGTAAATTATTGTTTGAATTGTAAGGTAAAACCATGTTCTTTAAAAGGGTGTCCATTAAATAATCATATACCAGATTTTATACAAGCTTTAAAGAAAGAAGAATATGTAGAAGCTTATAAAATTTTATCAGAAACAACCGTTTTACCAGGTGTATGTGGAAGAATTTGTCCACATGAAAAACAATGTCAAGGTTCTTGTGTAAGAGGAATAAAAGGAGAACCAGTTTCAATAGGAGAACTAGAAGCGTATACTTTTGATAAAGTACATGAATTAGGATATCATCTATCAGATTGTTATGAAAAAACAGAAAAAAAAGATAAAAAAGTGGCAGTTTTAGGAGGAGGTCCAGCAGGGCTAACTTGTGCAGCTTTTTTAGCAAAAGAGGGAATACAAGTAACAATATATGAAAAATATGACTATTTAGGTGGTTTACTAATGTTTGGAATACCAGATTTTAGACTACCAAAAGAGATTGTAGAAAATACAGTAAAAGATATCCTAGATTTAGGAATAGAAGTAAAATATCATCAAGAACTTGGGAAAGATTTTATGTTAAAAGATTTAGAGAATGAGTATGATGCTATATTTTTAAGTATTGGTGCCAATTGTTCTTCTAAGATGGGAGTAGAAGGTGAAGATTTAGAAGGTGTTTATGGTGGAAATGAATTACTAGAATACAATCTACATCCTAACTATAAAGGAAAAAAGGTCATTGTGACAGGTGGCGGAAATGTAGCAATGGATTGTGCTAGAACCATTAACCGATTAGGAGCAAAAGAAGTGACAGTTGTTTATAGAAGAGCAGAAGAGCAAATGCCAGCAGAAAAGAAGGAAATACAAGATGCGAAAAATGAAGGGGTACAATTTGCTTTTCAAAATAATATTGTAAAAATAATAGGAAATGAAAAAGTAGAAAAAGTTGAATTAATAAAAACAAAATTGATTCAAAAAGAAGGGGAGAGCAGATTATCTCCTGTTAATATTGAAAATAGTAATTATCAGGTAGATGTTGATTATATTGTGATGGCATTAGGTTCAAAGCCACAAGAATTTGTAAAAGATTTAGGATTAGAATTAAATAAATGGGGAAATATACAAGTAGATGAAGAATATAAAACATCTAATCCTAAAGTGTATGCAGGTGGAGACTTAGCAGGGATGAAAGGAACTGTCGCATGGGCAGCAAAATCAGGAAGAGAAGCTGCAAGAAATATCATAAAAAATATAATAAACTAAAGATACAATTATTTTGATTTATGAAAAGATATATGCAAAAGGAGAAATTTATTTAGAATATAATGTTAGTTATATCTTTTCATAAATTGGAAAAATTGTATCTTTAATTTTATATATCATTGTTTTCTGTTTCAGAAGATTTATTTAAAAGAATTCGTTTAATTATTTCAAATAAAGTCATAATCTTATTTTTATGTTTTGGTTTTATATTCATGGCTGTTTCAATACCACCATTTTCTAAAACATTATATTTATGTTCTAACTGAGACATCTTTTCAACATAATAATCATTAAAAAAGGTGTATCCTTCTGCAAAGCCTAAATAAGCCTTTATATCATATAATTTTTTTCTATAATTTTCTAATTCTTCTAAATTTGTTATATTTAAGAAAGCCTTATCAAAATAACTAGAAATGATTAAATTTTGTGTTCTTAAAAAAGTTAATTTAATTTTTTGTTTTAAATCATCAATTTTTTTAACCATATCATCAACTTTTTTGTTTCTGTCATCAATTAAAGCAATTTTGTTATTTAGTTTGATAATATCTTCTTCTGCAAATAAAATATCATCAAGAGCATTCTGAATGGCCATAAAAACTTTTTGGGATGTCAATTTAGAAAATTTTATTTTGAAATTATCATCACTGTTTAATGTACTTCTAAATAAAGTATCTTCTCCAGTAATAAATGCTAATTGATTTACGAGGCAACATTCTAATGGATAATAAGAAGGACTAATTGTTTCAAAACTGATATCAAAGTATTTAACATAATCTTTTGGAATACCAATGATTTTTGAAGACATTAATTGAACAGCAGCCTCGTTCAATCCTAATCCATAAATTTTAAATTCAGTATAATCACATAATCCCATTTTTAATAGATAATTTCTTTTATCTTTAACTTCTTGAAGATAGTGAATACATTCGTGGATAGCAAATTCTTCCATATCTTCTTCTGGAATATGTTCATTAAAATAAATTGATGTATTTTTATAGTAATAATTTGCTTCTGCCATTCCTTCAGGCATTTTTGCTTTGTACATATCTAGTCTAGATAATTTTATAAATAGTTCATTTTCATTTAATCCATAAGAAGGAAAAGTTTGACATAATTTAGATGCAATATTTTTAGCAATAGAATTAATTTTTAGAGTATCTAATTTTTGAGTTACTTCAATTCCATCTTTTTTTAAATCAGATTTTATACTCATTTTGTTCTCCTTAGTTTATAATTATCTAACTATATTATACTATAAGAAAAGATGGAGAATATTTCAGTATGATTAAATATTCTTTACAATTTAATGACAAAAAGAAAAATGCTAAATAAGGAATAGATAAGGATAGAGATGGGAAATCATCAAAGGATGAAACGTTAAATGTAGAATTTTGTCGAAATGTTTTTGTTGACATTAAAACATTTAGAATATATAATAGCAAAAAAAGAAAGGAGGGAAAGAATGAGTGACACAAATCAAGATTTACTGTTAAAAATATATGAAGAATTGAAGGAAACAAAAGAAAAAGTACAAGATATACCGGAAATGAAAAAGCAGTTAGAAGAAATACCAAAAATTAAAAATGATATAGCAGAAATGAAAAAGCAATTAGAAGAAATACCGAAAATGAAGAAACAATTAGAAGAGATACCAAAAATAAAAGAACAGCTAGAAGAAATACCAAAAATGAAGAAACAGTTAGAAGAAATACCTAAAATGCAAGATGATATATTACAAATTAAGAAGATATTAGAAGAGATACCAAAAATGAAGAAGCAATTAGAAGAGATACCAGAAATAAAACAAGAGTTACGTAGTATTAGTGGTTCTGTGGCTAGAATAGAAGTAGAACATGGAGAAAAATTAGCAGTTCTGTTTGATGCATTTAAAGTAAATACAGAAAAAATCGAAGAACAAAATAAGAGAATTACGAAATGTGAAAACATGTTAGAGCAACATGATCATCAAATTTATATTTTAAATTCAAAAATTCAAAATAAAGAAATTCAAAATGCATAAAAGCCTATTAGTGTGCTTTTATAACTAACAGGCTTTTATGAAATCAATTATTTCACAACAATATTATAAATTTTATTTTTTACATAAATTTCTTTTATAATCGTTTTATTTTCCAATTTATCTTGAACAGCTTTATGTACTTTTTCTTTAACACTTTCTTCAGCTTCATCTAAAGAAATGGTAATGGTTGCTTTTAATTTACCATTAAATTGTATAGGTAAAGTAATTTCATCAGCAATTGTTTTTTCTTCATCATATGTAGGCCATTCCATATATGCTAGCATTTCCGTGCTACCTAATACAGTTTGCCAAAGTTCTTCTGTCATATGTGGTGCAAAAGGATTTAACAATTGTAAAAAGGTTTTAAACTCTGCTTTGTTAATTGATTTTTCTTTATAAAAATCATTTACTAAAGTCATAAAAGTTGAAATAGCTGTATTAAATTTCATTTCTTCAATATCGGTAGATACTTTTTTAATAGCTCTATGCATTGCTTTTTCAAATTTTGAAGAATATTCTTCACCATCTACCAATAGATTTTGAAGATTCCAAACTCTATCTAAGAATTTTGCACAACCTCTAATACTTTCCATAGACCATGGTGCTGTTTGGTCAAAAGGTCCCATAAACATTTCATAAACTCTAAAAGCATCTGCACCAAATTCATTAACAATATCATCTGGATTAACAACATTTCCTTTAGATTTAGACATTTTTTCTCCATTACTTCCAAGAATCATTCCATGAGAAGTACGTTTTTGATATGGCTCTTTTGTTGGAACCACACCAATATCATATAAGAATTTATGCCAAAATCTTGAATATAGTAAGTGAAGTGTTGTATGCTCCATACCACCATTATACCAATCAACAGGTGACCAGTATTCTAATGCTTCTTTTGAAGCCAAGGCTTTATCATTGTGAGCATCCATATATCTTAGATAATACCAAGAAGAACCAGCCCATTGAGGCATTGTATCTGTTTCTCTTTTGGCTTTTCCACCACAATGAGGACAAGTGGTATTTACCCATTCTGTATGTCTTGCAAGAGGTGATTCACCATTTTCACTTGGTTCATAGTCTTCAACTTCAGGTAGTTTTAAAGGTAATTCTTCTTCTGGGATAGGAACCCAACCACATTTTTCGCAATAAACCATAGGGATTGGTTCACCCCAATAACGTTGTCTAGAAAATACCCAATCACGTAATTTATAATTTACTTGTTTTTTACCAATGTGATTATCTTCTAAGAAATCAGTAACTTTTTTCTTAGCTTCTACAACTGGTAAATCATTTAAAAATCCTGAATTCATTAATATACCAGTTTCAACATCTGTAAAAGCCTCTTTATCAATATCACATTCAATTGTTTCATCAACAGGTTTAATAACTTGAACAATTGGTAAATGGAATTTTTTTGCAAATTCATGGTCACGTGTATCATGTCCAGGTACAGCCATAATAGCACCTGTTCCATAAGTGATTAAAACATAATCAGAAATCCAGATAGGAATTTCTTCATTGGTTAATGGATTAATGGCTTTAATTCCTTTTATCTCACAACCAGTTTTCTCTTTATTTAATTCTGACCTTTCAAAATCAGATTTTAAAGAAGCTTGATGTTTATATTCTTTAATTTCATCCATATTGGTAATTTTATCAGCAAGTTTATCAATCATATGATGTTCTGGAGCAACAACCATGTAAGTAGCTCCAAATAAGGTATCTGGTCTTGTTGTATAAACTGTTAAAGTTTCGTCAGAACCAGCAATTTTAAAAGTAACTTCTGCACCTTCAGAACGACCAATCCAATTTTTTTGTTGTGCTTTAATCTTATCCAAAAAATCCACATCATCTAAATCATCAATTAACCTTTGTGCATATTTTGTAATTCTTAACATCCATTGACTTTTTTCTTTTTGAACAACTGGACTTCCACATCTTTCACAAACACCATTGACAACTTCTTCATTAGCAAGTCCTACTTTACAGCCTGTACAGAAGTTAATAGGCATTGTTGCTTTATATGCCAATCCATGTTTGTATAATTGAATAAAAATCCATTGTGTCCATTTATAATATTCTGGGTCAGTTGTATTAATTTCTCTTGACCAATCAAAAGAGAAACCAATTGATTTTAATTGTTCTCTAAAATGGTTAACATTTTTTTCAGTTGTTATTTTTGGATGAATATGATTTTTAATAGCATAATTTTCAGCAGGTAGCCCGAAAGCATCAAATCCAATTGGGAATAATACATTATATCCTTGCATTCTTCTTTTTCTTGCAATGATATCTAATGCAGTATAACTTCTAGGGTGTCCTACATGAAGACCTTGACCTGATGGATATGGGAATTCAATTAATCCAAACCATTTTTTCATAGTGAAGTCATCTTTTGCATTAAATGTTCCTTCAGCATACCATTTATCTTGCCATTTTTTTTCAATTTCTTTAAAGTTATAACTCATGCTTCTAATCCGTCCTTTCAAATGTTATATAAGCCGTATTATATAACAAAAAGGTAGGATATTCAAGAGAAAATTACGAATTCTTAAAGATTTACTTAGATATTTAACCCATTTATAACAAGGGATTTTCACTTGAAATAAAAAATAAAAAATGATAGAATGCAAAGCGAGGTGAAAAACATGATTGATATGCTAATGGCTAAAAAAGCATTTGCAGACTATGTAAAAAGTTATGATATACAAAATGATAAAATAAAAATGAAAATAGAACATATAGAAAGAGTTTCACAAGTCGCAAAAAAATTAGCAACAAGACTAGAACTTGAGGAAGAGGATGTAAAGTTAGCAGAATTAATAGGATTGCTTCATGATATAGGAAGATTTGAACAAATTAAAAGATATAACACATTTAACGATAGGAAAAGTGTTAATCATGGAGAATATGGTGTGCATGTGTTATTTAATAAACAGGATGGAATTATTCGAAAATTTATAGAGGATAATCAATATGATAATATTATTAAAAATGCCATTTACTATCATAATAAAGATAAATTAGATATACCAGATAATCTAACAACCAGAGAGTTATTACATATTAAGATTGTAAGAGATAGTGATAAGATTGACATTTTAAATATACTAACATATGAAAAGAAAGAAACTGCATGGGAAAAAGCGGACTTATCAGATGATGTGATTACTAAAGAGATTTATAATGAATTTATGGAAAATGGAAGAATTGATTATCATAAGAAAAAAACAAGTGTAGATAGTTTAGTAGGACATTTTGCATATATTTTTGATTTCAATTTCCCAGATAGTATTCAATACATAAAAGAACAAAATTATGTGGAAAAAATATATAATCGATTTGAATTTCATAATCAAAAAACTATGGAGCAATATAAAAAAATATATGATAAAGTGGTAAAATATATAAAAACACTAACTGATTAAGGAAATATATAAGAGAGGATGAATTAATCAACATGATAGATTTAGATAAAGCAGAAAAGGAATTTATAAAATATTCTGAAAAATTTAACTTGGAAGAGAGTCATTTAAAAAGAAAACAATTACATTCTTTAAGAGTTAGAGATTTATCTAGAGAAATAGCTCAGAAAATGAACTTGAACAATGAAGAAATTCAAATAGCAACTTTAATAGGCTTATTGCATGATATATCCAGATTTGAACAATTTACGCAATATGGTACATTTAGAGATAGTCAAAGTATTGACCATGGAGATTTCGGAGTAAAAATCTTAAAAAAAGATGATTATATAAAAACATATATAGATAATGAAAAATACACAGATGCTATTTACTTAGCAATAAAAAATCATAATAAATATAAAATAGAAGATGGATTAAATCCAAAACAAGAAATGTTTTGTAAAATCATAAGAGATGCAGATAAATTAGATATTTTATATGAAGCAATAGACATTTTTTATAAAGAAAAAGACATAGAAGAAATTAACCAGTCAAAAGTTAATAACAAAATTTTATCTAGAATTTATGAAAAGAAGACAATTAATAGAAATGAATTTACAGAAAGAGGAAAATTAATAGAAGTATTAGTTATGTTAGCATTCCTATTTGATTTGAATTATTTAGCCTCTTTTGAGATTGTATATAAACAAAAATATATCAATAGGATATTTCAAAGATTTCATTTTGAAAATGAAGAAACCAAACATAAAATGCAACAAATACAAGAATTTTTAAATCAATATGTAGAAGAAAAAATAAAAGGATGATAACATTGAGCAAAAAATTAATCATAACAGAGAAACCATCTGTGGCAATGGAATTTGCAAAAGCATTAAAAATAACGACGAGTAGAAAAAATGGGTATTTAGAATCTAATGATTGGATTATCACCTGGTGTGTAGGTCATTTAGTAACCATGAGTTATCCAGAAAAATATGATGAAAAATTAAAATTTTGGAGACTAGATACTTTACCATTTATTCCAGAAGAGTGGAAATATGAAATTATACCACAGGTGCAAAATCAATTTAATATTGTGCAACAATTATTGCAAAGAGAAGATATAGATGAAATATATAATGCCGGAGACTCTGGAAGAGAAGGAGAATATATACAAAGACTTGTGTTTATGATGGCAAAACCAAATCCGAAAGCAAAAATGAAAAGAGTATGGATAGACTCACAAACAGAAGAAGAAATCTTAAGAGGAATTCGAGAAGCAAAAGACATGTCAGAATATGATAGTTTATCAGATAGTGCATATTTAAGAGCAAAAGAGGATTACTTAATTGGAATTAATTTTTCCAGATTATTATCTATTATATTTGGAAGAAGATTGGCACAAAATATTCATGAAGACAGAGCCTCTATTTCTGTTGGAAGAGTCATGACTTGTGTGTTAGGAATGGTGGTATCTCGTGAAAGAGAAATCCAAAATTTTGTCAAAACAAAGTATTATAAGATTATTGGAGAATTTGGAGAAGAACAAGCTTCTTTTAAAGCAGATTGGAAGGCAACAGAAAAATCTACCGTATGGGAATCTCCGAGATTGTATAATGAAACAGGATTCAAAAAAGAAAACGATGCGAAAGAATTTATTGCAAATTTAAGTAATAAAAAAGCAGTTATTACAGAATTAAAAAAATCAAAACAAAAAGAAAATGCACCATTGTTATTTAATTTAGCAGAAATTCAAAATGAATGTACCAAACGATTTAAAATCAAACCTGATGAAACATTAGAGATTATCCAAAATCTATATGAGAAAAAATTAGTTACATATCCTAGAACAGATGCGAGAGTATTGTCAACAGCAGTTAGTAAAGAAATTAATAAAAACTTAAATGGAATAGCAAAAGGTTGTAAAGATGAAGAAATACAAGGATATATTAAGAAAATGGTAGAAAAAAAATATTCTACGAATTTAGCAAAAACAAAATATGTGAATGATAGTAAAATCACAGATCACTATGCGATTATTCCAACAGGACAAGGGTATGAAAACTTTAATAGTTTGCCACAATTGCAAAAAAATATTTATCTTGTCATTGTAAAACGTTTTTTAGCTATTTTTTATCCACCAGCAGAATATAATAAGATTCAATTAACCATTGAAGTGGAGATGGATAATGAGAAAAAAGAAACTTTTACAACAAGTGGAAGAGTTTGTATTAATCAAGGATTTTTAGAGATTTTAAAACCAGTAGATAAAAATGAAAATAAAAAGAAAAAATCCACAAATGGTGAGCAAGATGTGGAAAATAAAGAGGAAGAAAATAAGAATGGTGAAAATAAAGCAACTGATTTAGAAATCTTAAAGAAATTGAAAAAAGGACAAGAGGTATTGATTAAGAATTTTGAAATCAAAGAAGCAGAAACTTCTCCACCAAACAGATACAACTCAGGTTCTATTATTTTAGCTATGGAAAATGCAGGAAAATTAATAGAAGAAGAGGAATTAAGAGAACAAATAAAAGGTGCAGGAATTGGAACAAGTGCCACAAGAGGAGAAATTATTAAAAAACTAGAAAAAATAAATTACATAGAAATTAATAATAAAACACAAATCATTACACCAAGTCAAAAAGGGGAATATATCTATGACATTGTACTCCAATCTATGCCAGATATGTTAAATCCAAAGTTGACAGCTAGTTGGGAAAAGGGCTTAGATATGGTGGCAAAAAAAGAAATTAAGCCAGAAGAATTTATGACAAAATTAGAAAACTATATCAATAGTAAATTTAATAAATTAGTGGTGAAGATGTAAGAAAAGAATCCCCCTGCTCTTACGAATAGGGGGATTACTGTTAGAGGTTATTTTATTTTCCTGCAAGACCATGCCCTAAGAATATGTCTAAGCAAATCTTGCAAATCTACTTTGATCAGCTGTTTCTCGAGAGAGGTTGTTGTTGTAATAATTGCTTTACTGCCCTGTAATTTCCATATTATAATACACTCATTACCATTTTTGTTTGGTGGATTATGCATGAGTGAATTATGCAACCATGTGGAATTTACCATTGAAAGTACAGGTTGACCAAGGGATAGCGAACGGGCAAGTTCAAGCACTGAGGTTATAATGGTAGTTTCAATACCATAATTAATCTCTAGAATCTTGTCAATAGCAATCCACCGTGTACCATGCCTTTTGGAACGATAGCCGTGTTTAACAAGAAAATTTCCCACTTCTAATAAAGAAGCATCCACTTGAAAATATTTCAAGATAGATAACATAGCACACGGGACAGTACCGCCATCAGCTATAGATTTTAATCCAATAGGATACGGTTCTCCCGTACTTAAACGCCGGCACTCACCAATTCCTAATTTGGGGTCTGAAGAATGATAGATAACTTGACCATAATCATATTGACAGATTGGTTTAGGAATAAACCTTGTGTCAATTCCATTTGTTAAAAGTAACAAAGTAAAGTTGGCATCTGACAAAATGCTTAGAAATTCAATGAATATGGCTTTTAACTAGGCTAAAAGAAATATAACCAAGTTTTAAGCATATTTATATAATTTTAATAATTTAATCAAATATTGCAAAAATTAAAGAATCAAAATTTTTATATAACTATTTCTATTTATTAAAAAATGTAGTATAATATAGCAATCAAACAAAGAGAAACGCTTGAAAAATAATTACAATTTTGGCGTCGGTAAAATTCAAAATTGTTTATTTGGCCAAAATTTAATTCTTTTCCAACCGGATTTATGCATTAGGAGGGAATGAGATTAAGAATGAATACTATATTAGGAGAGCTTGGAAAATCTCAAAAGTTTGTAACATTGGTAAATCAAATAGAAAAAGAAAAAAGTCCGATAATGCTATCGGGCTTAACTGGCGTGGGAATGGTAGAATTATTAACAAGTATTAATGAATATGCCAAAAGACCGATTTTAATTGTTACATACAATGAAATTCAAGCAAAAGAAATTGTAGAAAATATAAAAGCATTTATGGATAAAGGAGACATCTTTCCCAAAAAAGAAATTGTAACTTATGACTATATTGCAGAAAGTAAAGACTTACCTTATGAAAGAATAGAAGTCTTAAGTAAAATTAAAGAAAAAAGAAATCCAATTATTGTTACCACAATAGAAGCTTTAATGCAAAAATTACCACCAAAAGATATGTTATTTAAAAACTTGTTACATTTCAAAGTAGGAGATGTATATTCATTAGAAGATATAAAGAAAGCATTAGTCAATTTAGGATATGTAAGATGTGACTTAATAGAAGGAAGAGGACAATTTAGTGTTAGAGGTGGCATTCTAGATATTTCTGTTTCTGAAAAAATAGGTGTAAGAATTGAATTTTGGGGAGATGAAGTAGACTCTATTAGAAATTTTGCCATTGTTAGCCAAAGGTCAATTAATACTTTAGAAAAAGTAGAGATTTATCCAGCACATGAATATATATTAGAACAATCCATAGAACAAGTATGTAAAAATATTAGAAATGTAAGTGTAACTGAAGCACAAAAAGAAATTATAGAAGAAGATATAGAGCAAATTATAGGTGGAAACTATATCAGTAAAATTGATAAATATTTTGATTGTTTTTACACACATTCCTCTACATTATTAGATTACTTATCTGACAAATATATCATCGCATTAGATGAAGAGAGAAAAATAGAGCAAAGAACAGAAAATATTAAACAAGATAGAAAAAATTTAATAAATGCTTTGGTAGAAAAAGAAAAAATGATTCCTCAAAGTTTAGAGGATACGATTGAATATGAGGAAATCGAAGACATATTAGAAAATGGAAAAAGAAATTTAATCTATTTAGAAAAACAAGATAGTGTAACCAATAAACAAGCGGAAAAATATGTTTTTGAATATAGAGAAGTCAATTTCTATAAAAGTGAGATTGAAAACTTATTCCAAGAATTGAAAGAAGCAATAAAACAAAAAAAGAGTGTATATGTTTTAGTTGAGAATAAAGAGAAAGCAAAAAAATTAAAGGAAATATTAGAAAAAGAAGAAATTATTTGTAAGATAGAAGAAAAATTAGATAAAACCATTGTCGTAAAAACAGTAGAAAAAGTGGTTACCATTGGAATTGGAAAAATATCAGCAGGATTTGAAAACTATGAAATTAATCAATTGGTCATTTCGGCAGATGAATTGATTAGTGGAGAAAGAAGAAAAAGAAAAGCGGTTCATTCAGCCTATACAGAAGGAGAGAAAGTTGTATTTGCTGATTTAAAAATAGGAGATTATGTGGTCCATAGAACCTATGGAATTGGTATCTATATTGGTGTTAATACCATTAAAGCAGATGGAACCATTAAGGACTATATCAAAATCAAATACAAAAATGATGATATCTTGTATGTACCAACAAACCAAATGGATATGATTCGAAAATATGTTGGTGGAGATAAAATTAATCCGAAAATTAATCGATTAGGAAGCAAAGAGTGGGAAAATACAAAAACAAGAGTCAAGAAAAATTTAAGAGAAGTGGCAACAGAATTAATCGAATTATATGCCAAAAGAGAAAAGTCACAAGGATTTAGTTTTAGTAAAGATACGCCTTGGCAAAATGAATTTGAAGCTAAATTCCCATATCAAGAAACAGATGACCAATTACGTTGTATTGAAGAAGTCAAAAAAGATATGGAAAATGCTAAACCAATGGATAGATTATTATGTGGTGATGTCGGATATGGCAAAACAGAAGTAGCGATAAGAGCAGCATTTAAAGCTGTTATGGACCAAAAGCAAGTAGCATATTTAGCACCAACAACAGTTTTAGCAGAACAACAATATCAAGAATTTAAAGAAAGAATGAAGGATTATCCAATCAAAGTAGAAATATTGAACAGATTTAAATCTGCAAAATATCAAAAAGAGGTTATTAAAGGTTTGAAATTGGGAGAAGTAGACGTTGTTGTGGGAACCCATAGAATCCTTAGTAAAGACGTGGAATTCAAAGATTTAGGATTACTTATTATTGATGAAGAGCATCGATTTGGTGTAAAAGATAAAGAAAAAATAAAACAATATAAGACAAATGTAGATGTATTGACCATGACAGCAACACCAATTCCAAGAACTTTACACATGTCTATTGTAGGTGTAAGGGATATGTCTGTTATCTATGAACCACCGCATAACAGAAGACCTGTGCAAACCTATGTGCTGGAATATGATAGAGAAGTTATAAAAGAAGCGATTACAAAAGAATTAGAAAGAGATGGGCAAGTATTTTACATCTTTAATAATGTAGAAAATATTCAAAGAAAAGCAGATGAAATATCAAGATTGGTACCAGAAGCAGAAGTTTCTTATGCACATGGACAAATGTCAGGAAATCAGATTGAAGAAATCATGGATGATTTTATTCAAAAGAAATCCAATGTATTGGTTTGCACAACCATCTTGGAATCTGGAATTGATATACCAAATGCCAATACCATTATTGTTGAAAATGCGGATAGAATGGGATTAGCACAGTTGTATCAAATACGAGGAAGAGTGGGAAGAAGTGATAGGCAAGCATATGCATATATCACATATAAACGAGATAAATTGTTATCAGAAGTGGCAGATAAGAGATTAAAAGCGATAAAAGAATTTACAGAATTTGGTTCAGGATTTAAAATTGCGATGCGTGATTTGGAAATCAGAGGTGCAGGAAGTTTACTTGGTGAAATTCAATCAGGACATTTAGAACAAGTAGGATATGATACCTATTGTAACTTGTTAGATGAAGTCATCAAAGAAATGAAAGGAATAGAAGTAAAACCAGAACTCGATATCCAAATAGACTTAAATGTAACCAGTTATATTCCAGATGACTACATTTCAGATGCAAATCAAAAAATTGAGATTTATCAAGATATTGCATTATGTAAGAATGAAGAAGATATCCAAAATATTATTGATGAAATCATTGATAGATTTGGTAATATGCCAGCAGAATTAGAAAACTTAATTGATATTGCAAGAATCAAATATTTAGCAAAAGCATTAAACATATCAAAGATTGCAAGTAGAAAAACAGCAGTAGTCTTTACATTTGAAGAAACCCAATTTCCATATGATGTAGCACAGCTTGTAAAGGAATATGGAAACAGGTTAAAATTTTCAGCAGGTATTAAACCAATGATTACATTAGAAATTGGTACAGATAATGAAATGAAAATTCTAAATGATGTAACAGAGTTTTTGAAGACATTGACAAAGTACAAAAAAGAAGAGGAAAAAGAAATTGAACGTTAGGGACGTGTCAAATCGTTTAATTTTTGAACGATTTGACCTGTCCCCAATGTTCACCCAATGTTCAAATAATATAAAAAAATAGGAGAGAAAGTGTTATGGAAAAATCAAAAGTATATTTTACAGATTTTAGAGCAAAACCAGGATATAATTTGTTACAAAAATTAGAAAAATTAATGAAAAAAGCAGGAATTGAAAATATCGATTTCAAGAATAAATATGTAGCGATTAAAATTCATTTTGGAGAGCCAGGAAACTTAGCATATTTAAGACCAAATTATGCAAAGGTTGTTGCAGATGTTGTAAAAGAGTTGGGAGGAAAGCCATTTTTAACAGACTGTAATACTTTATATGTTGGCGGAAGAAAAAATGCTATTGACCATTTAGATGCAGCATATGTGAATGGATTTAGTCCATTTTCAACAGGATGTCATGTGATAATTGCAGATGGACTAAAAGGAACAGATGAAGCCTATGTAGATATTGATGGAGAATATGTGAAAACTGCAAAAATTGGAAGAGCTATTATGGATGCAGACATTGTCATATCTTTGAATCATTTCAAAGGACATGAAGGAACTGGATTCGGAGGGGCCATCAAGAATATTGGAATGGGTTGTGGTTCAAGAGCTGGAAAAATGGAAATGCATAGCAGTGGAAAACCAGAAGTCATTTTAGAAAAATGTAAAAAATGTAAACAATGTATAAAAATTTGTGCACATGGAGCGATTTCATATGATGCAGAAGGAAAAGCTGTGATAGATCATGATAAATGTGTTGGTTGTGGTAGATGTATTGGAATTTGTAATTTTGATGCTATTAAATCACCAAATGATGAATCAGCAGATATTTTAAATAAAAAGATGGCAGAATATGCATTGGCGGTTGTAAAAGATAGACCACAATTTCATATTAGTTTAATTTGTGATGTTTCACCAAATTGTGATTGTCATGCAGAAAATGATGCACCAATTGTTCCAAACATCGGAATGTTAGCTTCATTTGACATGGTTGCTTTAGATAAAGCTTGTGCAGATTTAGTGAACAAACAAGAGGTATTCCAAAATAGTGCATTAGGTGAAAATATTGAGAAAAAAGTAGAAGGACATGATCATTTCCATATCAATCATCCAGATACCAATTGGGAGAGTCAAATTGAGCATGGAGAAAAAATGGGATTGGGAAGCTCTGAATACGAATTGATTGAAATGAAATAGAAGTATAATAAAATTTACAAAAATGGAAATTATATATAAAGAGTTTGTTTAATAATTAATTGTATAGATAAAACTGGAGGAACTTATGCAAGTAATATCAAGTAAGGATAATGAATTTATCAAACATATCAAAAAATTAAAGGATAAAAAATATAGAGACTTGAACAATGAATATATCATTGAAGGTGTTAAAATTATAGAAGAAGCCATCAATGAAAAAGCCAAGATTAAACAAGTCGTTATTTGTGATGATTGTGAAAAGACATCTAACATTCCAAAAGACCTTATGTATGAAATTGCTAAGCAAGAATGTGTATATGTCACAAGCAAGTTATTTGAAAGTTTAACAGATGTCACCAATCCACAAGGAATATTAGCGATTGTAGAAAAAAATGCAATGAAATCAGCAGTTGTAGGTAGTGAAGAAATTGATTATAATCAAGACATCATAGTTGCGTTAGATGATATTCAAGACCCAGGAAATTTAGGAACCATTTTAAGAACAGTAGATAGCATAGGAATCAACCAAATTTTAGTATCAAAAGGAACAGCAGACAGCTATAATCCTAAAGTAGTACGTTCAACAATGGGTGCCATATTTAGAGTTAAAATCATTGAATGTGAAGATTTAGAAAAGACATTAAAAGAAATCAAAAAGCATAAATTTGAGATTGTAGTAACATCATTACAAACAAAAAATAGCATATATGATATTGATTACAAGAAAAAAGTAATTGTCATTGGAAATGAAGCTAATGGAGTAGAAGAAAAGATACAAAAATTAGCAGATAAAAAAGTAAAAATACCAATGCTTGGGAAAACAGAAAGCTTAAATGCTTCAGTTGCAACAGGAATTATATTATATGAATATGTAAGACAAAAAATTTAGGGACTATTGGGACCAAATCTGTTTGGACCCATTATAGCCTTAATGGGTCCAAACAGATCTGGTCCCAATAGTCCCTGTAAAAGGAGAAGGAAAAATGAAATTACATGTTGTATTAGTTGAACCAGAAATACCTCAAAATACAGGAAATATTGCAAGAACTTGTGCAGCCATTGGTGCCAAATTACATTTGGTATATCCATTGGGATTTAGCATTTCAGAAAAAGCTGTAAAACGAGCAGGACTGGATTATTGGGATAAATTAGATATAGAGGAACACATATCTTTTAAAGAATTTTTAAATACATATAAACCAGAAGAGAATAACATGTTTTTTGTAACAACAAAGGGAAAACATGTTTATTCAGAACCTGATTTTAAAAATATGGAAGAAATTTTTGTGTTATTTGGAAAAGAGACCAAAGGATTGCCAGAAGATATTTTACAAAAATATATAGATAAAACAATTCGAATTCCTATGAGACCACATTTGAGGTCATTGAATTTGTCTAATTCAGTTGCGATTGTTGCATATGACATTTGCAGACAAAAAGATTTTGAAGAATTAGAGGAAATTAGTAGTTATTTTGATTAAACAATATTTTAGAATGTAATCTAACTCAAAGTTCTTTTTATAAAAATATAAAAAGGGATTGAAAAATTTTTTAATACACTATATAATAAGCTAAAACACGTAAGATGAAGGAGAAAACAAATGAATACATTTCGATTTGTACCAGAAGGTTGGAATGAAGAAGTTGAAAATTTAAATTTACAAAAGATACAAGAATATAAAGAGGAAAATAAAATTGTACAGGGAATAGTACAAAGTTGTGATGAACAATATAATTTACATATTCAATTAGGAAATGAAATAGAAGGAATTATTCCAAGATGTGAAGTAGAAGACATTCAAGAGGGAGAACCAGATGAAAGATTATGTACAGGAAAAGTACATAAATATGTTCAGTTTAAAATAAATAATATTGAAAAGGATAATACAGTGTTGTTATCTAGAAAAAGTGTACAACAAGAAGCATTGCAATATATAAAAAATGATATGCAAGTCGGACAACATGTAATTGGAATTGTAAAAAATATTAGACCTTATGGAGCATTTATAGAAATTGGAGGAGGTGTTGTTGGACTAGCACATATAGAAGATTTGTCTGTTGCGAGAATAAAAACACCATATGAAAGGCTAAAAATTGGACAAAAAGTGAAAGTTGTGGTAAAATCTATAGATAGGTATACAGGAAAAGTCAATTTGTCATATAAAGAAACCTTAGGAACATGGGAAGAAAATGCTGAGAAATTTTCTACAGGCATGAAAGTAGAAGGTATTATTAGAGAAACAGAGAAAAATAAAAATGGCATTTTTATAGAATTAACACCTAATTTAGTAGGAATGGCAGAATATAGTGAAGGATATGAATATGGGCAAAAGGTAAATGTGTATATCAAAAAAATAGATAAGGAAAAGAAAAAAGTTAAATTATTGATTGAACAATAATGTAGTTTATTATAAAAAAATATAGATAATTCTAAATTTATAAGGGGGAAAACAAAAATGGTAGAAGATAATGAAATCAAGGCACAAGTATCTCCATTTGCTATCAGAGAAGGTGAAATTAAAACCTTCGATGGAAAAGATGGGTATGTGTCAATGAATCAAATCGTACATAAGATTAATATTGGACATATTAATGAAATCCATTTTGCAATTTTAGACTTAGTCAATGAATTTGAATTTATTACATCAAGACAGTTATATCAAATGTTGGAGATCAAAGGAATTGACCCTAAGTCACAAGATAAATTAAATAACAAATTAGATCAATTAGTAAAATCTAAAATTTTAACAAGATATTACTTTACTTCTGATGAAGGTAAAGGAATTTATAGAATTTACTGTTTAGAAAAGATGGGAAAATATTTATTAAATTCTAAAGAAATTGATTGTAAATGGCAACCATCTGATAACACAAAACCAGTACCAATGATTAAAAAGAGATTAGCTGGAAATCAAACATTAATTGCCTATTTAAGAAAAGTAAAAGCATTTGATAGCTATATTGTAAAACCAGCAATTACGGCTAAAGTATCAGGAAAGCTATTTAAAGCAAGTGGTGGAGCAGTTAAACTTACGAAAAATGGAAAATCAATTCAATTTGTTTTTGAAGTTATCAGAAGAGAACCTGACTGGGAGAAAAAATTAGTTGAAAGAATGAGACTATATAAAGAATTCTATGAAAACTATGTTCCAGGTGATTCGGGATTTGCAGCAATGCCACAATTAATATTAATCTGTGAAGATGAAAAACATATGGCAGAAACGTTTAAAGAGATTGTAAAAAATAAATTAGAAATCTCACAAATCAAATTATATTTTACAACTGATTTAAGACAAAATAAGGAAACATTAGAAGATACATTAGTAGATTTTAAATTAGTAGATGGAAAATATAAAATGGAAAATGTAGAATTAAAATTATTAGGAATGTAAGAAGTGTCCAATTGGGGACGTTTCTGTTTGGGACATTTTTAATATACTATAATAAAATAAAAAGAATATTATATAAAAAAATTATAGAATGACAAATGTGAATGAAATCATGTTAGAAAAATTTAAGGTATCTAATAGGAGAATCTCAAATCTTGCGGTTTCGAGGTGCCTATTAGATACCTTTAGTTTTTCTTCATGATGTAATGTTAGCCGAGGAATGAAATAAATTTTTTCATATAGTATTCTTTATTATATAACGATACAAAGAAATGTCCCAAACAGAAACGTCCCCAATTGGACATTAGCTAATTCCTAAAATTGCTTTTGCACGTTTGACATCATCATTAGTAGCATCTTTTATATCTTCTAAATCATATTTTAAACCTAATTTTGTCCATTTATATTTACCAATACTGTGATATGGTAAGATTTCTACCTTTTGGACTGTATTTAGACTAGAGATAAATTCCTTTAATGTTCGTAAATCTTTTTCATCATCTGTAAGCCCTGGAACTAATACTTGTCTAATCCATATTGGTATATGGTTATCACTTAAGTACTTTGCAAATTCCAATTCTAGTTTATTATCAAATCCAACTAAATTTTTACATTTTTCACTATCAATGTGTTTAATATCTAGTAAAACTAAATCTGTTAAAGTTAATAATTGTTTAATATCATTTGTTAAGGTTACCATTCCAGAAGTATCAATACAAGTATGAATTTTTTTCTTTTTTAATTTTGTAAATAATTCAATTAAAAATTTTACTTGTAATAAAGGTTCTCCACCGGATACAGTAACACCACCATTTGGAGTGATATAATTTTTATATTTTAAAATCATTTTATAGATATCATCAACAGATTGATATTTTCCTTCTTTCATATCCCAAGTATCACGATTATGACAATATTTGCATTGTAAATGACACCCTTGAAGAAATAAAACAAAACGGATTCCTGGACCATCAACAGCGCCAAAGGTTTCTATTGAATGTACTTTTGCATAATATCTTAAATCTTTTTCAGTATTTTGTGTAATTTTATCGTTTTCCATAATGGCTCCTTTTTAATCTATATTTGTAATCATATAAAATTTTATAATATATTGAAATGTAATGAATTAAAAGAGAATAGGGATTAAAGGAGAGTCCTTCAATCCCTTTTTTTATGTTATAGAAAAAATCATTTTTTTCTATAACACAAAAAACAACATTGCACAGAAAAATTGCTACGCAATTTTTCGCGTCGACAAATCTTTACGCTTCTTCGAAAACTTAAATATATATAGTTAAATTAAAAGAGTAGAGAAAAGTTTTCGAGAAACGAGATTTGTCTATTAAATTCTTTCATGAATTGTTCTATTAATAACATCTAATTGTTGTTCTCTTGTTAATTTTGTGAAGTTTACAGCATATCCAGATACTCTAATTGTTAATTGAGGATAATTTTCTGGATGTTCCATAGCATCAATTAATAAACTTCTATCGAAAACATTTACATTGATATGATGTCCTGTTTGTTTGAAATATCCATCTAACATATTTACTAAGTTTGTAACTCTTGTATCTTCATCTTTTCCCAATGTTTTAGGTGTAATTGAGAATGTATATGAAATTCCGTCTTCTGCAAAATCAAATGGTAATTTTGCAATAGAATTCATAACAGCTAAAGCACCATTTGTATCTCTTCCATGTAATGGATTTGCACCAGGTCCAAATGGAGCTCCCATTCTTCTTCCATCAGGAGTATTTCCTGTAGCTTTTCCATAAACGACATTTGATGTAATGGTAAGAATAGATAAAGTATGTTTAGAATTTCTATAAGTTGGATATCTTTTTAATTTATTCATAAATGTTTTTACGATGTCAACAGCAATACTGTCTACTCTTTCATCATCATTACCGAATTTAGGATAATCACCTTCGATTTCATAATCAACAGCTAATCCAGTTTCATCTCTGATAACTTTTACTTTTGCATATTTGATTGCAGAAAGTGAGTCAGCAACAACTGATAAACCAGCAATACCACAAGCCATTGTTCTGATAATATCTTTATCATGAAGCGCCATTTCAATTGCTTCATAACAATATTTGTCATGCATGTAGTGGATAGCATTTAATGCTTTAATATAAATTTTAGCTACATAATCCATCATTTGATTGAATTTTTCCATAACTTCATCATAATCTAAATATTCAGAAGTAATTGGAGCAAATTTTGGAGTAACTTGTTTTCCAGACATTTCGTCTCTACCACCATTGATAGCATATAATAAAGTTTTTGCTAAGTTTGCTCTTGCGCCAAAGAATTGCATTTGTTTACCAATTTTCATTGGAGAAACACAACAAGCAATTCCATAATCATCTCCTAAGGTGATTCTCATTAAATCATCACTTTCATATTGAATAGAAGATGTTCTGATAGATAAATCTGTTGTATATCTTTTAAATCCTTCTGGTAAATTTACAGACCATAAAACAGTTAAGTTTGGTTCTGGAGCTGGTCCTAAATTTTCTAGTGTATGAAGAATTCTAAAAGAGTTTTTTGTAACTAAAGTTCTTCCATCGATTCCCATACCACCAATACTTTCTGTTACCCATACAGGGTCACCACTAAATAATTCATTATATTCAGGTGTTCTTAAGAAACGAACCAATCTTAATTTCATAACGAAATGGTCCATGATTTCTTGAATTTCTTCTTCTGTGATTGTTCCATTTTCTAAATCTCTTTCAAAATATATATCTAAAAAAGTAGAAGTTCTACCTAGACTCATAGCTGCACCATCTTGAGATTTCACAGCACCTAAATATCCAAAGTATAACCATTGAACAGCTTCTTTACTGTTGGTTGCAGGTTTAGAAATATCAAAACCATATTTTAAAGCCATTGCTTTTAAATCATTTAAAGCTTTAATTTGTTCACTGATTTCTTCTCTTTCACGAATAACTTCTTCACTTAAACAATCAACATTTAATATGTCTAAATCTTTTTTCTTTTCTTCAATTAATACATCAACACCATAAAGGGCAACTCTTCTGTAATCACCAATAATTCTTCCTCTACCATATCCATCTGGTAATCCAGTAAGTAGGTGAGCACTTCTAGCAGCTCTAATATCTGGTGTGTATACACTAAATACACCATCATTATGTGTTTTTCTATATTTGTGGAAAATTTCTTCAACTTCGTCATCCACTTTTTTATCATAAGCTTCACAAGCTTTTTCTACAATACGAATTCCTCCATAAGGCATAATGGCTCTTTTTAATGGAGCATCTGTTTGAAGTCCTACGATTTCTTCTAAGTCTTTATTAATATATCCAGGTTCATAGGCATTTACACTAGAAATAGTTTTTGTGTCTATATCTAGTACACCACCCTTAGAAGCTTTCTCTTTTTTGTAAAGTTCTAGTACTTCGTCCCACAATTTTTTTGTTTTTTCTGTAGGTCCAGCCAAAAATGTTGAATCTCCTTCATAAGGTGTGTAGTTTCTTTGAATGAAATCTCTTACATTGATTTCGTTTTGCCAATCACCTTTTTCAAATCCTTCCCATTGTTCAAATTTCATAATATTAAAACCCCTCCTTAATTAAGAATAAAATGAAATATAATTAATAATAATTATAAATAAATTCATTTCATTTTCCTTATTCATTATTATTATCATTTTGACCACATAATATGATACCATATCTGCGAAATATAATCAATCCAAAATGAAAATAATTTGATAAACTTGTAAAATTATGTCGAAATAAGGAAAATGTTATGGCATAATTTGTATCAAATTTAAACAGCATATCTTTTGTATAAAAGATAATAGATAATTTCTATTATTAATTACATTTGCAGATTAATCATATGAATAAAATTTGAAAAAATCTGTTGCAAAAGCAACAAAAAACCAATATTTTTTCAATATTGGTTTTTCATATGAATTTATTCAGATTCTGCAATGATTTTTGCAATTTTATAAATTAATCTTTGCTTATGGGCTGGGCAACTGCTTAATAAATCAGAGAATTCTTTAGACAAGTAATTTTCTGAATCGCTAGAAGTACCACTTAAAATATATCCTTCTGAAACATCTAATAAATTACAAATTTGTGTTAATCTTTTTAAATTGATATGAGAATTTCCTCTTTCAACTCTACTTAAGAACGCAACAGAAACATCTATTTTTTCAGATAATTCTTCTTGTGTATAGTTTTTTGCAAGTCTTGCTTGTTTTATTCTTTGACCAATAATATTATAATCTAATGCCATATATATCACCTTCCTAATCTTTTAATTACAAAATAAATACAAAGTATAAGTTTACTCTGTAGTCTACGAGAATACTATATAATATAAAAAGAAAAAAGTCAAGGATTTTATGGTAAAAGCTAAAATATACCTGTTAGAGATGTTACAGTTCAGACCTATGTACACAAGTGGAAAGCATTCATAAATGATTTATTACTCGGCTCAATACAATATTTAAGAATTTGTAACATAATTTATTGCGCCTCTTTCACTCAGACCCTCACTACGTGAGTACCGTGAACATCCCTCAATAAATTATCTAACAAATTCTAAAATATCTCCAATCGCATTCGTAATTAAATCATTTATGAATGCTTTCCACTTGTGTACATAGGTCTGAACTGTAACCTAGAAATTGGTTTTGAACTGTAACGATTGATAGGACACCTATGGAAAAGTAAGGAAAAACAAGAAAAAAAGAGATTTTGAAAGAAAAAATACTAATAAAAAGAAAAGAAAATTGAAAATTCAGAATAATTTTGTTTTTTTATCTAAGATTATGTATACAAGGTTTGAAAAAAGGCAGAATATATAGTATAATATAGCCTAGCTGCGTAAAAAACATAAAGGAGAGTGGATTTTATTTTAAAAAAGAAACTAAAATTTTATACAAAAGAGTTTCTAAAATTTTTTAACATTACAATTATAGCTTTGGGGATTATTATCGCGATTATTTTAATAAAATATAAACCAATGTATAAAGTAAGTATTTCTGGTGAAGAACTTGGATATGTAGAAGATAAACAAGCATTAGAAGAAACTTTAAAAGAGGAAATTACAGAAAGTTCTGATAAAACAATAGAAGATGTTAGCTTAAATAAAGAACCAGAATATGAGTTAAAATTAGTCAATAGAACAGAAAATACAGAGGAGAAAGAGGTTGTAGAAGAATTAAAAGAGGAAACAACAGTTACTTATAAATACTATGAGATAGCAGTGCAAGAAAATGTTGTTGAAAAAGTAAATACAAGTGAAGAAGCAGAAGAATTGGTAAATGAAATAAAGCAAGAAAATAATAGTGAAGAAGTTGGATTAAGTATTGTAGAAAAATATACACAAAATGAAGAAGAAGCCAATACATCAGATTTGGAAGTTGCAAAAGCAAATGTTCAAGAAACAGTACAAATTGCTATAGAAAAAATAAAACAACAAAAAGAAGAGGAAGAAAGATGGAATGCATTACCAAGTATTAATGGTATTAAGTTAGCCGTAACGCCAATTGAAGGTAGAATTACTTCTAGATATGGGGTAAGCAGTCGTATTAGAAAATCAACACATACAGGATTAGACATTTCAGCCGTAAAAGGGACAGATATAAAAGTAGTAGCAGATGGTACAGTGATTAGTGCAGAATATAGTGGATCTTATGGTTACTTAGTAAAAGTAGATCATGGAAATGGTGTAGAAACTTGGTATGCACATACAAGTAAAATGTATGTAAAAAAAGGAGATACCGTAAAAGCAGGAGATGTCATAGCAGCAGTTGGTTCAACAGGAAATTCGACAGGACCACATTTGCATTTAGAAATTAGAGTAAATGGAGAACATGTTGATCCACAAGATTATTTATACAAGAATTAAAATACAAGTATGAAAGTGCTTGTATTTTTTTGTTTAGTTCAAAGTACCTTTCCAGAATGGGACTTTGGACTGTAACATATTGTCAAAAAAACTGAAAAATATCTTTTATATATTATTGACATTTCATTCCAATCATATATAATGGTTTTGTTGAAATCTTTTATAAGAGAGTAATAGAAGGTTTTATAAAACATAGGGCAAATATCTATTGCTCAAGAGGAGGTTATTTATGAGTGATAACGTAAATGAAGAAAAAGAAATTGAACAAATGATTAATGAGTTAGTAGAAAAAGCAAAAGTAGCATCTCAAGAATATTTAAAATTAGACCAAGAAACAGTAAATAACATTACAAAAGCAATGGCAATGGCAGGTCTTGAAAATCATATGAGATTAGCAAAAATGGCAGTTGAAGAAACTAAAAGAGGAATTTATGAAGATAAGATTACAAAGAATATGTTTGCAACAGAATATATATATCATAGTATCAAATATGAAAAAACAGTAGGTATTATAGATGAAAATATAGAAGATGATTATGTAGAGATTGCAGAACCAATCGGAATTATAGCAGGGGTTACACCTGTTACAAATCCAACATCAACAACCATGTTTAAATCTATCATATCAGCTAAAACCAGAAATGTTATTATATTTGGTTTCCATCCATCTGCACAAAAATGTAGTGTGGAAGCAGCCAAAATTTTAAGAGATGCAGCAGTAAAAGCAGGTGCACCAGAAAACTGTATATTATGGATTGAAAAACCAAGTATTACAGCTACAAGATTATTAATGAATCACCCAGATGTAAATTTAATTTTAGCAACAGGTGGGACAGGCATGGTTAAATCTGCTTATTCTTGCGGAAAACCGGCATTAGGTGTAGGACCTGGAAATGTTCCATGTTATATTGATAAAACAGCAAAATTAGAAACATCAGTAAACGATTTAGTTATGTCAAAAGCATTTGATAATGGTATGATTTGTGCATCTGAACAAGCCGTTATTATTGATAAAGAAATTCAAAAAAGATTTGAAGAATTAATGAAAAAAGCAGGATGTTATTTTGTAAACGAAGAAGAAAAAGAAAAATTAGTAAATGGTATGTTTGAAAAATTAGAAAATGGAGATTATAAACTAAAATCACATGTACCAGGACAATATCCTCATACAATTGCAAAAGAAGCTGGATTTGAAATTCCAGAAGACACCAAAGTCATCGTTGTTCCTGAAACAGGTGTTGGAAAAGATTATCCATTCTCAAAAGAGAAATTAAGTCCAGTACTAACATACTATGTCGTAAAAGATGAAAACGAAGGAATACCATTAGCAGAAAAATTACTAGAATTTGGTGGATTAGGACATTCAGCAGTTATTCATTCTGAAAATAAAGACACGGTTTTAAGATTTTCAGAGACAATGAAAGCAGGAAGAATTATTGTGAACTCTCCATCAACACATGGAGCAATTGGTGATATATATAATACCAATATGCCATCATTAACATTGGGGTGTGGGTCATTTGGTGGAAATTCAACAACAGCCAATGTATCATCAGTAAACTTGATTAATGTAAAAAGAGTTGCAAATAGGAGGGTTAATATGCAATGGTTTAAAGTTCCAGAAAAAATATATTTTGAAGCAGGTTCAATTGCTTATTTAGAGAAAATGCCAAATATTGAAAGAGCATTTATTGTAACAGATCCAGGAATGGTAAAATTAGGATATGTAGATAAAATCTTATATCATTTAAGAAATAGACAACATTATGTGCATTCAGAAATTTTTAGCGAAGTTGAGGCAGACCCATCATTTGATACAATCATGAAAGGTGTTGAAGCAATGAAAAACTTCAAACCAGATGTCATTATTGCATTAGGTGGAGGAAGTCCAATTGATGCAGCAAAAGGAATGTGGCTATTCTATGAACATCCAGAAGCAGATGCAGAAGGATTAAAATTAAAATTTATGGATATCAGAAAACGTACCTATAAATTCCCTAAATTAGGAACAAAATGTCAAATGGTAGCTATACCAACAACATCAGGTACAGGTTCAGAGGTGACTTCATTTGCTGTTATTACAGATAAAGAAAAAAACAAAAAATATCCATTAGCAGATTATGAATTAACACCAGATGTGGCGATTGTAGATCCAGACTTAGTTATGAGTTTACCAAAATCAATCACAGCAGATACAGGTATGGATGTGTTAACACACGCATTAGAAGCATATGTCTCAAATATGGCATCAGACTATACAGATGGACTAGCTGAAAAAGCAGTAGAATTGGTATTCCAATATTTAGAGCAAGCATATGATGATGGAACAAATAAATTGGCTCGTGAAAAAATGCACAATGCAAGTACCATTGCAGGTATGGCTTTCACAAATGCCTTTTTAGGAGTGAATCACTCAATAGCACATAAAATAGGTGCTGAATTCCATTTACCACATGGAAGAATTAATGCCATATTATTACCATATGTTGTAAGATATAATGCTACAAAACCAACAAAATTTGTTTCATTCCCTAAATATGAATATTTCATAGCAGACCAAAAATACTATGAAATAGCAAAAAAAGCAGGATTAAAAGCAAAAACTGTTGAAGAAGGAATTAGTAGCTTAATTGAAAAGATAAAAGAAATGAATGAACACATGAATATTCCAAAATCATTTAAAGATGCAGGAATTGATGAACAAGAATTCCTATCAAAAGTAGATATGTTAGCAGATAGAGCATTTGAAGATCAATGTACAACAGCTAACCCAAGAGTACCATTAGTATCAGAAATAAAACAAATTTTATTAGATAGCTATTATGGAAAGGATGTAAGGTAATAAAGAATGAAGTTAAAAAATATAGGTGAAAAAGTTCAAGGAAAATTACGAGAACTAGCTGAGGAAAGTAAAGGAAAAACACCAGAGGAACTACTTAAAAAGGAAGTTATTGAAGCAACAAAAGGCGAAGAATTATCAGAAGAAGAAAAAAGAAAAATACAGGCAGAAAATCTTGTAACCGTATTACAAGAAAATCCAGACATGCAACAGAAACTTGTGCAAGTGGCTGCGAAATCTGATGAAATTTCACAGGATGTTATTGATACATCTGCTCAGATAGCAGCGCAAAGTTCTAAAGTTACGGATGATTTGACAGGAAAATTAGCAGAAAAAGCATCTGATGAAATAACTGTAGATATTTTAGAAAATGCAGGGATAGATTCTAGCGAAATTAGAATGGGTGTTATTGATTCACTAGAAGATAAAAACAAAAGGGAACAAGCAATTTGTAGCGAACTAGAAAAATTATATAAATCACCAAAAGAATTGCAACTAGGAAAAGATATGACACAGAAAATGCAAGATATTTTAGATAAGCTAGGCGAAAATAAAAGAACAGATAAGATTAATGAAGTGTTATATAAGACAATAGCTAAAGTTTTTGCAATTCAATATAATGAGTTCAATGGTGCTATCAGAATATATCCTATGGAGGAGTTTGTACCAATTGATGAAATGATTAGAGCCAAAATGCCTCAGCTTATAGAAGAAGAATATAAAAAAGTTGGTAAAGAAAAAATAATTAAAAAGAAAAAGAAGTCAATTTTTGAAAATCTTAAACCACGGAGAAAAGAAACCATTTAATTTAGAGGATGTTACAAAAAGTTTCTTAAATCGAATGGCTAGTGAAGTCACAGGATCTGCTAAAAAAGAAAATAAAAGTGTTAGTGTGTTTATGAAAAATTTAGGAAATTTGACAGAAAGTGAATTAACATATTTAACAAGTCAATTTTTGAATTTGAATCCAGAGATAGGAACGATCGAGTTAGAAAAAATAGTGAAAATTGCTAAAGGAGAAATAGCAGAGGACGTTCCTGCTATACAAAAAATGCAAGAAGAAGATATATCTTTAAGGGAGTTAATTTTACAAAATACCGATAGTACCTTAGAAAATGAAAACAATGATACCATAAAAGAAAAAAGAGACACAGAACAGAAAACAGAGCAAAAAGAGGCCTTCGATTTATCAACATTAGGAACAGAAGAAACAAAAGCTATTAAAGATTGTATAGAATCTGGATTAATAGAAAATCTAGTAAAAGTTCCATCTACTATGAGAAAAAAATTGTTGGATACTATCAATCATTCTTTAGAACAAAGGACAAGAAAAATAGTAGAAATGGCAGAAAAGTCAAAGATAGTAAATTTAGAAGATACACCAAAAGTCAAAAAAGCAGAATGGGGAGATGAGCCTAGATAAAAGCCAATTTGGCTTTTATTTTTTCCTCTTTTATAAGTTCATCAAAAAAACACAATTTAAATATGTTTTAGAAACAATTATAGGATAGTATATGCATATACTAAATAGGAACGAACATAAATATCCTATGAGGAGTTGTGATGAAATATGAAAAAAAATAAAATGAAAGAACTAGGAATCGTTGAGATGAAGAACTTTTTAAGTTATGATGAGAAAATAGAAGAAAAGACAAATACATTTGAAAAATTAATGACAATTTACGATATGGCAATTACAGAATTAGAAACTAAAATGAATATATTACAAAAAGAATTTAAAGTATTTTATAACTATGATTTAATTGATCATATTAACACAAGGATAAAACAACCAGATAGTATTATAAATAAAATGAAGAAAAAAGGTTGTGAACTTACATATAACGAAATGATAGAAAATATCAATGATATTGCAGGTGTTCGAGTTGTATGTCAATTAAAAGATGACATATTTAAAATTAGAAATTTAATTGAAGAAATACCAGGAATTTACATTGAAAAAGAAAAAGACTATGTGAATCATCCGAAAGAAAGTGGATATTCCAGTTATCATATGATTGTAAAAGTGCCAGTGACTTTATCAAAACAAACTATATATGTAAAGGTTGAAATACAAATACGAACAATGGCGATGGATTTCTGGGCTAGTTTAGAGCATAAAATGAAATATAAAACAGATAAAGAAGTAAATAAGAAAACATCAAAAGAATTAGTCAATTATGCAAAAATTGTGAATAAAATGGATAATAAAATCATGTTAATGAATAATTAAAACATGGATGAATTGAGGGATTTTGGGGACGGACTCATTTTTCCCTTTTTTTAATATTAGAAAACTAGAAAAATATAGAATATAAAGTCATTCAACAATTTTGTATAAGCTAAATTTTCATAGAAATTCTACAAGAAAAACATGCGCCTCTCTCATTGTTGCTGTAAATCTTAAGCAAAATGAGCAGTCCTCATGCTTTTCTTTAGAATTTCTAAATTCAAATTTAGATACGCAAAATCGTTTCATTCCAAACAGAAACGTCCCCAAAAGGACATTTTTTTTAAACAAAGAGAAGGATTTATGTAAAATACGTCGAATAATATAATTATGTATAGTTGTGTATACTTGTGTATACTTGTGTGAAATATTCTAAGAAAGGAGAAAATAATGGCAAGATATAGTGATGAAATCATTGATGATGTAAGACAATCTAATGATATTGTAGATGTGATATCACAATATGTAAGACTAAAAAGAAGTGGCAGAAATTATTTTGGGTTATGTCCTTTTCACAATGAAAAATCACCATCCTTTTCAGTATCTCCAGAAAAACAAATATTTCATTGTTTTGGTTGTGGCGTAGGTGGAAATGTATTTACATTTTTGACAAAAATTGAGGGCATCAATTTTGTAGAAGCGGTTCAACTTTTAGCAGAAAGAGCCAATATACAATTACCAACATTAGAGAATAATGTAGATTCAGCAAAAGAAGCTTTAAAAGCAAAGGTATATAAAGTAAATGAATTTACAGCAAAATATTACCATGAAAATTTGTATAGACCAGAGTCTAAAATGGCTCAAGAATACATAAAGAAAAGAAAATTATCAAATGAAACATTAAAATCCTTTCAAATTGGATTTTCAGGAAAATTTGATGAATTGTATAAAGAACTAAAAAAACAAGGGTTTGAAGATAGGGAAATTTTAGAGTCTGGCTTAGTCAATAAAAATGAAAGAGGTCAATATATAGATAGATATCGAAACAGATTAATGTTTCCTATATGTGATGTGAGAGGAAGAGTGATTGCTTTTGGTGGAAGAGTACTAGATGATACAAAACCAAAATATATTAATTCTCCCGAAAACATTGTATATAGTAAGGGAAGACATCTATATGGATTAAATGTTGCAAAAAAATATGATATAAAAAAAAGATTACTTATTGTAGAAGGATATATGGATGTGGTTTCTCTTCATCAAAGAGATATTCATAATGTGGTTGCCTCTTTAGGAACAGCGTTAACACAGCAACAAGGATATTTGCTTCGAAATAATACAGAACAAATTATTCTAAGTTATGATTCAGATGAGGCTGGACAAACTGCTAAAGTAAGAGCAATGGAAATATTACAAAATATGGGATGTGATATTCGAGTTTTACAAATGGAAGGTGCAAAGGACCCTGATGAATATGTTATTAAATATGGAAATGCGAGATTTCAAAATTTAGTCGATAAAGCCATTTCTGTTATCGAATTTAAAGTCAAAATATTAAGACAATCTTTGGATTTGGAAAGTACTAATGACAAAATAAAGTTTTTAAATGAAATTGCAAAATTAATTTCAAAAATTGATAACAGCATGGAAAGGGAAGTTTATATAGAAAAAATAGCAAAGGCATATGATGTTTCTAAAGAAGCAATTTATGCAGAAGTTAATAAATTGACATATAGAGAAATTAAAGATGAAAAAATATTAAGTAAGCCAAAACCAGTGGTTAAGCATATAGAAAAAAAGGAAATGGATAATGTGTCAGAAGCCACAAAACGAAGAGAAAATACGGTGATAGCTATTTTACTTTTAGGAGATAGAAATATCTATGAAATTATTAAACAAAACATTACTATTAAAGACTTTAAATATGACATAGATAAGAGGATTGCTGAAAAGTTGTATGAAGAATTTGAAAATGGAAATAGTAATATAAATAGTATCATTGATAATTTATCAGAAGAAGAACAAAACCATATTACCATGATAATGGCAGAAGATTATGGAATTGATGATGTAGAAAAGGCAATCGATGATATTATACAAAGCTATGAGAAAGATAAATTAAATGAAAGAAAGCTTGAAATTTTAGAATTGTTAGAAAATTCAACTGAAGAAAATCAAAAGAAAGAATTAGAAAAAGAGCTAAATGATATTATTATCAGATTAGCAAAGATTAGATAGGGGTGAATTAGGTTGAAAAATAATTACAATTTTGGCTACGTCAAATTTTATTTAAAACGCAGTTATATACAAAAAGTATGTGCTCTTGCCTTTTAAATGAAATTTTCCAGCTATGCATACTGACCTTGTAACAGACAAGGCCTTAACAAACTCAGCATTGCCAAAATTTAATTCTTTTCCAACCAGATTTTCACATTAAGAAAGGAATGTGATAAGAATGGCAAAACAAGAAGAGAAGAAACAAGAAGAAATAAAACAGGAAGAAAAAATTGAAAAGTTTGAAAAAGTAAGAAAAAAAGCACATAAGAAAGCAGAAGAAGAAAAATCAAAAAAAGAGGAACAAGTAGAAGAATCAGAAGAAACAAAAAAGTTAAAAGAAGAAAAAGTAAATAATATATTAAAAAAAGCAAAAGAAAAAGGAAAAATCACATATGGTGATTTAGCATCTGAGTTAGATGATGTGAATCCAGATCAAATTGATAAAGTTTTTGATGCTTTTGAAGAATTAGGTGTGGACTTATTACAAGATGATGTGGATGAAGAACCAGATATTGAAGATTTAAAAGAAGTAGAAGAATTAAAATTAGATGAAATTACAGATACCAGTTATGAGGGTATTAATGTTGATGACCCTGTAAGAATGTATTTAAGAGAAATTGGTAGAATTCCATTACTTACTTTTGATGAAGAATTAGATTTAGCAAAAAAAGTATTAAAAGGTGATGAAGAAGCAAAACAAAAATTGGCAGAATCGAATTTAAGATTAGTTGTTAGTATTGCAAAAAAATATGTAGGAAGAGGAATGCTATTCTTAGACTTAATACAAGAAGGAAATATGGGATTAATCAAAGCAGTTGAAAAATTTGATTATACAAAAGGTTTTAAATTTAGCACATATGCAACATGGTGGATTAGACAAGCCATTACAAGAGCGATTGCAGACCAAGCAAGAACCATTAGAATTCCTGTACACATGGTAGAAACAATCAATAAATTAATTAGAACATCTAGACATTTACTACAACAACTAGGTAGAGAGCCAACCCCAGAAGAAATCGCAGCTGAAATGGAAATACCAGTTGAAAAAGTTATTGAAATTCAAAAAATTGCACAAGACCCAGTATCATTGGAAACACCAATAGGAGAAGAAGACGATAGCCATTTAGGTGATTTTATACAGGATGATGATTCTCCAGCACCTCAAGATTCAGCTGCTTATACAATGCTTAGAGAGCAATTAGAAGAGGTAATGAATACATTAACACCAAGAGAGGCAAAAGTATTAAAATTAAGATTTGGATTAGAAGATGGAAAGTCAAGAACACTAGAAGAAGTGGGAAGAGAATTCCAAGTAACAAGGGAGAGAATTAGACAGATAGAAGCAAAAGCTTTAAGAAAATTAAGACATCCTAGTAGGAGTAAGAAGCTTAGAGATTACATGGGATAAATTGAAAAATAATTACAATTTTGGCTACGTCAAATTTCATTTAAAACGCGGTTACATACAAAAGTATGCGCCCTTGCCTTTTAAATAAAATTTTCCTTGCCAAAATTTAATTCTTTTCCAATCAAATTGAAAAATAAATAATTTTAATATTGGAGGAAAATATGGAGCAGTTAGTTGAGTTTTGGAATAGACTAACATCTATACAAGTTGTAGATATCATCATAGCCATTGGAATTATTGTGTTTTTTAGGATATTTAGTGGTACATTTTCCTATATGATTATTAAGATATTTAAAATAAAGAGTAAAAAGGCAAAAGAAATAAAAGAAAGTGCATTTTTTAAACCTTTAAAAGTATTTTTTATTATTTTAGGAATTTATTTAGCCATTGTATTTTTAAGAACACCGCTACAAATTAATGAGCAAGTAATGGATATTGTGACAAAAGCTTTTAAAATTATTAGTGTGATAGAAATTGCAGTAGGATTAGCAAATAGCTTTACTTCAAAAACAATTTTAGGAAAAAAATTGAGAAAAAGCTTAAGCGATAAAATGGATGATACAGTATTTGAATTTGTATTAAAAATTACAAGAGTACTTATCTATATAATTGCTATATTTTTGGTATTAGCAATACTGGAAATTAATCTAACAGGACTAGTTGCAGGATTAGGATTAGGTGGTGTTATTGTAACACTTGCTGCACAAGATACTGCCAAAAACCTATTTGGTGGATTGGTTATTTTTATAGATAAACCGTTTGTAGTTGGCGATTGGATACAAATGGATAATTACGAAGGAACAATAGAAGATATTACATTTAGAACAACTAGAATTAGAACATTTGAAAATGCATTAGTCAATATTCCAAATGCGATTATTGCAGATGCTTCTGTAACGAATTGGAGCAAAATGGAAAAAAGAAGATATAAAACCAATTTATGTGTAGAATTAGATACACCATTAGAAAAATTAGATTTATTAAAAACAAGAATTGAAAAAATGTTACAAGAAAGAGAAAGTGTCTATGATGATTCTATTATTGTAAGATTTGATCAAATAACAGATAATGGGATTAATATATTAATCTATACATATACCAATTCAGTGGATTATGCAAGTTATTTAAAAGAAGTAGAAGATATAAATGTGAAAATAATGAAGATATTGAATGAGGAAAATATTGAATTGGCTTATGATACAAAAACAGTATATGTTAAAAATTAAAAACAGGTTACTACACTAGATACTAGTGTAGTATTTTTTTTTAGGAGGACATGTTGTCACTTTTAACAAAAATAAAAAATTTGTTCACAGTATAGACATAAAACCTATGTATAATATATAATAAAAATAATAGAAAAAATAGGAGTGATACATATGCTAAATAACTGTATTTTAGTTGTAGATGACGAACTAAGGATGAGAAAATTAATAAAAGATTTCTTAGCTGCAAAAGGATATAGTATATTAGAGGCAGAAGATGGAGAAAAAGGATTAGAGGTATATGAAGAAAATAAAAATAAAATTAGTTTAATTCTGTTAGATGTTATGATGCCTAAATTAGATGGTTGGTCAGTATTAAGACAAATCAGACAAGATTCAAAAGTACCAATTATCATGTTAACAGCTAGAGGAGAAGAACAAGATGAATTATTTGGATTTGAACTAGGCGTTGATGAATATATTTCTAAACCATTTAGTCCTAAAATTTTAGTTGCACGTGTTGAAGCTATATTAAAGAGAACAAATCAAGATGAAAAAGAAGTTAAAGATTATGGTGGAATTGAAATTGATAAAGAAGGAAGAACTGTCAAAGTGGATGGAAAACCAATCGAATTAAGTTTAAGAGAATATGAATTATTAACCTACTTAGTGGATAATGAAAATATTGCTTTGTCAAGAGATAAAATATTAAATAATGTATGGAATTATGATTATTATGGAGATTCTAGAACAATTGATAGTCATATTAAGAAAATAAGACATAAATTAGGAAAAAAAGGAAAATATATTCAAACAATGAGAGGTGTCGGATATAAATTTGAGGTAAAATAAATTACCTAAGGATGGGAATAAAAATGGAAAAAATAAGAAATGCATTAAAATCAGTAAGAGTTAAATTATTTTTAATGTTATCATTAATTATATTGCTTATCATACTTTTTTTAATATTAGTAAACAATTTTGTATTTGGACAATTTTATTTATATAGTAAAACAAAAGATTTAAAAGAAGTATATGAGGTAATTAATGATTATTATAATGCACCAACAGATATCGATATTAATTCTGAATTAGAAAAATTAGCAATCAATAATAATTTTGATATTTTAATAAAAGATGATGATGATATCAATGTATTCACATCAAATAAAGATTTTTTATCAACATTTGGTGAAATGAATGCCATGACAAATGCAATAAATGCAGGAGAGTTAATAGAGGAAAATGAAAAATTTATTATTAGAAGATTAAAAGAGAATAAAACGGGAATTTCGTATATTTTATTATCAGCAAAATTAGATAATGATTATTTGTTATATATTCGAATACCAGTTTCTTCAATACAAGAAAGTGTAAAAATTTCTAATAATTTTCTATACTTAATTGCAGGTTTTACAATTTTAATTTCAGCAGTCATTGTTAATTTTGTAAGTAGAAAATTTACAGAACCAATATTAGAGCTAAATACAATTGCGAAAAATATGTCTAATTTAGATTTTAGCCATAAATATCGAATAACAGATGGAGATGACGAAATCAATAATCTAGGGAAAAGTATTAATTTAATGTCAGATAAATTGGAAAGTACAATTAAACAATTAAGAAGGACAAATATAGAGCTAGAAAGAGATATAGAGGAAAAATCAAAAATTGATGAAATGAGAAAAAGCTTTATATCAGATGTATCACATGAATTAAAAACACCAATTGCATTGATACAAGGATATAGTGAGGGATTATTAGAAAATGTTAATACAGATGATGAAAGCAGAAAATTTTATGCAGAGGTTATCTTAGATGAAACCAATAAAATGGACAGATTAGTAAAACAATTATTAGAATTAATGAAACTAGAATATGGAAAAAGAGAATTTTCTGATAAAGAATTTAACATAGTAGAATTAGAAAAAGAAGTTATTAGAAAATCACAAGTTATGCTAGAAGAAAAGCAAGTAGAAGTAGAACTAAAATCTCCAGATGAGATTAATGTTATCGCAGATGATTTTTATATAGAGCAAGTGATTACCAATTATTTAACAAATGCGATTAAGCATGTTGAAGAAGTAAATAAAAAGAAAAGCATCGTGATTGAAAATGTTGTAAATGTAGAAAAAAACAAAGTGAGAATAAAAGTATTTAATACAGGTATTAATATAAAAGAAGAAGATTTAACAAGAATTTGGAATCGTTTTTATAAAGTTGATGAATCTAGAAATAGAGCAGATGGTGGAACAGGCATTGGTTTATCATTTGTAAGGGCTATTATGGGAAATTATAAAAATGATTATGGTGTTATTAATAAAGATGATGGGGTTGAATTCTATTTCGAATTAGACTTAAAAATATAAATTATTGCAGAAAAGGGATTTTGGGGACGGACTCATTTTTCCCTTTTTTTTCTTTAAATGTCGAATTTTGCGATGAAAAGTTCTTTACAAATGGAAAAAATTGTATTATTATATACATGTAACATGTTACATATATTTTTTTATCAATATTAAAAATTTAATCAAAAAAATTTAATCGAGTTAAAATTCCAAACAAAGTCAAGATATATTTTAAAAAGGAGAGCGTGTTTATTATCATATATACTAGTAAATTTATAAATGTATTGTCTTTCATTATTTCCATCTTTTTATATTTATTCATAAATGTTTTATGGCATAGCAATATATTAAAAATAGAAAAAGTAGAATTTAAAGTCGATTTTATAGCACAAGAAAATTTTATTCAAAATCAAACCATTGATTCAAAAAATTTAAAGAATGATAATGCTATTGTTATAAATGAAACAAATAAATTAAATAATTGGTATATACAAATAGATAAAATAGCATTAAAAGCACCCATACAAGAAGGAACAAGCAAGGAAATATTAGATGACTATGTGGGACATTTTGAAGAATCCTCTAAAGATTTAGGAAATATATGCTTAGCTGCACATAATAGAGGATATAAAAATAATTATTTTAGTCGATTAAAAGAATTACAGGAGGGAGATGAAATCAAGTACATCTATAAAGATATAAAAAAGATATATATTGTAACCAAACATGAGATTATACAAAATACAGATTGGAGTAATTTAGAACCAACAGAAGAAAATACAATCACATTAATTACCTGTGTAGAAAATGAACCAAAATACAGAAGATGTATACAAGGAATAGAAAAATTATAAAGGAAGTGAAAATAATTTGTATAAAATAAAAAAAGGTGCAAAAATTATATGCATTGTACTTGCTATAATCATATTAAATTTTTTGAATTTCACAAATTCAGTTATGGCTAGTAATATAGATGCGACAAATGTATATGCAGTAGGAGATTGTGGAAGTTTACTAAAATATAAAGGTATTACGGTAAAAACCACATATATTGAATATGAAAATGATGGAAAAGTATATCCTGCCTATTGTTTAGATAAAACAAAACCAGGAGCAGAGGAGGGGAGCTATACAGTTTCTATTGAAAAAGCAATACAAGATGTCATGCTTTGGAAAATTGTAACAAATGGGTATCCATATAAAACAATAGGAGAACTAGGTGTTGCAAATGAAAAAGAAGCATTTACGGCAACGAAACATGCAATTTATAGTTATATTCATGGAAATCAATTAAGTGATTATAGTGCCATTGGAGAAGCAGGACAAAGAACATTAAATGCGATGTATAAAATTATAAATGATGCCAATAACTCTAGTGAAGTACAGATTTCTAATAAAGTAGATATACAAAAATTACAAGAAACTTGGAAACAAGATAGTATAGAGTCTCAATATGTTTCTAAAACATATAAAGTATCTGCTAAAACCAATATAGACAAATATACGGTACATGTAACAGATGAAAACGGTCAAGAAGTGGAAGAAATGAAAATAACAGATGAAGCGAATAAAGAAAAAGAAGAATTTAATTCTAATGAAGTATTTAAAATATTAATTCCAATTAAACAAATGACAGAAGATAAAACTATTAAGATTCAGATAGAAACAAAAGTAGAAACAAAACCAATACTATATGGAAAAGCGCCAAGTTCTAATTTACAAGATTATGCATTAACAGCATCAACTTATGAAGATGGAACAGGAGAGGCGAAAGACTATTATAGTAGAAATAAAACCAAATTAATTATCATAAAACAAGATAAAGAAACAGAAGAAAAATTAAAAGGAATAGAATTTCAAGTCTTAGATGAAAATAAAAATGTAATTTATACAAATTTAGAAACAGATGAGAATGGAAAGATAGAGGTAGAAAATCTAATTCCAGGAAAGTATTATATAAAAGAAACAAGAACGATTAGTGGATATGAAATATATGAAGATTTAATTGAAGTAGATATAAATCTAAATGAAGAAATGACAGTAACTGTGAATAATCGTGAAGAAGAAAAACCAAAAGTTGAAAAAACGACAGATAATCAAGAATTTTCAAGTATGAGAATTTTACCAGTGACAGGAATGTAATATAGGAAAGGGAACTTTAAGAGTTTCCTTTTTTCTATGGATAAACATATAAAACTATTGAATAAAAAAATAAACTTTGATAGAATATACAAGAAAAGTATATAATAAAAAAGAGAAACAAAAGGGAGCGTATATTTCATGTTTTCACAATTACTTGTATTAGTTATATTAATTTTGTTAAATGCATATTTTGCGGCAAGTGAAATTGCATTTATATCTTTAAATGATGCGAAAATAGAAAAGCAAGCAAAAGAAGGAAATAAAAAAGCTAAGCAAATAGAAAAAATGTTAAAAGAACCAAGTAAATTTTTAGCAACTATACAAATTGGAATTACTCTTGCAGGATTTTTATCAAGTGCTTTTGCATCAGAAACATTTGCAGATATGTTAGCACCAGTATTGAATAGTTGGATACCAGCAATCAGCATAGGGGTATGGAAAAGTATAGCTATTATAATTATAACCATTATATTATCTTTCTTTACATTAGTTTTTGGTGAATTGGTACCAAAACGATTAGCCATGAAACATTATGAAAAAATATCATTTGCAACAATCAGTGTTATCAGAGCAATTTCTATTATTACAGCACCATTTGTAAAATTATTAACAGTTGTAACAAATGCAATATCAAGAATTTTTGGTGTAGGAGAAAATGAAGAAGAAACAGTAACTGAAGAAGAAATTAAAATGATGGTAAATCAAGGCGAAGAGAAAGGAACTATTGAAGAATCAGAAAAAGAATTAATTAATAATGTTTTTGAATTTAATGATATTACTGTATCTGAAATTATGAAGCATAGAAAAGATATCTTTGCAGTGGATATGAGGATTAGTAATGAAGAATTATTAGAGGAATTATCACAAGAAGAATATCGATATAGTAGAATTCCAGTATATGATGAAACCATTGATGAAATTAAAGGAATCTTATATGTAAAAGATATATTAAAAAATATAAAAAAGAGAAACTTTAAGGTAAAAAACTTGATAAAAGAAGCATATTTTGTATCACAAAATCGTTTAATTAATGAGGTATTTAAAGAATTGCAAAAAAACAAGATGCAAATAGCAATTGTTGTCGATGAATATGGTGGAACAGCAGGATTAGTCACGATGGAAGATATACTAGAAGAATTGGTAGGAGACATATATGATGAATATGATGAAGAGGAAAAAGAATATGAAAAAATAGATGAAGATACGTATATGTTATTAGGAAGTTTACCGATTTATGATGTTAATAAATTGCTAGATGCAGGAATTCCAGAAGGAGATTATGATACACTATCAGGATTTTTGCAAGAAGAATTAGGAAGAATACCTGAGGATGAAGAAAAACCAGTGATAGAGACTGAAAAAGTAACTTATAAAATAGAAGAATATGAAGATAAAAGAATATTAAAAGTAAAAGCGTGTAAAAATAATGAAATAAAAACAGAAGAAGAAAACAAAGAATAAGGTAGGGAATGAATATGAAGAAAAAAAATATTGTTATAATAGTCATTGTATTATTAATTATCATCGCTATTGCAGGGTGGTTCATATATAGACAAATTAAAAAAACAGGAAGAGAATATGAAATTGAAAAAATTAATGTCCAAGACTATGCATATTTTATTTTAAGACAAGAAGGAAAATATGGTGTTATTAATAATAGTGGGGATGTTGTAATTAATCCAACTTTTACAAATGTCATTATACCAAATCCACAAAAAGCAGTTTTTATATGTTATGATGAAAATAATAATACAAAAGTGCTAAATCAGAATAATGAGCAAATATTTTCAGAATATACACAACTACAACCAATCAGATTAAAAAATATATCTAGTGACTTGATGTATGAAAAAAATTTATTAACTTATGAAAAGGATGAAAAAATAGGGTTAATTAATTTAGAAGGAAAAGTAATTGCAGATCCTATATATGAATCAATCGAGGGATTACCATATAAAGAAGGTGAATTGTTAGTACAATCAGAAGGAAAATATGGTGTTATCAATAATAAAGGAAATTACTTAATAAATCCAGAATATGATAAAATCACAGTAGATAATTATACAACAGAAGAAGAGGGATATAAACATGCTGGATATATTGTTTCTAATACAACAGAAAATGGATATCGATATGGATATGTTGATATAGATGGTAATGTTTTACTAGAACCTGAATATACAGAAGTTTCTAGGATAACGAATATAAAAGATAATGATAATATTTATTTAATCGTAGCACAAAATGGGCAATATGGAATGATTAAAAATCAAGAACAAATCATAGAAAATGAATATCAATCTATATCATATAATAGTGAGAGTAATACAATAACATTAGAAAAAACAAAACGATATGGAGTAGCAACATTAGATGGAGAAGTGATTATACCAACAGAATTTGCACAAATTGATAGTACGGGAATATATATTTATGCCACTGATGTAGATGGGAATGTAGAAGTATATCAAGAAGATGGAAATCCAGCTGAAATAGATAGCAATGTATATATACTAAAAACCGAAAATGAAAATTATCAAATCAAAATAGATAATACACAAGGATCAACATATAGTATTCTTAATAAAGCAGGAGAACAAATTACAAAGCAAAATTATTCATATATAAATTATTTATATGATAATTATTTTATTGTTTCAGTAACAGGTGGAAAAGTAGGCGTTATTAATGATAAAGAGGAACCAATTATAGAAATACAATATGACTCTATAGAAAGAGTAGACGGAACAGAGTATATTATTACAAGATTATCACAAAATAGTTCAACACAATTATATGATAAGAATTTTAAACAATTATGTGAGATGACAAATGCAATTATCAAAAAAGAAAATGATTATATAAAATTATACAATAATACAGAAACAAAATATTTTGATTTAGAAGGAAATGAAAAACAAAATACAGAAATATTCCCAGATAATCAAATATATGCAAAATCTCAAGACGGAAAATGGGGATTTGTTGATAAATCTGGAAATGTTGTTGTAGACTATATATATGATAAAACAACAGATTTAGGTTCTTATGGATATGCAGGAATCCAATTAGATGGAAAATGGGGTGTTGTAGATGCAAATGGTAAAGTGATTGTAGAGCCAACATATACATTAAAAGTCCAAACAGAACCACAATTTATAAAAGACTATTATAGAGTAGAATACGGATATGGAGAATTTTATTATACAAAATAAGGAAGAGGGTGTCTATTTAGACACCTTCTTCCTTTAAGCTTATATTTGCCGTCCAGACAAATATAAAGCTAATGTTTTTGTCTGGTTTTGCCCTTTGCAGGACAAAAGAGACCAAACTTCTTCCCCTAGGACCTGCTTAATTGCCTCGTTCCTACGGTTTATACCGCAGGATAACTCCCACAGTAGGTCCGAATCCTCTACGGGTGTTGCTTCCCGTATCTTTTTAAGGACCATAATCGCATCTTTATCAGATGCGATATTTCCTGCAAACACGCCTATTTTCCAAGGCACGTCTGCTTCTCTAGAGAGTTTTGAAACTCTCCTGCCAAAGCTCTTTTGAGCTTTGACATAATCACTGTATTTCTCAACAGTGATTAAGCTTATCTCGTCTGGTCCAGACGAGCAAAACTTTACCAAATACTTGTCATCTATGTTTAATATATGACTTTTATAACAAGTACCTGGCTGCTGGGACCAAGTTTTTAACACTTGAGCTTTGTCCCAAGGTCCAAGCTCATCACAAAGGCTTACTGTTATAAAATCACTAAGCACTTTGTGGTTCTTGGCCCAAGCTTCCAGAGGCCTTTCCTCATTAGGAAACTTTTCTTTAAAATAAGCCTCTTTCATTTGCTGAGGTAAAAATCCCCAAGCGATAGGGGCTTCGTTCTGCAGTTCTAAGGGGTCGATTTTGGAAACCGTAAGATTTCCATCGAATTCGTAATGGAAAAAGATTTTGTTTCCATTACTTTCAGTGATGGAGACGTCAAAAACTTCTCCACAATTTACTTCTTCCCGGTTTCCTCTTTTAATTTCTTTTATCATTTTTTAACTCCTTTCTCTCACTGTTGTGAGACTAAAAATGTTTAATTTTCTTAAGTAAGAAGAAAGGCAGTGTCCAAAGTTTTAGACACTTTCCATCAACTTAACTTATAACTATATTATAACATAATTTACATAATTTATCAAATTCTATTAATCACTCATATTATTCATAATGCCCTCTAATTTAACTATATAGCTAAGTTTTAAAATGAAAACAAGAATAAGTGATTAAAAAATACCAAATTGTAAATACTATATAAAATTAAAAAAGAAAAGGTGAAAGTGTGAAATTAGGAATTGCATTATCTGGTGGTGGTATGAGGGGAATTGCACATGCAGGAGTGTTAAAGGCTTTAGAAGAAAGTGGTATAGCAATAGAGGCTATAGGAGGGACTAGCTCAGGAGCATTAATTGCAGGTTTGTATGTTTTAGGATATTCTCCAGAAGATATGTATCAGTTATTTAAAACACATGCAAAAGATATAGTCGGCATAGGACAAAATCCTATATTTTCGAGAATACATCAAGTACTAAAAAAAGAAAATACTGGATTTAGAAGAGGGGAAAAAATAGAGAAACTGTTTAATAAATTAGCAAAAGATAAGGGGATAGAAATGATTTCTCAAATTACAAAAATGCCGATATCCATACCTACTGTTGATATAAAAGACGGAAAAGAATATATATTTACCAATCAAATACCAAATGAAAAAAGCTCATATAAAAAATATATAGGAAATATTCAAATTGGAAAAGCATTGCGAGCAACAAGTAGTTTTCCAGCTGTATTTTGCCCTTGTGATTTTGAGGAACACAAATTTTTAGATGGTGGAGCATTAGACAATGTACCAGTATTAGAAGTGAAAAAATTAGGCATTGAAAAAGTATTGGCAGTTAATTTCAAATCAGATGATATAACAGATGATAGTAATTATATGGATATAGCCATGAGAACAATTGATTTGATGGGAAATAAAATATCGGAAGAAAATTTAAAGCAAAGTGATTATGTTTTGACAATAGGAACAGATAAAATGGGATTGCTAGATTTGAAAAAAATAGATAGTTGTTATGAATACGGATATAAAGCAACAATGAAGGAGATAGATAAAATAAAAGAAATAATCCAAGAAAAGTAGCATAAAATAAGATAGGAGTGAATGTTATGATTAGGAAAATACTAAAAAATGCCAACTTGTTCTTAAATAAAAAATCCTATTAAAAAACGTTGTTTTGCTCCAACAAAGAAAGGAAGAAGTAAAATGAAGATAAGATATTTTGATAATGCAGCGACAACGAAGGTAAAAAAAGAAGTAATAGACAAAATGTTTCCTTATTTTGTAGAATCTTATGGAAATCCGTCGTCATTATATATATTAGGAAGAACAGCAAAGGTAGGAATAGAAGAAGCCAGGAAACATGTTGCAGATTTAATCAATTGTGATAAAAATGAAATTTATTTTACAAGTGGAGGAACAGAAAGTGATAATACAGCATTAAAAGGAATTATGTATTTAAATAAAAACAAAGGAAAACATGTAATAACAACCAAAATAGAACATCATGCAATATTAAATAGTTGTAAAACACTAGAAGAAAATGGCTTTAAGGTAACTTATTTGAATGTAGATAAAGATGGAATTATCAATTTAGAAGAGCTTGTAAATGCCATAACAGAAGATACCATACTGATTAGTATCATGTTTGCTAATAATGAAATCGGTTCTATTCAACCAATTCAAAAAATAGGAGAAATTGCAAAGGAAAAAGGAATTATTTTTCATACAGATGCTGTTCAAGCCTGTGGAAATGTAAAAATCGATGTGAAAGAAATGAATATTGATATGTTATCTTTGTCAGGTCATAAAATAGGAGCACCTAAAGGAATAGGCGCATTGTATGTCAATAAAAATATTGAATTTAAAAACTTAATTGATGGAGGTCATCAAGAAAGGGAAAAACGAGCAGGTACTGAAAATGTACCAGGAATAATTGGGTTGGGAGAAGCTTGCAAAATCGCGAAAAATAATATGGAACCCCATATAAATAAATTAAAAGAATTAAGAGAATTTTATTTTTCTGAAATACAAAAGCAGGTTTCAGACATAAAAATAAATGGTTCTATGAAACATAGATTACCAGGAAATAGTAATGTATCGTTTAAAGAAATCAATGGTAATGAATTATTAATGAAATTGGATGAAAAAGGAATATGTGCATCAGCAGGAAGTGCTTGTTCTTCTGGAAGCAATATGCCATCACATGTTTTAACTGCCATTGGATTAACAAGTGAATATGCAGAAGGAACTTTGAGAGTGACTTTTGGGGATGAAAATACCAAAGAAGATGTAGAATATTTAGTAACATCATTAGCAGATATTATAAAAGAAATAAGGGCTAATCCATAGCCCCTAAAATAGATAAACTTATTTTAATTCCATCAACAGCAGCAGACATAATGCCTCCTGCGTATCCGGCACCTTCTCCACAGGGATAAATTCCATCTATATTAGATACAAATTTGGTATTTCTAGGAATCTTTACAGGTGAAGAGCTTCTTGTTTCAACACCAGTCAAGATACTATCAGGATGAGCAAATCCTTTTAGTTTTTTGTCAAAGTATAAGATTCCTTCTTTTAAAGTAGAAGAAACAAAGCTTGGAAGAATTTCATTTAAATTTGATAAGGTTGTTCCCGGCAAGTAAGAAGGAGTAACTAATCCAATGGTAGAAGATTTTTGATTATTTAAAAAGTCTTCTACTTTTTGAATAGGTGCGTAATAATTAGAACCACCCAATACAAATGCTTTTTCTTCTAACTCTTTTTGAAAATAAATACCAGCTAAAGGAGAAACATCTGTAAAATCCTCTGGTATTACATTTACTAATAAAGCAGAATTGGCATTTTTACCATTTCTTAAATAGGTACTCATACCATTTGTAACAATTGTATTTTTTTCACTAGAAGAAGCAATAACAGTTCCTCCAGGACACATACAAAATGTATAACAAGAACGACCAGTTGGAGAATGATATGCTAATTTATATTCAGCAGGAGGTAATTGTAATTTCGGATTTTCTCCATATTGTGCTTGATTAATCATTTTTTGAAGATGCTCAATTCGAACACCTACAGAAAAGTTTTTCTTTTCCATCATAATTCCATTTTGATATAGTAATTCAAAAGTATCTCTAGAACTGTGACCAATTGCTAAAATTAAATGATTGGTAGTAAGTTCAAAATTTGTATTATCTTCTAAATTTTTTAGTAATACGGAATATACCTTATTATTTTTGACAGTAAAATCGATAAATTTTGTATTAAAATAAAATTTACCACCTTTTGATAATATATAGTTTCTCATATTTCTAATAATATCAATTAATTTATCTGTTCCAATATGTGGCTTAGATAAATATAAAATTTCTTTTGGTGCACCAAAATTCACAAATTCTTTTAAAACTTTCTGACATAAAGGGTTATGAATTCCAGTTGTTAATTTTCCATCTGAAAATGTACCAGCACCACCTTCACCAAATTGTACATTTGAATAAGGATTTAATTGTTTATCGTGTAGAAAACAATCCACATCCTGTTTTCTAGCATCAACTGTTTTTCCTTGTTCAATAATAATAGGAGCTATACCATGTTGAACAAGTGTTAAAGCAGAAAATAAACCAGCAGGACCTGCTCCAACAATGACAGGAGAAGGACAAGTTTTCAAACTATTTAAAAAATCTATTTGAATACGATTTTTTATATCTTGTTCAATATCTGAAATTTCTACTTTTGAAATATGGGGATATTTAGTTTCATCTTTTACTTGAATATCAATGGTGTAATTAAAAAATATATCATTTTTCTTTCTGGCATCAATTGATTTTTTAGAAATATTCCACTCTAGCATATCTTCAGAATGAATATGATATTTATGAAGAACAAAATCAATTAGCTCTTCATCAGATATATTTTTTTTGATTTTTATATTGTGAATTCTTAACATGAAAAACTCCTTTTATTTGTAGTTTCTTAGTAAGTTAATTATATACTAGGTAACCAGAATAATCAAGTTATCAAAATTTTTCAGTTTTAGATGTCTAGCAGGGAGGGTGGTATATATTATTTTTTCATTATTTCCTCGGCTTGCTATATAGATTATAAATTCTAAGGTTTAACTAAACGAGCCTCTCGCTGCTCGCGCTTCCTCATTTATTTAAACCTAAGAATTTATACATCTATTCCGCGGCACATTCGTCAATAATTCAAAAATAATATATACCACCCTCCCTGTTAGAAATCTGAAACTGAAAATTAAAAGTATTTACAAATGAACTAGAATATTATAAAATAATAAAAAATGAGAAAAGGAGTTGAGTACAATCAAAACAACACAAAATTCTTTTTTATTTAGATATGGGGCATCATTAATGATATTTACAGAATTATTTATGATTTGTACAATTACGATATTGTTATCTACAAATGCTTATATTCCTACCTTTATCATACTATTTATATCTCCTTTATTAGGAAGCATGATAGCAGGAAAAATATCTAAGAAATGTAAAAGTGTAGTATTTAAAGAAACATTCAATAGAAATTTTATCATAATAAATATTATAATACATATATTAATTTACTTTTTCAATTTTCAATTTAATATTATTATGGTAATCATATATGGCATAGGAGCATTCATTGGATTTTTTTGTGCTAATAAAACTATTAAAAAGTTTAAAGAAAATATGAAAATAGAAGAAGCAGATGCAGAAGTATTTACAAAAGGAGAAAAACTTTCCATTAAAGAATTTAAAATAGGAAAAATTAATGGAGAAAGTATTAGAGAATTTTTAAAAACGAATCATTTAAACGAAGAAAATTATTTGCTGGCAGAAATGAGTCTAACTGCTAGAGAATATATTATAAAAGATATGTATTCTGTATCAAGAACGATACCATATATAGTATATTTTGATGATGAAAAATTATATTTTTTTGAATTATCAAAATTTGGCAGAAAAATTATAAAAAATGGATTTTTTGTAAAGCTTGACGATTTAAAAATAAAAAAAGTAAAAAAAGGATTGATAAGATATAAAATAAAGCTAGAGTTTAAAGATGGAAGTGTAAATAATATACAAATTATTAAACAGGTACCAAGGCTATTTTTACAAAAAGAATATAGTAAAAAATTATATGACAAACTATCAGAATTAAAAAATAAAGAATAAGAAAGAAGAGACAGATGGAAGAAGAATGGAAATCAAGAACTGAATTATTAATTGGAAAAGAGAATATACAAAAATTGGCGAAAAGCAAAGTAATTGTATATGGAATAGGTGGTGTAGGTTCATTTGTTGTAGAAGGATTAGTAAGAGCAGGCGTAGAAAATATCGTTTTGGTAGATAATGATGTGATTGCTCCTAGTAATTTAAATAGACAAATTCATGCAACTATTTCAAATATAGGAAAATTAAAAGTAGATTGCATGAAAGAGAGAATTTTATCTATCAATCCTAAGGTAAATGTAGAAACGTATATACCACAAGATATAGAAGAGGGAGAAGAAACACTCATAGACAATACCGTAGATTATGTGGTAGATGCAGTAGATACGATTACAACAAAACTAAAATTAATTCAAAGAGCAAAAGAAGAGCAAATTCCTATTATTTCTTGCATGGGTACAGGAAATAAATTGGATTCGACTAAGTTTGAAATAGCAGATATTTATAAAACATCAGTATGCCCACTAGCAAAAGTAATGAGAAAAGAATTAAAGAAAAGAGGAATCAACGATTTAAAAGTTCTATATTCTAAGGAAGAGCCAATCAAACATGATATAGAATCTAGAACACCTGCTAGTATATCTTTCGTTCCATCTGTTGCAGGGATGATTATAGCTGGAGAAGTGATTAAAGATATTATAAAAAATAAATAAAGCATTTAGAAACATTTTATAATGTCTAAATGTTTTTTTGTTAAATAGGAAACAATATGAAACTTTAAGTTACGCAACTCAAAGTGAAAATAAATATTAAAATTTTATTTTCAAAAGAAAAATCAATTAAAGGAGATTTTTGAAAATGGTAAATTTAGAATTATACAAAATATTTGTCATAGTAGCAAAAGAACAGAATATAACCAAAGCAAGCGAAAAATTAAATTTAACACAGCCAGCAGTAACAAAACATATGAAAAATTTAGAAAATTTATTGAAAACAAAATTATTCATAAGAAGTAATCATGGTATAAAATTAACAAAGCAAGGAATGGAATTATATGAAGAAATAAAAAATTCTGTGGAGGTATTAATAAATGTGGAGAATAAATACCTAAAAATGAGGGACATCAATTTAGGAATACATTCTACTATATTAAACAAAATTTTTAGTGATTGCATGAGTGAATATTATATAAAAAATACAAATTCTAAGATAAATGTATTAAATGAAGAAAATGAACAAATGCTTTTATCATTAAAGAACGGAGAATTGGACATCATTTTTTCTAAAAAAATATATACAAAATCTCATGATAAACATATCAAATTTATAAAATTAGGAGAATGGAATGAAGTTTTAATTGCTAACCAAAATTATAAACGAAAAAATAAATTAGTAACATTTGAGGAACTAAAAAATACGACGATATATATGCCTAAAAAAACATCTGAAACAGCACATAATTTTTTTCAATCATTGAATTCTAAATATGAAGATTTTAAAGATATAAAACATGCAACTTATAAAACCATAACAGAAATTATAAAAAATAATGATGGGATAGGATTAGTTACAAAAGAGTTTGTTGAAGAAGAAATCAAAAAACACAATTTATGCATATTAAACACAGAATTTCATATAAAACCAATTGAATTTGGTATATATATAAATAGGGAGAGAAAATTTAAAGAATTAAATAAATTTGTAGAAATAATAGAAAATCATTTTGTAAACAAGAAATAACTTGTGGTAATAACTAAAATTGAATTATTCATTTTACATTGAAAAAGATGCATGATATAATTTCATAAAATATAAAAGAACGTACTTAGAAAAGTAGGCATTTTCTAGAAGGTTTTATAGTTAGAAAGGATGATAATAGTATGAAAGATAAACTAGGAGTTATACATGGAAGATTTCAGTTATTACACAATGACCATATGAAATATTTATTGGCTGGAAAAGAAAGATGTGAACATTTAATTATAGGAATTTGTAATCCAGAACAAGATTTAACCAAATATACATCAAATAATCCTCATAGATCTAAAAGAAGTTCAAATCCACTTACTTATTTTGAAAGAATGGAATGTATAAAATATTCTCTAATAGAAGCAGGAGTTAATCAAGCAGAATTTGATATTGTTCCATTTCCTATAAATTTTCCTGAGAAGATATTTAATTATGCTCCATTAAATGCAAAATATTATATGACAATCTATGATAAATGGGGAGAAGAAAAATTAAAAATGTTGCAAGAAGATTTAAAACTAGATGTGGAAGTATTGTGGAGAGTTTCATTAGAAAATAAAGGAATCAGTGCATCTGATATCCGTAAATATATTCAAGAGGGAAAAGAATGGAAACAATATGTACCAAATTTTGTTTATAACTATATGGTAGAAAATCAATTAGATAAAAGAGTAAAAGACTTATTGGATGAAGAAGAAAAAGATAAGAGAGGTTAAAGATTATGCATATTTATATGGTTATATTAGATGGGGCGGCAGATAGAAAAATAAAAGAACTTGAAAATAAGACACCTTTGCAAGTGGCTAATACACCACATATGGATATATTGGCACAAAGAGGGGCTGAATCTCTTATTACAGTTATAGATGAACATATAACACCAGAATCTGATTCGGGAAGTATGGCATTACTCTCATATGACCCAAAGATATATTATCCAGGAAGAGGAACGCTAGAAGGATTAGGAACCGGATTTATTCCTAAAGGATATGATTATGTAGCTTTTAGAATCAATTTTGCTTCATATGATGAAACATTAGGAACATTAGATAGAAGAACGGCTAGAGGATTAGAAGATGAAGAATTACAATCTTTGGCTAAAGAGATAACAGAAAATGTAACGTTATCTAAGTATGGAGTTGCGTTCAAGTTACTTGCATTTGGACATCATAGAGGAATCTTAGTAATATATAGTAAACATGTAAAATTATCTGGAAATGTATCTAATACAGATCCAGGTTTTAAGAAAGATGGTGTTTGGGGAAAGCCAGTAAAAAATTATGAACCAAAACCATTAACATGTGTGTCATTGGATGGGAAAGAAGAAAGTAAAAAGACAGCAGAAATTGTAAATGATTTTGTCAAACAATCCAATGAAATTTTATCCAAAAGTGAAGTAAACCATAGACGAATAGAAAAAGGTGAAATGCCTGCTAATTATTTAATCTTCAGAGATGGTGGAATGCCACCTAAAAAAATGCCACAATTTCAAGATAAATTTGGACTAACACTTTCTATGTATGGTCAATTACCTGCTGAAAATGCAATAGCAAAATTAATTGGTGCCAAATTTACATTTTCCAAATCTTTAGACTTGCAATTAGATAAGGATTTTATGATAAATGCAGAGAAAATTTTTGTACAAGATAAGGCAGATGTTAAATTTATACATATAAAAGGACCAGATGAACCAGGGCATGATAATAAACCTAAGGAAAAGGTTAAAGCAATTGAATTTATAGATAAATATTTTATAGCAGGATTAGTAAAAGATATAACAAATGAGGATATCGTTATTATTACATGTGATCATGCCACACCATGTGAATTAAAAATACATTCTACTGATAAAGTTCCTGTTCTAATTGCAGGAAATCAATGTATAAAAGATGGAAGTATAAAATTTGATGAAGAAAATGCAGAAAGAGGAAAATTACCAATTCAAAAAGCAATCGATATTTTTCCATATATTATAAAAAATTTGCATAAGGAGAATTAGATGATAAAAATAAAAGAAATCAAAGTAAGAAACATATTAAATTCAGAAGGAAAAGAAGCTTTAGAGGTAGAAATGGTAACAAATGATAATAGAAAAGCAATCGCATCAAGTCCATCTGCCATTATTCCAGGAAGAAGAGAAATTTTAACAACAAGTCATATTCATATGAATAGTTTAAATCAAATGATAGAAGAAATATATTGTAAAGAATTTAACAGTCAAAGTGATTTTGACAATTTTTTAAATCAATATATGGAAAAGTTAGGGACGAATGTTTGTCTACCATTTTCTCTAGCATATGCAAGAATATGTGCTAAAAATCAGAATATGACATTAGTGGAATATATAAGGAAAATAGCAAATTATCATGTAAAAAATTCATCACCAATTCCTCTTGTTGCCATTTTTTCTGGAGGCATACATAATCAAGAAGAAAAAGGTTCTATTCAAAATATTATGGTGGCAGTTGATATACATCCATTTTCAAAATCTGTACCTGTGATTACCAAAATTTATACAGATATAGAAAATGAAGTGAAAAGAAGAAACATTTTAAAATATTATGGAGCTTCTAGTGGAATGGTTGTGCAAGAATTAACAGAAGAAGAAAAAATGAAAATGCTTAAAGAGACAATAGAAAAATTACATTATGAAAAATATGTAAGTATTGCAATAGATGTTGCAGCAGAACATTTTCACAAAAACGAAAGGTATGAATATAATGGGCAAATCCTAAGTTCTCAAAAATTAAATGACATATTAATGGGATATATAAAAAAATATAATATGACATATGTGGAAGACCCATTTGACTCAGATGATATAAAATATTGGAAATTAATTAAATCGCAAAATCCAAATATAGCGATTGTAGGAGATGACTTATTTGCTACACAGGATAAATATATAAATTCTGAATTAGCAAATGGTATCATTATCAAAATGAATCAAGTAGGAACTTTAACAGATACAATAAATGCGTTTTTAAAAGCCAAAAGAAAAAATATGGTAACTTGTGTGTCACAAAGATCAATAGAAACAGAAGATACATTTATGTGTGATTTAGCAGTTGCATTAGGTTCTACATATATTAAAATAGGAGGACCTAGAAGAGGAGATAGAATTGCTAAATATAATCGTTTATTAAGATTAGAAGAAGAGGATAGTGAAGTGATAAAATGATTGTTGTTACATCTGGTAGTAAATATATAGATATAGATGCTTACGCAAGTTGTATAGCTTATGCAAACTTGTTAAATTTAAAAGGGAAAGAAGCAAAAGCTGTATCTAGTGCAAAAACGAATGAAAGTATACCTTCGAGTTTATTAAAATTAAATATTGGATTAGACAACTATAAACCTTCTAAAGAAGATGAATTTATTATCATAGATGTTTCTAATAAAGCATTTTTTGATAAATTTGTAAATGAAGATAAGATAATAGAAGTCATAGATCATCATGTGGGATATGAGGAATATTGGAGAAATAAACTTCAAGATAAAGCAAAAATAGAATTTCTAGGTTCAGTAGCAACAGTTATTGTTGAACTGTATGAAAAGGAAGGTTTCCTATATGAAATTACAAAAGAACTAGCCATTTTATTGATATCAGCTATTTTAGATAATACTTTAAATTTGAAAGCAAAAGTAACTTCTGAAAGAGATATAACCGCTTATGAAAAGTTAGAAAGCATCATTCAAGATAGAAAGTATCCAGAAAAATATTTCCTAGAATGTCAATTACAAATCAACAAAGATTTAAAATTAGCTATAGAAAATGATACAAAAACAGAATATGTTAATTCGATATTACCACCAATTTTTAGTCAGCTAACAATATGGGATAAAGAAGAGGTTTTAAGAGACAAAGATATTATATATACTGTGCTGAACAATATTGGAAATAAATGGATGTTGAATCTTATCTGTTTGAAGGATGGAAAAAGTTATGTAATAGCACAAGATTTAGAAGTACAAAAAAATTTGGAAAAGTTATTTAATAAAAAATTCAATGCAGATATTATGGAATTAGATAGTGTTTTGCTTAGAAAAGAAATTATGAAAATTGCACAAGAAGAGAAAAATATGATAAAAGAGAATAACTGAACATGTAAAAAAAGCTATTCCACAATGAGGAGAGCTTTTTTTTGTTGAATAGGAAATATTACTATGCAATTTTTCGCGTCGACAAATTTTACGATTCTTCGAGAACTTAAATATATATAGTTAAATTAGAAAAGTAGAGAAAAGTTCTAACTCAAAAAATACAAGAATACAATTAAACAAAAGTATTCTAAATAGAAGGAGTTAGAATAAATGAAAGGTGTATCAATAGAAGAACGTGCAATAGAACTTGCACAATATATCATAGACTCAAAAGATACAGTAAGAGGTGCAGCAAAAAAATTTGGAATTAGCAAAAGTACAGTACACACCGAAGTAACATTCCAGAACGGTATAAATAAATCACTTATAATTCCAGAAAGTATTGAAATTAAAAAGGTTTTTCTAGCAAAGAAAAATCCA
>CAJFLB010000006.1 GCA_904387305.1 uncultured Clostridia bacterium
AAGCAATCCTTTTTAATCAATTAAATCCTTTTAAATAGCATTTAACTGGTAATTAGAAGTTACTTTTTCTAAATATATTTTACTTTTTCAATTGACATTAGCAACATTAACAGTAAAATTCTTGGATGAAAATTACTTTTTAAAGATGTTTTTTCTTTTTTATATAATTATTGATTAAGAACTGGAAGATTTTACTATAAATCATTGAAGTTTTTTTATAATATGATATAATAAAGCGGTATGATAAATATATCTATTAAAAGAAAAAAAGGAGTAAGTATGAAATCATACAAATGGACAGTAGCAGAAAGTTTGTTACCAACTTTTGAAAATGTATCAAGAGAATTTATTACAGAAACATTATATAAAATATTATTTAGTAAAGAATTACCTAATTTTAGATTTGCATTTATGGAAGAGGAAGCAATTGCTTTTGTAGAAGAAGTTTTAAATGATTATATTCAAAAATATGATTTTTACCAAAAAGAATCACAAAAAATATTGCAAACACTAAAACAAAAAAATGAAAATGCAAAACTTCCTGTAATGATAGTAAATAATTATAGAAAATTTTTTGAATTATTAAGGCAGTTTTATGAAAAAGATATTGAGTTGTTTTTCTTAAGAAGTGGAATGTCTGGATTTCAAGTGTATGAAAAAAATAATTGTTTTGAGCAAATTTGGTTAAGAGCGACACCAGATGATTTTCATTGTCCAGAAGAATTTTTAAGAAAACAAGTAGAGATGATAAATGATAGCACTTTTGAAAAATATGATAAAGAAACTTGTTTAGGAAGCATGTCTTTTTTAGATAACCATATACTTTGCGTAAAAAATGGGATGGCTAGAACCTGGGATGAAAATTCAAGACAAATTGAAATCACAATTTATGATAAAAAATATTATGATAATAAAGAGCTATTTGATAGACCTCATTATACACTTCCTGTAATAAGATATGGGATTTTCGAAAAAAATGGAAATAAAGTATGTTCTATTGGATCAATACAAGATAAAACTGATAGTTATGAAAAAAACAATTTAAGTAAAAAAGTAGAAAGAGCAAAATATAAGGTGAATGTAGGAGTACCAGAGGAAGACACATATAAGGTTGAGCCAAAGATGCTATTATCATTAAGCATTTTTATAAATATGTTACATAAAGAAGGTATCAACGAAATCGAAGTTCCGAGTTTATATGTCCTTGATTATGATTATCATATTAGAAGAAATCTACAAATCTTGTCAACGTTTGAAAAGGAATGGACTGACGAGAAGAGAGAAGAATATCCGGAAGTATATAAAAGAGCAAAATATCATTTTGAAAGAGCATATAAAAAAGAGGATTTGATTAGCGAAATAAAGACGGAAAGATTGTTACTTACTTTTAGAAGGTTACTTCACCATTATCCGAATGGGCATATATTCAGTTATCCAGGAGACGCAGATAGTTTTATGCATTTAAGAATACCAAGTGTAGAAAGTGAAGAGGATATAAATGGCAAGATTTTTAAAGAGATGTATAAATTACAAGAAGAACCAAAGGAAGAAAGATAGACTAAAACTACTAGGAGCTATGAAATGATGTATTTGAATTATACTAGAATAGAGAAGAAAGATATGAAAAATAGGTAATGATTAGAAGAAACTGATTAAATAAATTCAAAAGGGGAAGATAGGAGTAAATATGTTTAATTTTTCATTTGATAAAAGAGTTATTTATATTATATTAGGAATCATGGTATTATCTATGGTTGTACAATATGTAAGCAATCCTGGAATGTTATTTTCATTATTAATTAGCGTACCAGGAGTGTTGATTGCAATCACATTTCATGAATTTGCTCATGCATTTGTAGCAGATAGATTGGGAGATGATACAGCAAGAAGAGAAGGGAGACTTAGTTTAAATCCATTTGACCATTTAGACCCGATTGGAACTGTATTATTGTTATTTGCAGGATTTGGTTGGGGAAAACCAGTTCATGTAAATCCAAGAAATTATACAAGGAAAATGTCTATGGAAAAAGGAGAGGCTCTTGTTTCTATTGCAGGACCAGTTATGAACTTTTTACTTGCCATTTTATTTGCAATTATATATTATGGAATCTATAAATTTGCAAGTGCTTCATTTTTATTGTCTACAATGGGTGGAATTATTATGAGTCTAATTAGTGCAACAGTATCAATCAATGTGGGACTAGGATTATTTAACTTAATTCCATTACCACCATTAGATGGATCTAAAGTGATTATGCCATTTTTACCATATAAGGCAAAAGAATTTTTCATCAATAATGAACAAATCTTTTACATTGTGTTTGTTGTATTATGGGTAACAGGATTAACATCATATATTATTTCACCAGGAATTCGAGCAGTAGGTGGTTGGATATCTAATCTAGCAGCTGCAATATGGGGATTATAAATATTAAAATTACTGAGAACAATAATATAAATAAGATTGCTAGAAATCGAAGCTAGCAATCTTCCTTTTTGTTAAAAGAATAAAGAAAAAAGATTTTCATGAAACAAGATTTAACTGAAAATAAGGGCTTTAGCAAGCTTTACTTATTTATATAAAAATGATATAATTAGCACGAAAATATAAGAGAAAAACATAAATTAAATATGAGATAAAAATGAAGAAAAATATATGAAAGAATAAATATAATGTATGGAGGAAAAATGGAAGATATTTATACATTAGGAATTGAATCAAGCTGTGATGAAACATCAGTAGCAATCGTAAAAAATGGTAGAGAAATATTATCTAATGTGATTGATACACAAATACCAATTCATGAAAAATATGGAGGCGTCGTACCAGAAATAGCATCTAGAAATCATATAGAAGCCATTTCTAGAGTAACCAAAAAAGCATTAGAGGAAGCAAAAATGACTTTAGAACAAATAGATGCTGTTACACCTACATATGGACCAGGACTTGTTGGTGCTTTATTGGTGGGATTATCTTATGCAAAAGCATTGAGTTTTGCAATTAATAAACCACTGGTGGGAGTAAATCATATTCAAGGACACATTGCAGCAAATTATATTACATATAAAGAGCTAGAGCCACCATTTTTATGTGTAATGATGTCAGGTGGTAATACACAAATTATACATGTAAAAGATTATACAGAATTTGAAGTTTTAGGCAAGACAAGAGATGATGCTATTGGAGAAGCATTTGATAAGGTAGCAAGAGTAGTGGGACTAGGCTATCCTGGTGGACCTAAGGTAGACAAATTAGCACAAGAAGGAAAACCAACAATAGATTTACCAAAAACACATTTTGAAAATATGGATTTTAGTTTTAGTGGAATCAAAACAGCAGTGATTAATTTACATCATAAAAATCCAGAAATTAATAAAGCAGATTTATGTGCAAGCTTTGAAAAAACAGTGACAGAAATATTAATAGAAAATATCAGTAAAGCAATTAAATTAACAGGAATTAAAACAATTGCATTAGCAGGTGGTGTATCAGCTAATAGTTATATAAGAAAAGCATTTATGGAGTTAAAACAAAAAGGTATGGAAATATATATGCCAGATTTAAAACTATGCACAGATAATGCGGCTATGATTGCATCAGCTGGATATTATAACTATATGCAAGGAAAAAGAGATACATTAGATTTAAATGCAATACCAAATTTAAAATTGTAACAAACTGAACTTTGTTGTATATGAGAAAATCTACATAGAGTCAAACTAAAAGCCGATTTTTTCTATATGATGAATATATTAATTAGAATGGAGTAAATACATGTCAATATATACGATTGGAGACCTTCATTTATCCTTTAATGAAGATAAACCAATGAGCGTTTTTGGAGAAAATTGGGAAGGATATGAAGAAAAAGTAAAAGAAAATTGGATAAGTGCAGTAACAGAAAATGATTTGGTTATTTTACCAGGAGATTTTTCATGGTCAATGTATTTAAAAGATACATATAAAGATTTTGAATATCTAAATTCTTTACCTGGCAAAAAACTATTATTAAAAGGAAATCATGATTATTGGTGGTCAACAGTAAATAGCATGAGAAATTATATAAAAGAAAATAATTTTAAAGATATTGATTTTATATACAACAATGCTTATAAATATGAAAATAAAATTATTGTAGGAACAAGAGGCTGGTCTTTTGGGGAAGATGCTGAAAGCCAAAAAATGATTCAAAGAGAAGTAGCAAGATTAGAATTATCCATAAAAAATGGAATAGAAAATTATGGTGCAGATAAAGAAATAATAGCATTTTTACATTATCCACCAATTATAAATCAAAATATACAAAATAATGAAATGAATGAATTTATTAGAATGTTAAAGAAATATGAAATAAAGAGATGTTATTATGGGCATTTACACAGTATAGCCATAAAAGAAGCAGTAGAAGGAGAACATTTTGGAATTCATTTTCAATTAGTTAGTGCAGATGCGCTTGATTTTAATTTAGTAAAAGTAGAATAATTTTGGGTCCATCGGGACCAGGTCCCAATGGACCCAATGGCAACAGTAAAAGTCTATTGACAAAAAAATAATGAATTGATAATATATACGTATAGTGGGGGAAAAGTATGAATATATATCCAGATGCATATTTTAAAAGAGTAGAAGATATAAATGTAGAATTTTTAAATAAAAATAAAATAAAAGCATTATTATTGGATGTAGATAATACATTAGTAGACCGTACAAAACAAATGACAGAAAGTGTCATAAAATGGGCAAAAGAATTAAAAGGTCAAGGTGTAAAACTATATATATTATCCAATACAAATGATAAGGAAAAAATTGAAAATATTGTAAAAAAAATAGAGATACCATATCAATATTTTGCTATGAAACCACTAAAAAGAGGTTTTAAGAAAGCTCAAAAGGAATTAGGAGAAAAAAGTGAAAATATCGCTATTGTAGGAGATCAAATATTTACAGATGTCATTGGTGGAAAAAGATGCAATATGTATGCTATATTAGTAGAACCAATACAAGAAAAAGATTTTTGGTATACAGCATGGAAAAGACCAATAGAGAATAAAATAAAAAACAAGATAAAATCAAAACAAGCAAACAAAAGATAAAATGATAAAATTGAATAAGAAGGAAAGAATAAAAAAAGGAGAAAATAATGTATTATAATGATGTACATATAGCCTATTACCTAGTAGTTGCAATATTAGGCTTATTTGTGGGGCAATTAGTGGATTGGGCAAATAAGAGATTACCAGAATATAAGAAGTTTTTATCATTAGATATATTTAAAGAATATAAGAGAAATTTTAAACCAAACTATATATTGATGTTATTAACATCAGCAATTTATGTAACATTAGTTTATACATTCGGCATAAAAGATACATTCATTGCTAATTTAGATTTAATAAAATTCTTGATTTTAACACCAATGTTGTTGAGTGCATTTGTTATAGATTATAAATCGCAAATTATACCAAATAGGCTAAATCTAACAATATTTGAAATCGGATTAATATTTGCTTTTATATATGGATTATCAGATGTAGCAATTACTTTAAATATGTTATTAGGAATGTTAGCAGGTGCAGGAATCTTTTTATTAATCACATTAGTAGGCGGACTATTTTATGGAAAAGAGGCTATGGGATTTGGGGATGTCAAATTAATGGGAGCATTAGGACTCTATTTTGGATTGTCTAATATTGTAGTAATCACATTAATATCTTTCTTGATAGGCGCGATTCTAAGTGTAGGGTTGTTAATTACAAAAGTGAAGAAAACAGATGAATATATACCATTTGGACCATTTATTGTAATAGCAACATTTATTAGCATGTATATACCATTTGAAACAATAAAGTTTGTATTAATGAAAATATTTACATTAGGAATGTATAACTAAAATGTTCAATTGGGGAAGTTTCTCATACTATAGAAAATATCATATAGAGAAAAGCTTTCTTAAAGCGAGATTTGTCTTGGAACATTTTTATAAGATATAAAAATATATGAATCACAAGAGGGGATGATACAATGAATCCTAAATTACAATGGTTAAGAAATAAAATGTCAAGTTTGGATTTACAAGGCTTAATTATATCCAATCCAATAAATATCAAATATTTGACAAATATAGATGCAGAAGGAATATTATTATTAACTAGAAAAGAAAATATTTATATAACAGATGCAAGATATATAGAGCATGTTCATAGTATATTAACATTGTATGATGAAATTATCGTTTATGATATGAATGATGTATCAAAAGAAGACTACGAAAATTTCTTTATGTTTTGTGAAAATGTTGGATTTGAAGAATATTATGTTACATATGCACAATATAAAGAATATATGAGAAAATATAAAATTAATAGTTTAGTAGAAACAGAACATATCATAGAAAAGCAAAGAATGATAAAAGATGATGAAGAAATTACTAATATAAGAAAAGCATGTGAAATTACAGATAATTGTTTTTCATATATATTAGACTATATTAAACCAGGTATGACTGAAAAACAAATAGCAAATGAAATAGAAGAGTATTACAAACAAAGAACAGATGGTCTATCTTTTGATACCATTGTGGCATCAGGGGAAAATACTTCAAAACCACATGCTATTCCAACGGATAGAAAAATACAGGATATCGATATTATAACGATTGATATGGGATGTAAGGTAAACGGATATTGCTCAGATATGACAAGAACATTTTTTGTAGGAGAAGTTCCAGAATATGTAAAACCAGTTTATGACTTGATTTTAAAAAATCAGACACAAACAGCAAATGATTTTAAAGATGGAGCAAGTACAAGGTTATTAACAAAAATGGTGGAAAATGATTTTAAATTAAATGGATATGATTTAATACATAGTTTAGGGCATGGAGTAGGAATGGAAATACATGAAGCACCATATATTAGTTATAAATCAGATACATTATTAAAAGAAAATATGGTTGTAACAAATGAGCCAGGTATCTATATTCCAGGAAAATTTGGGGTAAGAATAGAAGATACAGTACAAATTACAAAATTTGGTTGCATAAATTTAACCAATTCTGAGAAAAATTATATTGTAATATGAAAATGTTACAGTTCATTCTAAAATATATGTTTATTATTTTTTACATTTTGTGTGTCACAATCACTTATGTTGAAAGATAAATCTTTCAACGAATGAAGATTTATCCAATGTCACCACTTCGTTTGAGTGGTCGCTTACGCGATATTGCAAAATAATAAGTATATATCTTAGAATGAACCGTAATAATAAAAAGCAAAAAGGCTTAAAATCAGTAAAATGCTTGATTTTTATTGAGAAATGTAGTAAAATATATAAAGTTTTGTAATAGTATTTGAAAAATGAAAGGAGAAATGAAAATGGCATCAGTATATTCAGCAGGAGATTTTAGAAATGGAACAACATTTGAAATGGAGGGAAATGTATATAGAATCGTAGAATTCCAACATGTTAAACCAGGAAAAGGATCTGCATTTGTAAGAACAAAATTAAAAAATGTTATTACAGGAGCAACATTAGAAAAAACATTTAACCCAGGAGATAAATTCCCAGCTGCACAAATAGAGAAGAAAAATATGCAATATTTATATAATGATGGTGGTTTATATTATTTCATGGATAATGAAACATATGATCAAATACCATTAAATGAGGAACAAATTGGTGATTGTTTAAAATATTTAAAAGAAAATATGGAAGTAACAATACTTTCATATAAAGGAAATGTATTTGCAGTAGAACCACCAATATTTGTTGAACTAGAAGTTACATATACTGAACCTGGATTTAGTGGAAATACAACAACAACATCAGGAAAACCAGCAAAATTAGAAACAGGTTTAGAAATTCAAGTACCATTATTCGTTGAAATTGGAGATATCTTAAGAATAGATACTAGAACAGGTGAATATATGGAAAGAGTATAGAAAGGTGAATCTTAATGGCTAAACTAAGAGAAGAATATAATAATTTTTTAGAAGATATTGAAAAGAACTTAAAAAACAAAGAGGATTTAGAATATATAAAAGTAAGATTTTCAATGTTTGTTGATAAAGTAATTGACGAAATGGATATGCTTGTAGATTATAAAACACAAAAAATGAATGAAATAGAGGAAAAACAAAAAGAAATTGACGATAAAATGAGTAAAATGCAACAAATTATTGATAATATTGAGAAAGATATTTATTCTGATGAAGGTTTTGATTTTGAAATTATTTGTCCATATTGTGATAATCAATTTGTGATAGATGTTGATGAAGACAAAACAGAAGTAGAATGTCCTGTTTGTAATAACATTATAGAATTGGATTGGTCAGGAGACGTAGAAGAAGATTCAGAATGTAATGGAAGTTGTTTGGGGTGTCATGGTTGTGATGAAGAACAAGAAACACAACAAGATGATAAAAAACAATCAACTCAAAATGAAAATAAAAAAGAAGAAAATGATGATGATATGTAAATAAATATAAAAGTGTCACAGATGGTTTTTCATTGTGGCACTTTTTTTATGGTATAGGAAAAGTTCTCGAGAAGCGAGATTTGTCAGTTTTAACAGTTCTTTGATTTGAATAAGCATACAAATCAAAAAAAATCTAAGGGGTTTTGATATTTTCCATCTATTCGAATTCCTAAATGAAGATGAGTACCAGTTGAGGCACCATTTGTAGGTTTTCCAGTAGAGTCGGAATATTGATTACCTTTTACACCATAAACGTATTTAGGACCAACATGACCAATGATTTGTCCTTGTTTTATTTTATCTCCAACTTTTACAATATAATTTGGAGAACAATGGCAATAGGTAACTTTGTAATTATCAAAAGACAGAGTAATGGTATATCCGCCAGCACCTAAAAATTGTGTAAATGTAATTTCTCCATCAGCTACTGCAATCAACTTTGTTCCTTCAGGTGCAGGAATATCAATACCAGAATGAGAGGAAGAGGCACCAGTAGTTGGAGAAACTCTTTTACCAAAATAGGAACTAATTCTTGTATATCCAGGTATAGGCCAAACAAAACCATCTGGATTAATAGAAATAATTTCAGAATCTAAATTATTTTGATAATAAAAAACATTAGAGTTAATCACAGGGGTAAAAAAGATGCTAATGAATAAAATTAAAAAAATTAGTATGTATATAAAAGATTTTATGTTTTGGAAAATAAAAATCACCTCATTCAAAATAATGAAAATACTAAAAAATTTATTTTTGGAAAAGTAAGAAAAATAATAGACCAAATTTAAAGATTTAAATAAAATTTCAATTCAAAATAAAAATATTATTTATCAAATAAATCAGAATGAGAACCAGTTCGAAAAGCAGTTAAAATTAATTTATTTTTATCGATAGAATATATTAGAAGCCAATTAGGTTGTATATGACATTCTCGATATCCGTTTATACTTACCGAGCAAATAGTGTTCTTTATATTTGCTCGGTAAGGGGATATTATTTGCTAACATTTCTACAACTTGATGAAGTAGCTCCATATCTAAACCACGCTTTTGTGCTAATTTATAGTCTTTTTTAAATAGATTTGTATATTTTACAGTTAACATTTATTACTCTTCTTTCTCTAAATCTTCCCACATCTCGCTTAAATCAGTATATTCTTTACTTAAATTTATACCTTTTTTTGCTTCTTCCATAGTTTTTATTGTTTCTGCATTTAATTTAGGTTTTCTTATCATAAAAGGAATGCTATCAGTCAAAACTACTTGTTTTAAAAAAATAGTGACTGCTTCAGCGATATTCATTCCTAAATCATTTAAAGTTGATTCAACTTGTTTCTTTAATTCTGGTTCAATCCTTATATTTAACATATCTGTTTTAGCCATCGCTAAACACCTCCAATCATATTATAGTACAATTGTAATACAAAATAATTACAATGTCAACACAAATAATATATAATATGATTATATATTTATAAAGATACAAATATAGTAAAATTTATTTCGACCCCAATGTGTCTCTATCTTAATGAAATTTAGGATTTTGATATAAAAAATGGAAACCATATAACTGTTGCACAGTCTGGTTTCCATTGTGGCAGGGGTAGTAGGATTCGAACCCACACAGGCGGTTTTGGAGACCGATGTGCTACCATTAACACTATACCCCTATAAATGATTTAATTACAACAATTAATATATTAGCATAAAAAAAAGATTTTATCAATATTTTTTTTGAAAATTATTGACTTTTTTAAATAAAGATAATAAAATATATAAAAATATCTACAGTGAAGAAGAAAAAATGTGATTATATTTATTTAAAGAGAGTTGGTGAAGGTGAAATACCAATAATAAATACACATGGGGAGCTTTGGAGTGGATTTAAAATGAAGGTGCTTAAAACTTTTAGTTTTAGGAATTAGGGTGGAAACGCGGAATATAACTTTCGTCCCTAGTATGGTTATACTAGGTGGATGGAAGTTTTTTTGGTTTAAATCGATTAGATTCATCATCTAGCACATTTTCGTAATTTATTTCAAACCTCGATGTACAAACGTACACCTTCGGCTTGAAATAAATCACAAAAATGCACTATATAATAAATCTAATCGATTTAAAGGAAATAGAGGTACATTCAGCATCTTGTACATTTTTTTAATTTTATCAAACTTCGACGTATAAACATACGCCTTCAGCTTGATAAAATCTTCAAAAATGCACAATATACTAATTTTGATCAATTTAAAAAATATAGAAGAAATCATCATCTAACACATTTTTGCAATTTATTTCAAACCTCAATGTACAAATGTACACCTTCGGCTTGAAAGTAAATTACAAAAATGCACAATATAATAAAGCTACTCTATACAAAAAAACTTTCATGTTACCAGTAAATAAAATTAAAGAGGAGGAATTGTTATGTTAAAATCAATGGACACTTTAGTAGCACTTTGCAAAAATAGGGGATATATTTACCCTGGTTCAGAAATTTATGGAGGGTTAGCCAATACTTGGGATTATGGACCTTTAGGAAATGAACTAAAAAATAATGTCAAAATGGCATGGAGAAAGAAATTTATTCAAGAAAGTAAATATAATGTTGGATTAGATGCAGCTATATTAATGAATCCAACAACATGGGTTGCTTCAGGACATGTAGGAGGATTTTCAGACCCATTAATTGATTGTAAAGAATGTAAAACAAGACATAGAGCAGATAAATTAATAGAAGAATGGGCACATGATAATGGAAAAGATATGATTGCAGATGGTATGTCTGATAAAGAGTTAATAGACTTCATTAATGAAAATAAAATACCATGTCCAAATTGTGGAAAAACAAATTTTACAGATATTAGAAAATTTAATTTAATGTTTAAAACATTTCAAGGAGTAACAGAAGATAAAACAGCAGAGATATATTTAAGACCAGAAACAGCACAAGGTATATTTGTAAACTTTAAAAATGTTATGAGAACAACTAGAAGAAAATTACCAATGGGAATTGCACAAATCGGAAAAGCTTTTAGAAATGAAATTACACCTGGAAACTTCACATTTAGAACAAGAGAATTTGAACAAATGGAACTAGAATTTTTCTGTAAACCAGGAACAGATTTAGAATGGCATGCATATTGGAAAGAGTTCTGCAAAAAATGGTTATTAGATTTAGGAATCAAAGAAGAAAATATTAGATTAAGAGACCATTCAAAAGAAGAATTATCACATTACAGTAATGCAACAACAGATATCGAATTTACTTTCCCATTTGGTTGGGGAGAATTATGGGGAATTGCAGATAGAACAGACTTTGACTTAAAGAGTCATATGAATGTTTCAAAAGAAGACTTCACTTATACAGACCCAGAAACAAACGAAAAATATGTACCATATTGTATAGAACCATCTTTAGGAGCAGATAGAGTTGCATTAGCATTCTTATGCAATGCTTATGATGAAGAAGAAATTGGCGAAGGAGATACAAGAGTAGTATTACATTTACATCCAGTATTAGCACCATTCAAAATCGCTGTACTTCCATTATCTAAAAAATTATCAGAAAAAGCACAAGAAGTCCATGAAAAATTATCAAAGAAATTTATGTGTGATTATGATGAAACAGGAAGTATTGGAAAGAGATATAGAAGAGAAGATGAAATTGGTACACCATATTGTTTAACAGTAGACTTTGATACACTTGAAGATAATACAGTAACGATTAGAGATAGAGATACCATGGAACAAATTAGAATTCCAATTGATGAGGTAGAAAGCTGGTTAGAAGAAAAATTAGAATTCTAAATGGGGCCATTGGGACCAGGTCCGTTTGGGTCGTGTTTGTCAATCCTTGTGTCGATTGACGATGGGAAAAATAAGGGATAATCCCGGTTCCTTAATCGATTCAATCCGTATCAAGTAAATGATGTTGTCAAACTTAAGACATGGAATCACAGGTATTGTGGTTCCATGTTCATTTGAGTGAATTTTTAAACATATGAGGTGAAAATATGAATAAAAAAGTGTATATGTTTAAAGCAATTATAAAAAAGGTTCCAGATATAGATGGAGCATATATTGAATTTCCTTATGATGTAGAAAAGGAATTTAACAAAAAACGAGTAAAAGTGCATGCAACATTTGATGATGAACCATATGATGGAATTTTAGTAAGAATGGGAGCACCTTGTCATATCATAGGAATTCGTAAAGATATCCGAAAAAAAATAGGAAAACAACCAGGAGATAAAATAAAAGTAACCATTAAAGAAAGAGAATAAGCATAAAGGAAGACAAGGTTGAAAAATAATTAGTGCAAAATTTAATTATTTTCCAACCAAGTTTGCAATTTAAGAAAGGAATACATAGAAAATGAACTACAGAATTGTGAATGGCTCTATTTCTTATGGAGCTGAAACCATATTAGAAGAAATTGATTTTGAAATAAAAGAAAAAGATAAAATAGCTATTGTAGGAAGAAATGGAGCAGGAAAAACGACTTTTTTAAATGCTATTATTGATAATGATATTTTAGAAGAAGGTATTGGAGAAGAAAAGTTTCATGTATATAAACAAGGAAATCCTGTTATTGGGTATTTAAAACAAATGAATTTTGAAAATTCTAATAAAACCATGTTAGAGGAAATATTAGAAGTTTATGAACCCATTTTAAACTTAGAAAACAGAATACAAGAAAAAGAAAAAGCATTGCAAGAAAATACGGACGAAAAATTGATAAAAGAATACACAAATGCCTTAGAACAATATGAAATACAGGGTGGATATCTATATAAAAAAGAATATGAAACAGCGATTAAAAAATTTGGTTTTAAAGAAGAGGATAAACATAAAAAAGTAAGTGAATTTTCTGGGGGACAACGAACCAAAATTGCTTTCTTAAAATTATTATTAAGCAAGCCAGATATCTTATTATTAGATGAACCAACAAACCATTTAGATATTGTAGCAATTGAATGGTTGGAAAATTATCTAAAAAATTATCCCAAAGCAGTTGTCATTGTATCACATGATAGAATGTTTTTAGATAAAATTGTTAATAAAGTATATGAGATAGAATATGCAAGCATGGTAGAATATACAGGAAATTATACAGATTTTGAAAGACAAAAAAGAGAAAATTATGAAAAACAATTAAAAGATTATGAATATCAACAAGCAGAAATCAAGAGACTACAAGCTATTGCAGATAGGTTTCGATATAAACCAACCAAAGCAAAAATGGCATTATCCAAATTAAAAAAGATTGAACAAATGACAATCATAGAAAAGCCAGAAGAATATGATTTAAAAACATTTTATGCGAATTTTGATGTAAAAGTACAAAGTGGAAAAATGGTAGTAAAAGTCGATAAGTTAGAAATTGGATATGATAAACCGATTGCAGAAGTATCTTTTGAATTATATAAAGGAGAAAAACTAGCCGTTATTGGAGAAAATGGAACAGGAAAGTCAACTTTGTTAAAAACATTAAATGGAAATATACCAAAAATAAAGGGCGAATTTGAATATGGATATCATGTGCAAAAAGGATATTTTGATCAACAGATGGAATTTTTAAATCCAGAAAATACCATATTTGAAGAAATATCTGAAACGTTTCCAGAATTAACAACAACGCAAGCAAGAACACTATTAGGAACATTTCTTTTTACAGGAGAAGATGTATTCAAGAAAATAAAGGTATTATCTGGAGGGGAAAGAGGACGTTTACAATTGTGTAAAATTCTAAAAAAACAGCCTAATGTCTTATTGCTAGATGAGCCAACTAATCACATGGATATTGTGGGAAAAGAAAGTTTAGAAAATATATTAAAAGAATATACAGGAACTTTGATTTTTGTTTCTCATGATCGATATTTTGTGAATAAACTTGCAGATTGTATATTAGAATTTGATAATGGACAAGCAAATTTTTATCACAAAAATTATCAAGAATTTTTAGAATATAAAGAAAATCGAGAAAATACAATTGATGAAACAAAAGAAGTAGGAGAAAATACAAAACAGGTAAAAGATAAGAAAAGGGAAAACAATCCATATTTTATAGAAAAAGAAAGAAATCGAATTCAGAATAAGATGAATAAAATTGAGCAAGAAATCAATGATAAGGAAAAGAAAATTCAAGATATTGAAAAAGAGATGTTGAAAGAAGATATTTCTTCGGATTATATAAAACTAAATGAATTACAGGAGAAAATACAAAAAATTAATCAAGAAATAGAAGAAAAAATGCAAGAATGGGAAATTTTGAACGAAGAACTTTAAGGGATTATGGGGACGAACCCATAATCCTTTTAATGTCCTAAATCGAACTTAATTATATAAATTTCTTTCATATAAGTCTTGGATAAAAACATCTTTTTCTTCAAAATTGTCAATAAACCCCACTTTTGCTATATTATCATTTACTCCTTGAATCCATACAGGTCTATCATCATAAAAAACATCGCATTTTTCTTTATTTGCTAAAATAGAATTGATTCTAGAAATATCCATAATAAATCCCTCCACTTAATAAAAAATAAATAGATTATCTTTTGATATAAAATCTTTCTAATTAAAATATATCCAAAAATGAACTTTATATTCATAAAAAATATATTTAAGACTGAATCATAACTGTATTTTTGAACAGAGTTTAACAAATTTTTACAATGCTTGACTTAAAACTTGATTTCATATACAATGAATTAGGGGAAAACTAAAGGAGGAGTTATATGAAAATACAATACAAAGATAAAGTGATGGAAATAGATAAACCAATGACAATTAGTGAATTATTGAAGGAAGAAATTGAAAATAGTGAATATACAGTGGTAGCTGCTGTTTTTAATAATGAATATAAAAATTTGGAATCTGTTATAGAAGAAGACGGAAAAATAGAATTAATTGATATTTCTTCAAAAGAAGGAATGAAAGTATATAGAAGAACATTAGTGTATATAGTGGGAAAAGCATTTGAAAACATCTGTCCTAATAAGAAAATGGAAGTGAATTATCAATTATCAAATGCGATGTTTTGTGATTTAATAGATGAAGAAGTAACAGATGAGTTTTTAGAAGAATTAACACAAGAGGTTAGAAGAATTGTAAAAGAAGATTTACCAATCAGACAAGTGATTATGAATAGAGAAGAAGCAACTAAATTTTTCAATGAAACAGAAACATCAAAAGGAAGATTACAGTTAGATTTAGAAGGTAATAATGAAATTTTTATGTATTACTGTGAAGACTATTACAACTATTGTTATGGAACATTAGCTAATAGAACAGGTATCACAAAAATATTTGAAATTGTAAAATATAATGATGGATTTTTGGTAAGATATCCAAGTCAAAGTGCTCCAGAGAGAATGCCAAAATTCGTAAAGAATAAGAAAATAGCATGGGCTATGGAAGAATATGATGACATCAACAAAATTTTAAATATAGATAGAGTATATCGAATTAATCAAGCGATAGAGGAAGGAACAGTTAAAGATATTATCTTATTAGCAGAAGCTTTGCACGAAAAGAAAATAGCCAAAATTGCAGATAACATAGCAAGAAATAAAGATATAAAAATGGTATTAATTGCAGGTCCTTCATCATCAGGAAAAACAACGTTTGCACAAAGATTAGGTATTCAATTAAAGTTAAATAGAATTAAACCAGTAACCATTTCTGTAGACAATTATTTTGTAGAAAGAAAAGATACACCAAGAGATGAAAACGGAGAATATGATTTTGAATGTCTAGAAGCAATAGATTTAGAATTATTTAATGAACATTTAACGAGATTATTAAATGGTGAAGAAGTAGAAATACCACAATTTGATTTCTTGGAAGGTACCAAAAGGTATAATGGTAAAAAATTAAAATTAGAAAAAGATGAAGTATTAGTAATAGAAGGAATTCATTGTTTAAATGATAAATTAACCAGTAAAATACCAGCAGAGCAAAAATATAAAGTATATATTAGTGCATTAACAGTGCTAAATTTAGATAGATTTAACAGAATATCTACAACAGATACAAGATTAATTAGAAGAATTGTAAGAGATTATCAATTTAGAGGATATTCAGCAAAAAATACAATTGCAACATGGAATAAAGTAAATGAAGGAGAAAAGAAAAATATATTCCCATTCCAAGAAGAAGCAAGTTTTATATTTAATACATCATTAGTATATGAAATAGGAGCTTTAAAGCCAATTATCATGCCACTATTAAAAGAAATTACTAAAGAAGACCCAGAATACGCGGAAGCATCTAGACTGATGAATATGTTAAAATATTTTGAAGAAATACCAAAAGAATTTGTGCCAAATAATTCTCTATTAAAAGAATTTTTAGGTGGAGGAGATTTTAAATATTAGGGAATTTTGGGGGCATTGGGGGCCATTGGGACCAGGTCTGTGGACCCATTTAAAGCAAAATGGGTCCAAACAGACCTGGTCCCAATGGCCCCTACATTCTCTCAATTCTTTAGAAGGAGAAAAAATGGAAAATAGAAGATTTACGGAAATAGATGAAGAATTTATATGTGAAAATTGTGGAAAAAAAGTTTCTAAACTAGGGTATTCTTGTCGTGACCATTGTCCATATTGTTTACATTCTAAACATGTAGATAAAAATCCAGGAGATAGACAAGAAACTTGTCATGGAGATTTAGAGCCAGTTTCTTTAGAGATTGATGGGAAGAAAGGTTATGTGATTATATATAGATGTAAAACATGTGGGGCAATTAGAAAAAATAAAGCAGCAAAAGATGATAATATGGATTTAATCATAGATTTAAGTAGTAAGCAAATCTGAAACGTTGGGGACGTGCCAAATTGTTTCATTTTGGAACAATTTGGCACGTCCCTAATGTTTCAGATTTCTTTATTTAAATTTCCGTTTGTATAAAGGCTACCATCAAATCTCTGGTTATTATTTACACGATGAATAATTTCGTTAATATCCTCAATCGTTTCATCTAAAACATCTATTCTTACATAATCTACATTAAACTCTTTTGGATAAATAGAAGTTATTTTACTATTAAAAATGGTTGTAACAGTTTGTATATTATCAGGTAAAATTCTAAATTTCATACGTAAACGGTCTTTTAGTTCATATACATTATCTGTAATACATCTTTGTTTACAAGTTGGATAACATTTATCTGTTTCTCCTAAAAGGCAGTAGTTCATATTTAGAAGAGGTGTTCTGCCATATACAATTAATTCATTTGGTAGTGTATTACAATTACATAAAGCTGAAATCATGTCTCTATTTAATTCGGGAGAAATGGTATATCGGCAAATACCTAAATTTTTCAATTCCTTTATTGTATTTGAATTATACACATTAAATGTATAATTGGTAATTAATTCTAAGTCTTTATTTAGGTCTGCAAAAAGTGTGTGTAATAATTTTATATTACAGATATTTGAAATGACAAATCCTTTAATATGATAATTGCTTAGAGTGGTTTCTATATTATTAGACAGTAGATTTTTGTAATTTGATTTTATAATGGTTGGCATATAAATGTATACATTAAATTTAGTATCTAAAATATGTAAAATTTCTTGATAGTCTTTCATAGAAAAATACTTTAAAGGAATATATACATTTTCAATATCATGGAGTTGACTATAATCAAAATCTTTATGCAAAATGTTTAATAGGAGAGATAATTTTGTTTTTTTCATAGGATAATTAGGAGTATCAAGTTGTTCTTTCTCGAGTTTATTTATTTTAATATTTTCGCTTTTATTGACTTTTTTATCTCCCATACAATAGGTTCTTGTCATAGCCTCAATAGCATATTGTTCAACCATTTGTAAAATGGTTCTTCTTAAATCATTTAAAGTACTTAATTTAGGAACAAATAATTTATCATCTAGTTCAATTTCTAAACTTTTAAAAGCAAAAGGTGTAGAAGCTGTTTTAGAAATTTGAGAGATAATCGTATTTTTATCAAGTGGTCTCGTTTTGGCTTTTAAAGGAATGATATCACTTGTGTATTGTATTTTTAAATCTTTATATAATTCTATATTACTAGCTGATGTAACTGTAATAGAAATTGGTTCATTTTCTTTTATCACAATATGACAATTTAAAAGTACTTTTCTATTTTCTTTCAAGAAAGTATTTTGTGCGAAAGTATTTAATTTTTTGGAACTCATTTTGTAAATCTGATTACCTAATTTGATATTTCCTTTCATCCTACCAATGATAACTGTTTGACCAATTTCAGTAAATTTAATATTTTTCATATTTGTATCCATTAATTCTGAAATGGTATAAGTTCCTGGTTCTTTGTCTAAAGAAATGGTATCACCAATACCAATTGGTTCATTTAATTTAACAGTAATATATCCCTTTTTAGAATTATATTTTTGTATTTTACCTAAAAATAATCCCATATTATTTGGTTTTTCTTTAAATACCAAATTTCGGTTAGCTTCATTACTTAAATGTCCAGAAGAAGACATACCTCTATTAAACACTTGTAGTAATTCTTTTTTGTCATCTTCATCAATGGCATATTCATTATCAGATAAAGCTAAATCTATATATTTTCGATAAATTCTTGTAACAGTTGCTACATATTCGGGTGATTTCATACGTCCTTCAATTTTGAAACTTTTTACACCTGCGTGAATTAAATCAGGAATAAATTCTAATCCGCATAAATCTCTGGTGCTTAATAAATATCCTGAATTAATGGTTTTATTATTTTCCAATAATTCAAAAGGAAGTCTACAAGGACCTGCACATTTTCCTCTGTTTCCAGAACGTCCACCTAACATACTAGAAAATAGACATTGACCGGAATATGAGATACAAAGAGCTCCATGGATAAAGGTTTCTATCTCAATATTTGTATTTTTACAAATATAATCAATTTCATTAACAGAAAGCTCTCTGGCCAAAACAACTCTTCTAAAACCAAGTTCTTGTAATTCTAAAGCACCATTTAAATTATGGACAGTCATTTGGGTACTACCGTGAATTGGTAAATCAGGAAATGCTCTCATTAGTGCCATAGCTAATCCTAAATCTTGAACAATAATCGCGTCAATTCCAAATTCATAAGCCTTTTTAGCTACATTCATGGCTGATTCGAATTCTGTATCAGTTACTAATGTGTTTAAAGTTAAATGGGTTTTAACACCACGAATTTTTGCATATTGAATGGCTTTTTCTAATTTTTCAAGTGAAAAATTAGTAGCAAAAGCTCGCGCACTAAAGATATCGGCACCAAAATAGACACTGTTAGCACCATTTTGTACAGCAGCTTTTAAACATTCAAAATCACCAACAGGGGAAAGTAGTTCAACCATAATTTCACCACCTTTTTCGTTTTATATTATATATATATTATTTCGAAAAATAACATTGCACAGAAAAATTGCTACACAATTTTTCGCGTCGACAAATCTTTACGATTCTTCAAGAACTTAAATATATATAGTTAAATTAGAAAAAATAGAGAAAAGTTCTTGAGAAGCGAGATTTGTCTAATCAATTTTACCTAATTATACCATAAAATACTTGAAAATTCTAGGTTACATAAAGTTAAAGGGCGTAATCTATATAAATAAAAAAATATTTCATTTTGTTCGCTTGAAATGTAAAAAAAATAGTATATAATAGAGAACATAGGAAAGAGAAAAACAAAGGAGCAAAGATACATGCAAGAAACGGTAAAAACAAAAAAAGTAGGAGAAATATTTCGTGACTATCAAACAAAAGCCAATATACAATATGCAAACATTCAGGGGTTAAATGTTATAAAAAAGACAAATACACTAGAAGTCATGTTGTATTTTGATGAATATATAGAAATAAAAGAACTATGGTTTTTTGAAAAATTTTTAATCGATAGATTTCATTTTGAACATATTGATATGGTTATTAAATATCATGAAGGTGTCGTACTAAAAGATATTCAAACAGAATGGAGAAATATTATTGCCTATATGTCACATAAATATCCATTGATGAAACCAATGCTTTTATTAAAAAGTGATGTAGAGGTTGATGGAAATGAAGTCAATATCAAAATGCATATTCGAGGAGCTGAATTTTTAAAAGCTAAAAAAACAGACAAAGAATTAGAAAAGGTTTTAAAAAATTTATTTGGCAAAGAATATAAAGTAAATCTTACAGAACAATTATCTAAGGAAGAAATAGAAGAAATACGAGAAGAAATTAAACAAGTAGAAGAAAAAGCTATTGCTCATATTGAAGAATTAAATGCTGAAAAACAAAGAGAAAATGCAAACAATGAAAACCATGGTGAATATGGAAATGTAACAGAATACAATGACCCAGATTATGTACCACCTACAGATATGGAAGGATATATTCCAGAAGAAGCTATGGATGGAATACCACCAATAGATGGAATGGAAGATTTCCAAGAACAAGAATATATTATGGGAAAACCATCAAAAGCAAAAGAAAATAAAGTAGCGATAAAAGATATTACAGCAAGTAATTCGAGAATTACGATTGAAGGAAGAGTTTTAACAAGTGAATGCCGTGAGACAAGAACTGGAAAAGGTATGTTAATCTTTGACATTTATGACGGGACAGGAACCATTACTTGTAAATCTTTCGCAAAAGATGCAGGTGAAGGAAAAGAAATCATTGATAAAATTCAAGAGGCAAAAGTGATTAAAGCAGTTGGAAAAGCAGGATTAGATGCATATGCTGGTGATGTTACCATTATGGCAAATACGATTATGACAAGTGATATGGAAGTACCAGAATTACCAGAAGAAGATGAAAGTACGCCTCTAATATTAGGTATGAATCCCAATATTACAGAACCATTGGTAAAAATAGCAGAGCTAAATGTAGATGACGGAAAAGTCTCTATTGAAGGTGAAGCCATCGATATGGAAGATAGAGAATTAAAGTCTGGTAAAACGTTACTTAGTTTTGATATCTATGATGGAACCAGCAGTATGACATGTAAAGCCTTTTTAAATAAAGATAATAGTAAACGTGTCATCAAAAGAATCAAAAATGCAAAAGGATTAAAAATAGCAGGAACAGCACAAATGGATTCTTTCTCAAATGAATTAACCATTATGGCAAATACGATTGTAGAAGGAGAAGGAATCAAGAAAAAAGTTAGAGAAGACCATGCAGAAGTAAAAAGAGTGGAACTTCATATGCATACACAAATGAGTCAAATGGATGCCATGACCTCAGCAACAGATTTAATCAAAAGAGCTATGAAATGGGGAATGAAATCTATTGCCATTACAGACCATGGTGTTGTGCAAGCGTTTCCAGAAGCACATAAAATGCTAGGATATGATAATCCAGATATGAAAATAATTTATGGAGTAGAAGCATATCTAGCACCAGATAACACGAAAACAGTATATAATGGAAAGAAACAAAGTATTGATACCACTTATTGTGTATTAGACTTGGAAACAACTGGATTTTCTGCAACCACTGAGAAAATTACAGAAATCGGTGTGATGAAGGTAAAAGACGGAGAAGTCATTGATGAATTTAGCTGTTTTGTCAATCCTGAAAAACATATCCCAGAAAGAGTCACAGAAGTTACCAACATTACAGACGAAATGGTAAAAGATGCAGAAACGATTGATAAAGTATTTCCAAAATTATTAGCATTTTTGGGAGATGATAAAGAAACCGTTATTGTAGCACATAATGCAAATTTTGATGTTGGATTTTTAAAACAAAATGCCAAAGTATTAGGATATGATTTTGATTATACTTATTTAGACACTTTAAGTTTAGCCAAAGATTTATTCCCAGATTATAAGAAATACAAATTAGGAAAAATTGCAGAAAATTTAGGTATCAAAGTAGAAGTCGCACACCGTGCGTTAGATGATGTAGATACAACAGTAAAAGTATTTAAGGTTATGGTAGATATGCTAAAGAAAAAAGGAGCAACCATTGTAGAAGATATTGATAGAGTAGCAGCAAGTGAAGAGGCGAAAAAAGAAGAATACAAAAAACTAAAAACCTATCATGCGATTATTTTAGCTAAAAACTATGTAGGATTAAAGAATTTATATAAGTTAGTATCTTTATCACATTTACATTATTTTTATAGAAAACCACGTATATTAAAAAGTTTATATAAAAAATATTCAGAAGGATTGATATTGGGAAGTGCCTGTGAAGCAGGAGAGTTGTATCAAGCAATTGAGCTTGGAAAAACAGATGAAGAAATCGAAGAAATTGCTAATGACTATGACTATTTAGAAATTCAACCAACTGGAAATAATCAATTCTTAATTCGAAATGGAACAGTTGCAGATGAAGAAGCTTTAAGAGATATTAATAGAAAAATTGTGGAATTGGGAGAAAAATTAAATAAACCAGTTGTAGCTACTTGTGATGTGCATTTTATGGATCCACAAGACGAAATTTATAGACGTATCTTAGAAGCAGGACAAAAATATGATGATGCAGATAATCAAGCACCACTTTACTTAAGAACAACAGAAGAGATGCTAGAAGAATTTAGTTATTTAGGAAAAGAAAAAGCTTATGAAGTGGTTGTTACAAATACGAATAAAATATCAGATATGTGTGAACAAATTAGTCCGATATCACCAGAAAAGTGTCCACCACATATCCCAGGTTGTGAGCAAATGATAAAAGATATTGCATATAATAAAGCACATCAGCTATATGGAGATCCATTACCAGAAATTGTACAAACAAGATTAGATAAAGAATTAGATTCTATTATTAGAAATGGATTTTCTGTTATGTACATTATCGCACAAAAGTTGGTATGGAAATCAAATGAAGATGGATATATCGTAGGATCCAGAGGATCTGTTGGGTCATCATTTGTAGCAAATATGACAGGTATTACAGAGGTAAATTCCCTTCCAGCACATTATCGATGTCCAAATTGCAAATATTCAGATTTTACAGATTATGGTGTAAAAAATGGCTTTGACTTACCAGATAAAGAATGTCCTAAATGTGGACATAAACTAGATAAAGACGGAATGGATATTCCATTTGAAACATTCCTTGGATTTAATGGAGATAAAGAGCCAGATATTGACTTAAACTTCTCAGGAGAATATCAAGCAAAAGCTCATAAATATACAGAAGTAATTTTTGGAAAAGGAACAACATTTAAGGCAGGAACCATTGGTACAGTTGCTGATAAAACGGCTTATGGCTATGTAAAAAACTATTATGAAGAAAGACATATACCAATTAATCAAGCAGAGATTAAAAGAATATCACATGGATGTACTGGAATTAAAAGAACAACAGGACAACATCCAGGAGGAATTATCGTTGTACCAAAAGGAAGAGAAATCTATGAGTTTTGTCCAGTACAGCACCCTGCAGATGACCCTAATTCTGATATTATTACAACTCATTTTGATTATCACTCAATTGATCAAAACTTGTTAAAATTAGATATACTAGGACACGATGATCCGACAGTTATTAGAATGTTACAAGACATTACAGGAATAGACCCAACAAAGATTCCACTAGATGATAAAGCAACTATGTCTATCTTTAGTTCAACAGATGCTTTAGGTGTTACACCAAAACAAATTGGCTCAGAAGTAGGTAGTTATGGTATACCTGAATTTGGTACAAAATTCGTAAGAGGTATGTTAGTTGACACAAGACCAACCACATTTGATGAGCTAATTCGTATATCACGGATTATCACATGGTACCGATGTGTGGCTAGGAAATGCACAAAGTTTAATTGAAGATGGAACTGTAACCTTAACAGAGGCAATCTGTTGTCGTGATGATATCATGATATATTTAATCAAACAAGGATTACCACCAAACTCTGCATTTAAAATCATGGAAACCGTACGTAAAGGAAAAGCATTAAAAGATCCAGAAAAATGGAAAGAATATACAGTATTGATGAGAGAGCATAATGTACCAGAATGGTATATCAAATCTTGTGAAAAGATAAAATACATGTTCCCAAAAGCACACGCAGCAGCATATGTAACAAATGCATTTAGAATTGCATGGTTTAAGGTACATGAACCAAAAGCATATTATGCAGCATTTTTCTCTATCAGAGCATCAGATGAATTTGATAGTGAAATCATGACATTTGGAGAAGAAAAAGTAAAAAATAAAATGAAAGAAATAGATTTACAAGGAAACAATGCAACACAAAAAGATAAAGCGATGTATCCCGTATTAGAACTCGTATTAGAAATGTATGAAAGAGGAATTAAGTTCTTACCAATCGATTTATACAAATCAAGTGCTACAAAATTTATTGTAGAAGAAGATGGAATACGTCCACCATTAAACAGTATTGCAGGACTTGGAACAGTAGCAGCAGTAGGAATTGAAAATGCTAGAAAAGACGGAAAATTCATGTCTATTGATGATATGAAAATTAGGTCAAAAGTAGGAGACTCTGTAGCAGAATTATTGAAAAAATTTGGATGCTTAGATGGCATGAGCCAAAGTAACCAGTTGAGTTTGTTTGGATAATGTCCCATTGGGGACGTTTCTGTTTGGGACATTTTTATGTAAAACTCTAAGCTTGAGCACTTTGTGTCGTCTCCAATGTTCATGAAAGAAACACATATTAATCAGTAATTAATATAAAATTTTTTTCTAAGAGAAAAAAGGATTAGAAAATAAAAGAAATAAAAAGTAAAAGGGGAAGAAAATGATAAGTACTTTAATATTTGCAATGTTTATATATGGATTTTTTGTGGTAATAGGTGCTATTATTACATTTGTGAAAAAAGGAAAAATAGAGCCACAGAAAATTTTCTTAGCAACAATTCCATTATATCTTGTGTTTGCAATCATTCCATTTTTATTTGTAAAAGGATTGTTTGGAAATGAATTTATGCTTTTAATAGTTGTTACAATTATGGGATATGTAGCTATAAGAGTGGGAAATAATATATATAATAAAATAAAAGTAAGATTAGCAAAAGATGAAGGAATTTATGTTAGAGATATAGAGGTAGAATATAGTCCGGCAGTACTATCCTATTTGCAAAATCAAAAAATAGAAAAGAAAAAAGATTTAGTAGCAAGCATATTAAATTTGTGTGCAAAAGGATTTCTTAAAATAGAAAAGAAGGAAGAAAATCATTATGAACTAAACTCGTTACAAGATAAAGATGGTGAGACATTAAAAAAAGATGAAAAGTACGTGTATGATAAGATTTGTAAAAAAGAAAAGATAAATATAAATACATGGGTACAATATGTAAGAGAAGAATTTGAGAGTTATCATTTTACTAAAAAAAGTAAAATGCGCTTGAGTGATGTATTTTTATTCCTATATATTGCAATTTTAATAGGTGGAGCTATATATTCTAAAATAAGTGGAAATAATGAAATCAGTAATGAAATGTTTAATATGATATTTGTTCCGTTTTTTGTGGCTTTTGAACTTGCGATATTAGAGCCTTTTATGAGAATGGTAATACGCTATCTAAGAAAAGGAGAATATCTAGATGGTACTTATACTGTAAAGGGGGCGAAAGAAATGAAACGATGGGATAAATATAAAAAGTTTTTAGAGGAATATACTTTATTGGAAGGTAAACCATTAGAAAGTGTAATTGTGTTAGAAAAACACCTTGCCTATGCGACTGTGTTAAATGTAAATACAAGTTATACAAAAAGTTTTATAGAGCAATTAGAAGTAACATATAAAATTAATTTAGAATCTATTGATAAAATGTTGCAAGAAATAAATGAAGAAGCTTAGAAAATTTCTAAGCTTCTTTTAATGCTTCAAATTTATCACTAAATTCTGGACAATGCTTTTTCAAATTTACTGGTCTTAAAGTTTTATCAGTAAAACAATGTTTTGTTTCAGCGATGATAACATCATTACCTATTTTGTTATCTTTTACTTCATATCCAATGGTTAATCGAACACCATTAAATTCTTTTACAAATACTTTAATGGAAATCGTATCAGCAAAAGTCACATGTTGTTTATATTTACATTTTACTTCTAAAACAGGAATGGTAATTCCTTTTTCTTCAAATCTTTCAAAAGGCATGTTGGCGGCTTTTAAATAATAACATCTAGCTTCTTCTAAAAAACGAATATAGTTAGAGTGATGAACAACACCCATTCTATCTGTTTCATAATAATTAATTGTTCTTTTATAGATAAAACTCATTTTAAATCGCATCCTTTCGAGAAAATATTATATAAAATAAAAAAAGTTCTGTCAAATATTGCAAAAATTAACATAACGTAGTATAATATGTTTCATGCAATTGTGCAGAAATTTTCTAGATATAGAAAAAAAGGAGGATGCTAAAAATGATGGAGGTTAATTTTGAAATTTTTCGGGGAGATGGAATGATTAGGATTTACAGAGAGGGAATGCAGGAAACAAAGAAAATCCCCCAAGATGCCATTCAGCAAAAGTCAAAAACGCTGAAATTTGAAGACAAAGATCAAGAAGAAGAGAGGAATTATTTTAATACTTATCTGCCTATGATGAAGATAATTCGATTAGGAAATCGAAAAGAAAAAAAGGTAGAAGTATATATGAATACCATCAGTTTTGGTAGAAAAGAACCTAATATAAGAATAACGGAAAACTATCCGTTATATAACATGTTAAAAAAATTTATAGAGTAGCAGGGAGAAATCCCTGTTATTCTATTATATACATATGTTTTTTATCATACATGTAATGAATGTTTTGTTCTATATTTTTTCCATTTAACCTAGAAATTATCCTTCACAAATGATATAATGCAAACAGAAATGGGACTATTGGGACCAGGTCCATTTGGACCCATAAAAAACGTCCCCAATGGGACATGGAGATAAAGAAAGTAGGAAAAAATAAATGAAAAAAATAAATGGAGTTATATTACAAGCATTTGAATGGTATTTGGAAACCAATCAAAATTGGTGGAATACATTAGCGAATGAGGCAGAAAAATTAGCAGATATAGGAATTACAGCCTTATGGCTTCCACCAGCATATAAAGGTATTGGCGGAAAAGATGAGGTAGGGTATGGAGTTTATGACTTATATGATTTAGGAGAATTTGACCAAAAAGGAACCATAAAAACAAAATATGGTTCTAAAGATGAATATCTAAATTGTATTATGACCTTAAAACAAGCAGGAATCGAAACTTATGCAGATATTGTGTTAAATCATAAAATGGGAGCAGATTTATTGCAAACCATTCCAGCAGAACAAGTAGATTGGGGAAATCATAATAATTTTATAGAAAATCAAGTGGTAAGGGTTGCTACTAAATTTACGTTTCCAGGAAGAAAACATAAATATTCTGATTTTGAATGGAATTGGACACATTTTGATGGAATCGATTATGATGATAAAACCAAAGAACATGCGATTTTTCGTTTTAAGGATAAAACTTGGAGTGGTGCTGTTGACGAGGAATTTGGGAATTATGATTACCTAATGGGAGCTGATTTGGATTTTAAAAATCCAGAAGTTGTTCAAGAATGTCTAGATTGGGGGAAATGGTATTTAGATTTAACAAAAGTAGATGGTTTTCGTTTGGATGCAGTAAAACATATTGATGCGAATTTTTATAAAAATTGGATTAAAACACTAAGAGAACAAACAGAGGATGAATTATTTGCAGTAGGAGAATATTGGAGTGGAGACATTTCAAAATTACATAGATATATTACAGAAACAGAAGGGCAAATTTCTTTATTTGATGTACCTTTGCATTATAACTTATATAATGCTTCAAGAGATGAAAATTATGACTTAACGAAAATCCTAAATAATACATTAGTAAAAGAAAATTCAAGTAAATCGGTAACATTTGTAGATAATCATGATACACAACCAGGACAAAGTTTAGCAAGTTTTGTAGAAAGATGGTTTAAAATACCTGCATATACAATCACTCTATTAAGAGATGAAGGATATCCATGTGTCTTCTGGGGAGATTTATATGGTATCAAACACGACAATATTGCACCAATTGAAGGTTTATCAACATTGATAGATTTAAGAAAAGAAAAAGCATATGGAAAGCAAAATGATTATTTTGATCATCCAAATTGTATTGGCTGGACAAGAGAAGGAGATGCGGAACATATTAAATCTGGATTAGCAGTATTGATTGCGAATAAATTTGATGCAGAAAAAAGAATGTATATAGGAACACAATTTGCAGGAGAAAAATTTATAGATGCTATTGGTGGCTGTCAAGATGAAGTTATCATTGATAATGAAGGATATGGTATTTTTAAAGTAAAAGCAAAATCAGCTTCTGTTTGGATAAATGCGTAGTTTTTAAGATTTGACATCTCACCTACAAAAATACCAAAGTTTAAAATATAGTTTGGGTAGAAAAATAATCAGTTATGTGATATAATGTAGCAAATTACATAGAAGAAATAAAAAGGAGAAAGTAATGCCTAAATTTTTTGTGACAACTAATCAAATTGAAGGAAAAAACATTATTATACAAAATGAAGATGTAAATCATATAAAAAATGTTCTAAGAGCAAAAATAGATGATACAATAGATATATGTGATAGTATAACTTCTAAAAACTATATCTGTAAGATAGAACAAATAGAAGACAAACATATTTATTGCCATATTGTTGAAGAAATTGAGTCTCATGTAGAATCTCATATACAAGTCAGTATTTTTCAAGGATTACCAAAAGCAGATAAGATGGAATTGGTTATCCAAAAATCAGTAGAGTTAGGTGCATATGATATTACACCAGTGGAAATGAAAAGATGTGTCGTAAAATTAAATGAAAAAGATAAAATAAAGAAAATACAAAGGTGGCAAAAAATATCTGAAGGTGCTGCAAAACAGTCTGGAAGAGATAGAATTCCTATAATTAAGCCAATTGTGAATATCAATACATTGTGCAAAAACATGAAAGAATATGATTTAGTATTAGTGGCATATGAAAATGAAAAAATAAATACATTAAAACAGGAATTAAAAAAAGTAAAACAAGATAAAAATAAAGAACTAAAAATAGCTGTTATTATAGGACCAGAAGGTGGAATAGATAAAGAAGAAATCGTGAAATTCGAAGAACAAAATGCGAAAATTATTACATTAGGAAATAGAATATTAAGAACAGAAACTGTTGCTTTAAATATGTTGAGTATAATTATGTATGAATTAGAGATGGATTGAAAAGTAATTACAATTTTGGTGGCTTATTTTTCAGCTACTGTATACTGACCTTGTAATATGCAAAGAGCCTTAACAAGCTCAGCATAGCCCAAATTTAATTCTTCTGCAATCAAACATTGTATATTAGAAAGAGAGGCAAAGATGAAAAAAGAGAAGGCAAAAGTTGAAAATAAAAATACAATAGAAAAAGAAAATAAAACTAATAAAACTGATGAAGTATTGATACAAGAAACGGAAAAGAAAAAAGTTCCAAAACAAGTTTCTCAAGAAATATTAAAAAAGATATTCAAAAATTTAATATTAGCAATTGTGGTTATGATATATTTTATTTCTTGTAATATAGTATATACACAATTAGAATGGAATCAAATGGAGATAATAACAAAAGCAGTTTCTGGGGTCTTTTTGCTAGCAAGTATTATTATGCTAGAATTTGCTTATAAAAGAGATAGTGGAACTTTAACAATGACTGCTATAGAATTATTAGTGTTATCTATCCATGCATTATTTATAGATCATGTTGTTACAATATATCAGTTTGATTTTAGAACCTATTTAATAACATCATCATATGTATTTGCGATATACTATGTGTTAAAATCGACTGTTATTTATACAAGAGCTAGAACGAAATACTTGAAGAGTCTTAGTGACATATCAGAAATTGTAAAAGATGAACCAGTAATAAAAGAAGCGAAAAAAAGAAAAGAAGAACCAATTGCAGAAACAGAAGAACAGATAGAGGCAGAAAAAGAGGATAAAAAGCCAAAAAAGAAAGCTATGGGAAAGAAGAAGAGAAGTAAAAAAATAGATGACAAGAATGTTAAAAAAGAAAATATAAGAGAAAATCAAAACGAGAAAAAACAAAGAGGCAAAGAAAAAAACACAGAAAGTGAGCAAAAACAGAAACAAAACAGAAAAAAAGAAAGTAAAGAAACAAACAATAGGAAAAAAGAAAAAGTAATAGAAACCAATATAAAAGAGAAAATAGAAGAACAAAAAAATTCTAAAACTAAAAAGAAAGCAAAACAGAATAAAGAAGAAAAAACTAAGAGTGAATAGTAAGAAGAAAAAAGTGTAAAAAAGTAATAAATTTGAGAAAGGAACGTAGCAAAAAATGATTAAAAGTATGACTGGTTATGGGAAATCAAATATGTCAAAAAATTTAAGGGAATATCAAGTGGAAGTAAAAAGTGTAAATCACAGATATTTAGATGTTTCCATAAAAATGCCTAGAAGTTTAAGTTATCTAGAAGAAGAAATCAAGAAAGTTGTTTCAGCAAAGATAGCAAGAGGAAAGGTGGATGTATTTATTACATTTAATAATAATTCTTTAGAGGGTAGAGATATTAAAATTAATACAGAAATTGCTAGAATGTATATCAAAGAATTAAGAGATTTAGCAGAATCAGAAGGAATTGTAGCTGATATTCCAGTAACAGAAATTTCTAAATTACCAGATGTGTTAACTATTGAAAATAATCAAGATGATGAAACCATAAAAAATGAATTGATTGAAGTAACCAACAAAGCAATCGAAAATTTAGTGGGAATGAGAAAAGTAGAAGGAGAGAAGATTGCACAGGATTTATTATTAAGAATACAAGATATAGAAGAAAAAGTAAAAAAAATATCTTCACTTTCTACTGGACTTATTGAAGAATATGTAGTAAAATTAAATACGAGGATAAAAGAATTGTTACAAGACAAAGTAATAGATGAGGCGAGATTAGCGCAAGAAGTGGTTATCTATGCTGATAAATGCTCTATAGAAGAAGAAGTAACAAGATTAAATAGCCATGTATATCAATTTCGAGAATTATTAAATAGCAATGAGACAGTGGGAAAGAAATTAGATTTTATGATTCAAGAAATGAATCGAGAAACAAATACCATTGGCTCAAAAGCAAATAATTTAGAAATTACAAATGAAGTTATCAATATGAAAACACAATTAGAAAATATAAGAGAACAAGTACAAAATATAGAGTAAGAAGGGAATGATTTTATGCAATTAGTAAATATTGGATTTGGAAATATTGTGTCAGCAGAAAGAATTGTAGCAATTGTCAGTCCAGAATCAGCACCAATCAAAAGATTAATACAAGAAGCAAAAGATAATAAAACAGCAGTAGATGCAACTTATGGAAGAAGGACAAGAGCTGTATTAATTATGGACTCAGGACATGTTATTTTATCAGCTGTACAACCAGAAACAGTTGGAGGAAGAATTGATAAAGACATTTCACAAGAAGAAAATTAGATTATGAAAAATTTTAGAAATTAACATTTTGGCTAAAGACTAAAAAAGAAAGGAAATGATAAAAATGATAGTAAAACCTAGTGTTTCAGAATTACTTACAAAAGCAAATAATCGATATGAATTAGTAATTGCAACAGCTAGAAGAGCAAGACAAATTGCTTCTGGTGCAACACCTTTAGTAGAAACTAAAGAAGAATCACCAGTAACAATAGCTGCTATTGAAATTGCAGAAGGGAAGGTTGCTATAGAATGTTAGTCATATTATCTGGAGTAGCAGGCGCAGGAAAAGATACCATAAAAAAAGAACTAATTAAACGAATGGAAAATGTAGAATCACTTCCTTCATATACTTCAAGACCAATCCGTGAGGGAGATGTAGAAGGAGGAACATATCATTTTATTTCAAAAGAAGAATTTGAAAAAATGATAGAAAAAGAAGAATTTTATGAATATGATATTCATCATAATCAATATTATGGAACTTCTAGAAAATTATTAAATGATAAAATAAAAAGTGGAAAAATTATTGTAAAAGATATTGATGTTAATGGAACAGAACATTTAAAAGAATTGTTAGGAAACGACACAAAAGTTGTTACCATATTTTTGCGTGTTCCTAAAGAAGAATTAAAACATCGATTAGAAAATAGAATAGACAAGCCAAGCCCACAAGAAATCATATTACGTTTAAATCGTTTTGATTATGAAGAATCTAGAATTAATTTATATGATTATGTTTTAAAAAATAATGATTTAGAAAAAACTGTACAAATTATTATGACAATTATAGAAAATGAAATGAGATTGGAACAAGAACAAAAAACAGAGTGCAACAAAATCTAAATTAGACAATCCTATTATAAATATACAAAAAATAAGCATGAATAGAAATATTTGTGTTTATTTTTTTAATTCTAGAAAATCAAAAAACTTGACATAATTTTAAATATATTATAAAATTGCTTTAGTAACTGTAGTATAGACTTAAGAGATATCTTAAGGAGGGCAAGATGAAGTTAAAAATGAAAAACCCATCAAAATGGGGAAGACACTGCTTGAAAAAGCAAGCGAAGTCCTATGGACTAAAGTACAAGTATGATGAAGAAAGGCGGATAGCCTGGATAAAGTCAAAGGATAAAGATCTTCTTGAGGCAATCTTGTATAAAGTGTGTATGCAGATTGATGATGAGGAAGACGGAACTTTTGACACATCCCATTTTGAGGACTTTGAGGACTTTGAGGACTTAGAAGACTTATATGACTAGTTCTCAGACAGAGCAAACGATAAAAAACGTTTGCTCTGTTTTTAAAATTTATTTCTTAATAATTTTTAAAATTAAATAATAAAGCAAACTCTTGTTTTTATTAAGAAAATATAGTATAATGTGACTGAATTTTCAATTTGTATATGTAAAACAAAGAAACAAATATAAACATAAAAATGTGGGGGAATAAATGATGAATGACAAAATTATCATAAAGGGTGCAAAAGAACATAATTTAAAAAATATAAATTTAGAAATACCAAGAGATAAATTGGTAGTTGTTACAGGACTATCTGGTTCTGGAAAATCTAGTTTAGCATTTGATACTTTATATGCAGAAGGACAAAGAAGATATGTAGAAAGTTTGTCATCTTATGCTAGACAATTCTTAGGATTAATGGAAAAACCAGATGTAGAAAGTATAGAAGGATTATCACCAGCGATTTCTATAGATCAAAAAACAACTTCAAAAAATCCTCGTTCAACAGTAGGGACGGTTACAGAAATTTATGATTATATTCGTTTGTTATATGCTAGAATTGGTGTGCCATATTGTCCAAATTGTGGAAAGAAAATAGAAAAACAAACTATTGATCAGATTGTAGATAATATTATGGAATTAGAAGAAGGAACAAGAATCCAAGTATTGGCACCAGTGGTTAGAGGAAGAAAAGGAGAATATACAAAACAATTAGAAGAATTCCAAAAAGAAGGATTTGTTAGAGTTCGAATTGATGGAGAGCTGTATGAACTTTCTGATGACATTGATTTAGATAGAAAGAAAAAACACAATATTGAATTAGTGGTAGATAGATTGGTAATCAAACCAGAAATTTTAAGTAGATTAACAGAGTCAGTAGAGATTGCTTTAAAACATGCGAATCAATTGGTATTAATTGATGCAGTGGGTAAAGGAGAAAAATTATATAGTTGTAATTATGCTTGTCCTGATTGTGGTTTTAGTTTTCCAGAATTAACCCCTAGAATGTTTTCATTTAATAATCCAATGGGCGCTTGTCCAACATGTACAGGAATAGGTTATTTAATGAAAATGGATGAAGATTTAATTATTCCAGATAAAAACAAAACATTATATGATGGTATAAAAGCCTTTGGTTCAAGCACTATGAAAAAAGGTGACACCATGGCAAAAATGTATTTTGAAAGCATTGGAAAACATTATGGAATTGATATAAGAGGAAAGAAAATTAAAGAGTTACCTAGAAGTTTTATGGAAAAAATATTGTATGGTACAGGTGATGAAGAAATTGATTTTGAATATACATCACCAGCAGGTGTTAGAAGATTTAAAGCACCTTTTGAAGGAGTACTTCCAACATTAGATAGACGTCATAATGAAACAAAATCACAAGGAATGCGTGATTTTTATGAAATGTATATGAGTAATTCTCCATGTTATTCATGTCATGGAGCAAGATTAAAACCAGAAATCTTGTCTATAAAAGTGGGAGACAAAAACATTAATGAATTAACAGCCATGTCTATCAATCAAATCAAAGATTATTTGGACAATTTACAATTAAATAAAACAGAAGCCATGATTTCAGATTTGATTTTAAAAGAAATTCATCAAAGATTACAATTTTTAATAGATGTAGGATTAGAATATTTAACATTATCAAGAAGTGCAGGAACTTTATCAGGAGGAGAAGCACAAAGAATTAGACTTGCTACACAAATTGGTTCTGGTTTAACAGGTGTATTATATATCTTAGATGAACCAAGTATTGGATTACATCAAAGAGATAATGATAGATTGTTGGCTACCTTAAAAAAATTAAGAGATTTGGGAAATACCTTACTTGTGGTAGAACATGATGAAGATACCATGTATGCAGCAGATCAAGTCATTGACATAGGACCAGGAGCAGGAACTCATGGTGGACAAGTTATGGCACAAGGAACTGCTGAAGAAATTAAACAAGTAGAGAACTCTATTACAGGAAAATATTTAAGTGGAAGATTAAAAATTCCAGTGCCACAAAAAAGAAGAAAACATACCAAATCAAAGGTGATTGAAGTACAAGGTGCCACAGAAAACAACTTAAAAAATATTAGTGTTAAATTTCCATTAGGTGTATTTACTTGTGTCACAGGTGTATCAGGTTCAGGTAAATCTACATTGGTAAATGAAGTACTATATAAAACGATTGCAAAAGAATTAAATGGTTCTAATGAAAAACCAGGAAAATGTAAAGGGATTAAAGGAATTAATCAAATTGACAAAATTATTAATATAGATCAATCACCAATTGGAAGAACACCACGTTCAAATCCTGCGACATATACAGGTGTATTTGATTTAATCAGAGATATTTTTGCTGAAACAGAAGAAGCGAAATTGAGAGGATATCAAAAAGGAAGATTTAGCTTCAATGTACCAGGTGGAAGATGCGAGAGCTGTAATGGTGATGGTGTGCATAAAATTGAAATGCATTTCTTGCCAGACATTTATGTACCTTGTGAAGTGTGTAAAGGAAAGAGATATAATAGAGAAACATTAGAGGTAAAATATAAAGGGAAAACAATTGCAGATGTGTTAGATATGACAGTTGAAGAGGCTTTACAATTTTTTGATAAAATCCCAAGAATCAAACAAAAAATTCAAACCTTATATGATGTAGGATTAAGTTATATCAAATTAGGACAACCATCAACAACCTTATCAGGAGGAGAAGCACAAAGAGTAAAATTAGCAACAGAATTGTCTAAAAAGGCAACAGGAAAAACCTTATATATTTTAGATGAACCAACAACAGGACTTCATATAGCAGATGTTCATAAATTGGTGGATATTTTGCAAAGATTAGTAGATACAGGAAATACCATTATTGTGATTGAACATAATTTAGATTTAATCAAAACTTGTGACCATATTATTGATTTAGGTCCAGAAGGTGGAGACAATGGTGGTGAAATAATTGCTGTTGGAACACCTGAACAAGTTTGCTTAAATGAGAAAAGTTATACAGGTAAATTTTTAAAAAAATATTTAGAAAAATAAAAAAGAATATAGAGCTTTAGGGAATTATCCTTAGAGTTCTTTTTTTGATTTTATAAAAGAATAAATTTAAAAATTTTACAAATAATAAACACGATATATGATGAACTTTGAAGAATATTTTTAAAGTTCAAAGAAAGGAGAATTTTATGTTTAATTTTAGAACAGACTTGGCAGCAGAAAGAAGAGAAATATATAAAACAGCCAATAAATTAGAAAATGAAATTGATGGTATAGAAAGTGAAGAACAACAAATCAATGAAAATATAAAAGTAGATAGAGTAAAAATAACCAATGAAGAAGGGGAAAAAGCAATTGGAAAACCCAAAGGAGTGTATGTGACCATTGATATTAAAAATTTAAAAATTGCGGGAGAAGAAGAGATACAAAAATCAGCAGATACAGTAGCAGATGAACTAAGAAAAATTGTAGATAGTCATGTTGACAAAAATGGGGAGATATTAGTAGTTGGACTGGGTAATATTTATGTAACACCAGATGCATTAGGACCAAAAGTCATTAATGATATAGAGGTCACAAGACATATGATAAAATATTTACCACAATATGTAAAAGAAGGTGCTAGAAATGTAAGTGCCATATCTCCAGGTGTATTAGGAACAACAGGAATAGAAACTGTAGAAATTTTAAAAGGAATTGTAGAAAATACACATCCTAAATTATTGATAGTGATTGATGCTTTAGCATCTAGAAGTATAGAGAGAATTAGTAGTACAGTACAAATATCAGATACGGGAATTGTACCAGGTGCAGGTGTGGGAAATACAAGAAAAGAAATTAGTCAAAATACATTAGGAATCCCAGTAGTTGCTATAGGAATTCCAACTGTTGTGGAAACAGCAGTCCTAGTAAATGATTCATTAGATTTATTTATTACCAAATTACAAGATGAGGCAAAATCGAATGATTACTTAAATCAATTAAAAGAGGAAGATAATTATGAAGAAATAAAAGAGGCATTGGTTCCACAAGATTATAATTTAATTGTAACGCCTAAAGAGATTGATGGATTAATTGAAAATATGAGTAAGATTGTAGCAACAGGAATTAATCAAGCAATATAGAAAAAGTTCCGAACACAGAACCTTTTATGGCTTTATCTTAAGAATTTGTAAAACAATTTCGGTCGCATTCGAAATTCTTTAAAAATATTTATATATCAACATTCTAATTAGTATCTATTTAAAGCTGTGAATTGTAACGTTTAAAATACAAACTTGAAGAAATTCTAAAAAAATGGTTGAAAAAAATTTTTTCTTAAGATATAATCTTTATAGATACAAAATAAGAAAAGAGGGATTTCTATGGATAAAGAAGAAAAAGTAAATGAAACAAAAAAAGAAGAAGTAAAAGAAGCCAAAAAAGAAAAAGTAGAAGAGCCAAAATTTAATAAAGTATCAGGAAAAGATTTAAAAAAAGAAGCCGAAATGAATCATACAGAAATTAAAAAAGAAAAGAAAGCAAAAAAAGAAAATAAAAAAGTGGGATATTTAGTTAGTGGAATTATTTTGTTATTAGTTGTACTAGCTATAGTAACGGCTTTACTATTGTTACCAGCAACGCCTGAAAAAACTGTAGATGGAATGTTAAATAGTTTAAAAAATGCAGATTTTGAAAGTGTTAACAAATATGTAAATTATGATGAAATTGTTAATAATGCAGAAATGTTACAAAATTTAGAAATGGATCAAGAAACACAAAGTTTACTTTTTGACAAATTAACATGGAAATTTCTAAATCTTTCTAAAGAAGAAAACACAGCAAGTGTTGAAGTGGAAATTACCAATAAAGATTTTAATCAAATCATATCTGCCTATACACAAGAAGCTTTAAAAATAGCATTTAGTGGAGAATCTTTTACACAAGAAGAACAAATTAATAAATTAAAAGAACAATTAAAAAATGAAGAAAATACAACAAGAACAGTAACAACAAAAATACAATTGGTAAAACAAGATGGAAAATGGAAAGTTCAACCTGATGAGAATTTAATTAATGCATTATTACCAGGATTACAAGAGGCTGTAAATTATTTAAATTCAATTTTAAATGGATAGTATCTAAAATACTATAGAGAAGATGCACCTATAAATATTAATAGATATTTAATATTTTAGGTGCATTTTACTTATATTAGAGAGTATTATTACATTATTTTTTTGTTTTTCATCACTTTTTTTTAATAGTTTTTTTATGATATCGATATAAATCGCAAATTTCACAATTTAAACAAATAGATACACGATTTTCAAAAATTAATTGTAAAGTATTAATAAATTCATCAATTTGATTATCAATTAAGTGAATATAGATTTTTTTAGGAAGTAAATTTAGAAGTGAATTTAAGGTATAATCATTAGATGAAAAAGATATATCACTTAAATATTTGGCATTAAAGATTTCTTCTGAATTTAAAATCAAATTTTTATTTTCATCTAATAAAATAGATTCAGAAGTGTTATAAATTAAATGCACAATATTAGAATTATTATTTTGTGAGTTGATATATAATTTTAGTAAAGAGATAAATTCCATATATTCTTTTTCGATAATGTAGTTATTGACACTTTCAGCTACAATATCATCTAAAACAGAAATATAGGATTGTAGTCTAAAATTTATGAAACCATCTAATATCAATATTTTATTATCAGTAATAAAAGAATATAGAGAATTGTACAAGGCCTCGAATTTTTTGTCAAACCATTTATAATATTCATCAGATAAAATAGTATAGCAGTTTTTTAAAATTTTATTTCTCTCAAGAGTATCAAAATAAAAATAATTTTTATTAATAATTCTTTTCATAAGTATATCTTCAAATTCATCAATTATCATAAAAGATAACAGGTTACTGATTTTAGAAAAAAAGTAAGGGTAGTCATTGTTGGAAAGATAATGTATGATAATATTTTTATAATTTTTAAATTTATTTTTAGAAAAGCATATATGTTCTATTTCAGAATATTTTAATTCATTTAGTAGATAATCTAGTATTTTAGAATTATTTGTTTTTATACATAAAGATTTCATATACCCAAATACCCCTTTCTCATTATACTAGTATCTACCAAACTTAAAAAACTTATACATTATTATATGATAAGAAAAAAATTCGGTGAAAAGGGAATTTGGGGACAGACTCATTTTCCCATTTTTTTTATTGAAGATTATAAAAAATATAGAATATAAAAGAATGAAACGATTTTGCGTATCTAAATTTGAAACTAGAAATTCTTAAAGAAAAAAATGAGGAATGTTCATGGACAATCAAGTCATATATTCATTTCTTATAAATGTCTCGGCTCAATACGTACTTTACTCTTTCTAAATAAGAACCTGACCCGACATAGCAATCAAAGATTGCAGTCGGGTACCCCAGAACCTTGTTGTCTAAGACAATAAAAAATAAATGAGCCTCTCGCTGCAAGAATTCGCGATTCCTCATTTATTTTTTTTAAGAAAGATTACAAAGTACTCCAATCACATTCGACATATTATGCGAAATGAATATATGACTTGATTGGGCCTGAATGAAAGAGTCTTGTTTTTTTCTTTTAGAATTTCTGTGAAAATTTAGCTTATACAAAATCGTGCAATGACTTTATATTCTATATTTTTTAGATTTCTCGGCCTTTAAAAAAGGGAAAAATGAGTCCGTCCCCAAAATCCCTCTTAATAATAAATCATATAATCAATGTCTGGAAAAACACAATCTTTTTTCGAGATATCTTTTAAGAAATCTTCGTCAATAGTATTTTCTTTTATTTGATAATATAATTTTGTAAATCGACCGATATGGTCTTTAATTCTTTTTTTAGCATAATCTACCATTGTACCATTTGTAATGATAAATAACCAATCACTACTTTGAGCTAATAATAATTCTCTAGCACATTGATTTAAAGCTTTTTTCTTTAATCCTTTTGCATTTGGATATAAATATGCTAATTCACACATACGGTCACCTGCAACATGAAGATGTCTATGCACATAATCATTTGTTTGATTTAACCATACTTCACTATATCCATTAGCTCCCCAACTAGAACGACAAGGAGAGGCAACTTGCATATTTGGATATTTATCAATATATTCAGATGGTGTAATTAATTCAAAATTACAATCATCATAATAGATTTTTTTAAATAAAATATATAACCAATAAGGTCCTTCATACCACCAGTGTCCATATAATTCAGCATCATAAGGACATAAGATAATTGGAGGATTTTCTGTATATTGGGCAAGGTTTCCAATTTGAGCATTTCTAGAATCAAAGAAGTGACCTGCTTGTTTTTCAGCAGAATCTTTTGCCCATTGAAGATTATAATAATCCTTAAATTCTGTTTTTCCTGTAATTCTATAGTATTTAATACCTGTATGAACTCTAACACCATTATGGGCGATATATGGTTTAATATAGTCATAATCTGCGTCATAACCAATGTCACGATAAAATTCTCTGTAATTGAAATCACCAGGATAACCATTAATAGAACTCCATACTTGTCTTGAAGATTCCATATCTCTACCAAAAGCAATAACACCTTCTGGAGAAACGATTGGAGCAAAGGTACCATACAAAGGTGTAGGGTCGGCATATAAAATGCCATGTGTTTCAGTGATAATGTAATCAATGCCAAATTCTTTTAAATATTTATCAGCTTCTGGTACATAACCACATTCAGGAAGCCAAATACCACGAGGTTTTCTTCCAAAATATCTTTCATAAGTTTGTACACCAACAGCAATTTGTGCTTTTACTGTTTTTTCATTGACATATAGTATGGGAAAATATCCATGTGTCGCTCCACAAGTGATAATTTCTAATACACCAATATCTTGAAAATGTTTAAAACCTTGAATTAAATTGCATTTATAAACATCTTTAAATAAATGTAAATCATTTGAGTATCTATCATAATAGTAATGTGCTAATTGGTTTAAGCGTTCATCACCAGCAGTTCTTTTAATTTCCTTTCCAGATAATTCAATCATTTGTTTTAAATAACGAATATATTTTCTTTGTAATAATTTGTTATCTAACATAGAAAGTAGAGGAGGCGTCATAGACATCGTGATTCTAAATTTGACACCTTCATCAACTAATTTTTGAAAATTTGTTAATAATGGTATATAGGTTTCAGATATTGCTTCATATAACCAAGATTCTTCTAAATAGTCATCACTTTCTGGATGATGAATAAATGGAAGATGTGCATGAAGAACGAAACTAACATATCCTTTTTTCTCTTGCATTTAAATTCTCCTTTTATTGTTACTAAATTTATCTAAACAAATCTTGCCTTGAAAGAACTTTTTTACTAATTATAGTATTAAAGCTCTTGAAGAAACATAAAGATTTGTTGATGTGAAAATTGTATTTTTTACTAAAACATGAATGAGGCACTTTTGAATGCAACCTCAAGTGCCTCAAGATTATTTGAATTTTGAAGAAAGACTTCCAGATGATGGATTACCAGAAGAAGGATTAGATAAATCATAAATTTCTTCAATATTTTCATTTTGATAAAGTGCTTTATAAATATCATATACATTATATATTTTTCCCATATTTCTGATTAAAGAAATATTTGCTGAAATTGGTTTTTCAATCTGAATACCAGTTTTTACATTTCTAAAGTATACCATTTTTTGTTCTTTATTAAACAAGATATGATCATTTGGTGATTCAATATTATTAGAGGTAGATATATAAATATAATCTGTTTGAATTTTTGGGTTTTCTTTAATTGGTCGTCTACCTAATTCTATTCTATAATCACATTTTGCATCATTTACATGAAGATACCAACTATTTGCAAAATCATTAATATCAATTTCAAAACTATAATTCATTGTTGTATTGTGTATAATTAAGACTGGTTTAGTTGTTTCGAAAAAGTCTTCACCATATTGTGCTTTGTAATTTTCTCTATCTTCGTCAGAGATATCCCAATATATAAATAAATTGGTAGGAGTTTGCGCCAATACTTTTACAACAGTTTGATTATATCGATAAGGTAAATCATAATATTCTACTATATCCACTTTTGTTTTTTTAGTTGCCATACTTTTTCTTTTAGATGTAGTTGCTTTTTTTACTGTAGATTTTTTAGATACGGTTTTTTTAGTTGTTGGTTTTGTAGTTGGCTTCTTTTTAGATGTCGCTTTTTTTGTAGTAGTAGTTTTTTTTGTGGCAACAGTTTTAGAGGTAGCAGAAGTCTTTTTTGCTACACTTTTTGTAGTAGAAGATTTTTTTGTATTTGCTTTTGTAACAACATCTTTCTTTGCAGATGTTGTTTTAGCAATAGGTTTTGTTTCTTTTTTAGCTGATTCTTTTTTTGTTGCAGTTGTTTTTTTTGTTGTTATAACTGTATTTGTTTTCTCATTTGTTTCTTGTTTTTTCCTTGGCATTCTATATCCTCCTATGTAAATCTCTTTTATTACTTTTATATATTATACTAAATGAAAAATAAATGCAAGGGAATAATATAATTTTTTAAATTTATTTTTAAATAAGATTTTTTATTAAAATTTAATATGGCAGAATAGGACATAATAGATAGGATAGCTCTTTAATTGAAGATATGGTATAAAAATGTAGAAGCAAGTGAATAAAAAAATTGAAAAAATAAAAGACCTCTTGTATAATGTTTGTACAAGAAATAGGAGGTATTTAAATATGATGGAAGAAAATAATAAAATAGTCACAAGAGTAGCAGGAATTGTTGAGATGAATGATGGATTTGTATTTATGCATAGAAAAAATGTAAAAAGAAACAAGGATTATGAGGAATACTACACTTTTCCAGGAGGACATTTAGAAGAAGGAGAAACATTAGAGGAGGGAGTGATAAGAGAAATTAAAGAAGAGTTTGGAATTAGTGTAAAGGTAGTTAGAAAATTATATGAACTTGAAAATAATAAATTAAATATGAAAGAATATTTCTTTTTATGTGAATATATAAATGGCGAATTTGGAACAGGAGAGGGAGAAGAATTTTCAAACAACCCAGAATATAAAGATTCTGGTGAATATATTCCAGAAATCGTGAAACGAGAAAATATATCTCATTTAGTTTTATTACCATTGGAAATAAAAGAAAAGTTTGTGTTAGATTTGAAAGAAGGCAGAATATAAAAGGGAATATGGTTTCCTATTGAACTATTATGGAAAAAATGAAGATTTTCTTATAGTATCAATAATATAAAAATTAATTATAAAAAATCAAAAATTTGTTTGACATTTTTTTGTTTGTATGATATGATGAGACAAAATAAGAGAATGGAGTGAAGAAAATGCCAAAAAAGAAACCAGAATTAAATAGAAGAGAAAAATCAATTTTACATTTTATTGAAAAACAAATTATGACACAAGGATATCCACCATCAGTAAGAGAAATCGGAAAAGCAGTTGGTTTAAATTCAACAGCAACAGTTCATGGATATTTAGCAAAATTAGAGGAAAAAGGATATATTAAAAAGAAAGATAAAAAAGGAAGAACTTTAAGATTATTAAAAGGCGCTTCTGGAGAATCTAAAGTAACATCAAGTAAAGATTTCTATACACAAAAAGAGTTAGTTGAAGTTCCAATTATAGGAAAAATAACTGCAGGAGAACCAATATTAGCTGTAGAAAATATTACAGATACATTTCCAATCCCAATTGATTTTGTTGGGAATTCAGAAAGCTTTATGCTAACCGTTAGAGGAGAAAGTATGATAGAAGCAGGAATATTAGATGGAGACTATATTCTTGTAAAAAGACAAAATACAGCCAATAACGGAGAAATTGTTGTAGCGTTAATAGGAGATGAAGCAACAGTTAAAACATTTTATAAAGAAACAGATCATATCAGATTACAACCAGAAAACTCTACAATGGACCCAATTATTGTACCAGATTGTGAAATATTAGGAAAAGTTGCAGGCGTATTTAGAAAAATGTAAATATAAAAATTCACAAAAGTTTCACAATATCTATATTGACTCATGACACTGCGTCATATACAATAAATAGTGCAGTGTCATTTAATTTGCCTAAAAAACGGTTTATAGGTATAGCCTAAAAAATCTAAATAAAGGAAAGAAGGAGAAAAATATGCTAAAAGTATTAAAAAACTTAAAAAAATCACTAGGAGCTGTTATTATTATTGTCATATTATTATGTGTGCAAGCTTCAACAGATTTAGCATTACCAGATTATACTTCAAAGATTGTAAATGAAGGAATACAAGCAGGTGGTATTACAAGTGCTGTACCAGAAATTATCTCTAAAGAAGATATGGATAATATGCTTGTCTTTACAGATCAAGATGATGAAATTTTAGAAAATTATACAATGATTTCAGCAACGGGGGAAAATGGGTATGAGACACAAGAAAAACATGAAGAAAAAGTGATAAAACAATATTTTGGAACAGATTATGAAATTCAGAAAGATGCCATTTATGTGTTGAAAGACATTAATGAAGAACAAGAAGAAACGCTAACAGGACTCATTGTGGATCCATTAATGGAAATGACAACCATTACAAGTGAAGAGACAGCAAATCAAATAAAAGAGCAATTATTACAAAATGTTCCTGAAACACAAAGAGAATATATCCAAAATATGTCTTTAATAGAAATCATTGAACAAATGCCAGAAGAGCAAAAAACGCAAGTTTTGGCAGAATTTACAAAACAAATTGAGGAAATGAATGATTCTATAAAAGAACAAGCAGCTATTTCTTCAGTAAAACAGATTTACATACATGCGGGAATTGATACTGACAAAATTCAAAATGATTATATTTTGAAAACAGGATTACAAATGCTTGGAATTGCATTAATTACCATGATATGTGCTGTATCTATTATGTTGTTATCATCAAGAGTAGCAGCAAAATTAGGAAAAACATTAAGAGAGAAAGTCTTTAAAAAAGTCATGACATTTTCAAATGCAGAATTGAATCAATTTTCAACAGCATCATTAATTACGCGTAGTACCAATGATGTGCAACAAATACAACAATTAATTACCATCCTATTTAGAGTCGTTGTATATGCACCAATCATAGGAGTTGGTGGATTTGTTAGAGTATTAACCAGTACAGATAATTCAATGGCATGGATTATTGGAGTGGCAATATTGGCTATTTTATTTATTGTAGGAACTCTATTTGCTATTGCAATGCCTAAATTTAGAAAATTACAAGATTTAATAGACAAATTAAATGAAGTTTCAAGAGAAATCCTTACAGGTTTACCAGTTATTAGAGCATTTAATAAAGAAAAGAAAGAAGAAGCCAGATTTGATGTAGCTAATAAAGATTTAATGAAAACCAATTTATTTGTTAATAAAGCCATGTCTATGATGATGCCTTTATTAATGTTCATTATGAATGCAATTATGATATTAATTGTTTGGGTAGGTGGCCACAATGTAGACCAAGGTGTTATGCAGGTTGGAGATATGATGGCGTTTATTCAATATACAATGCAAATCGTTATGGCATTCTTAATGATATCTATGATTTCAATTATGCTTCCTAGAGCAGCCGTTTCTGCAAGAAGAATTAATGAAGTTATAGAGGCAGAACCAAGTATCAAAGATAGAAAAGAAACAAAGAAATTTGATTCAAATAAGAAAGGATTAGTAGAATTCAAAAATGTTTCATTTAGATATCCAGATGCAGACACAGAAATCTTAGAGGATATTAACTTTACAGCAGAACCTGGAAAAACAACAGCAATTATAGGAAGTACAGGAAGTGGTAAGTCAACGGTTGTTAATTTGATACCAAGATTTTATGATGTTACAGGTGGAGAATTATGCATTGATGGTGCAAATGTAAAAGATGTTTCTCAAAAAGATTTGAGAGACATTATCGGATTTGTGCCACAAAAAGGTGTGTTATTCTCAGGAACCATTGAATCAAATATCAAATATTCAGATGAAACCATGTCAGACGAAAGAATGGTAGAAGCAGCAGAAATCGCACAAGCAACAGAATTTATTAATGAGAAAGAAAACAAATACCAAGACCCAATTGCACAAGGAGGAGGAAATGTATCAGGTGGTCAAAAACAAAGATTATCTATTGCAAGAGCAATTGCAAAAGACCCAGAAATCTTTGTATTTGATGATAGTTTTTCAGCCTTAGACTTTAAGACAGACAGTAGCTTAAGAGAAGCACTAGCAACAAGAACCCAAAACAAAACAGTCATTATTGTTGCCCAGAGAATTAGTACCATTTTAAATGCAGATAAAATTATTGTCTTAGAAGAAGGAAAAATGGTAGGAATGGGTACACATGAAGAATTAATGAAAAATAATGAAACCTATAGGCAAATTGCCTTATCACAATTGTCCGAAGAAGAATTAGGCGAGAAAGGAGGTAAGTAATATGCCAGGACCAATGGGAGGACCTAGAGGAGGTCAAACAACAGAAAGAGCAAAAGATTTTAAAAAAACTACAAAGAAATTAATACGTTCTTATTTAGTAGATTATAAAATACCAATCATTATTGTTATGATATTTGCAATTGGTAGCACCATATTTACCATTGTAGGACCTAAAATATTAGGAAATGCAACAACAGAAATCTTTAATGGATTGGTTAGCAAATTAAGTGGTGGAACAGGTATTGACTTTGGAAAAGTTGGTCAGATTGCTCTAACATTATTAGGATTATATATTATCAGTGCATTATTTTCTTTTGTACAGAGATTTTTAATGACAAATGTTGCTCAAAAAATTACCTATAAATTAAGAAATGATGTAGCAATCAAAATTAATAAATTACCAATGAAATATTTTGATAAAAAGACAAATGGAGAAGTTTTGTCAATTATTACAAATGATATTGATACATTAAGTATGAACTTAAACCAAAGTATTACAGAGATTATTACATCTGTATGTACAATCATTGGAATTTTAGTTATGATGTTCTCCATTAGCTGGCAAATGACATTAATTTCATTAGTTATATTGCCAGTAGCAGGAATATTAGTGACATTTATTGTAAAAAAATCACAAAAATATTTCACAAGGCAACAAGATTATTTAGGACATGTAAATGGTCAAGTAGAAGAAATATATGGTGGATTAAATATTGTAAAAGTATTTAATGCTGAAGAAAAAGTAACAAAAGATTTTGAAAAGGCCAATGAAGAATTATATCATTCTGGATGGAAATCACAATTCTTGTCAGGTTTAATGCACCCTGTTATGAACTTTATATCAAACGTAGGATATGTAGCAGTGGCAGTAGCTGGTGGATATTTAGCAATTAATGGAACCATTACAGTTGGCAATATTCAAAGTTTTATACAATACAATAGACAATTTACACAACCAATTAACCAATTGGCGCAAATTTCTAATATGTTACAAGCAATGATGGCAGCAGCAGAAAGAATTTTTGAATTTTTAGAAGAACCAGAAGAAGTTGTAACAGCTAAAGGAAATATAGATACTTCAAAATTAAAAGGAAATGTAGAATTTAAACATGTTAAATTTGGATATGACCCAGATAGAACAATTATAAAAGATTTCAATAGCAGTGTACATGAAGGTCAAAAAATAGCAATCGTTGGACCAACAGGAGCTGGAAAAACGACTATGGTAAAATTGTTAATGCGTTTTTATGATGTAACAGATGGAGAAATTGATGTGGATGGTCATAATGTAAAAGACTTTGATAGAGGCGAACTTCGTAAAATGTTTGGTATGGTATTGCAAGATACCTGGCTATTTGGAGGAACCGTAAAAGAAAATATCAAATATAGCAAAGAAGACGCAACAGATACAGAAGTCGTAGAAGCAGCAAAAGCAGCACATGTTCATCATTTTATAAAAACATTACCAAATGGATATAATTCTATGATAAATGAAGAGTCAACAAACATATCAGCCGGTCAAAAGCAATTACTTACAATTGCCAGAGTTATATTAGCAGATCCTAAGATATTAATATTAGATGAGGCAACAAGCTCAATAGATACAAGAACAGAAATACAAATACAATCAGCGATGGATAATCTAATGAAGGGAAGAACAAGCTTTATTATTGCTCATAGATTATCAACCATAAAAAATGCAGATTTAATTTTAGTTATGAATCATGGAGATATTGTAGAACAAGGTACACATGAAGAATTACTTGCAAAAAATGGATTTTATGCTGATTTATATAATTCTCAATTTGAAGAAGTAGAGGAATAATGGGTCCATTGGGACCGGGTCCGTTTGGGACGTTTAGGAAAATAAAAGCATTAAGATAATACTAGAAAATAAATGAATACAAGGCATCGAAAGATGCCTTGTAAAATTTAGCTAATTTAAGTATGGCATATTCGCCATATTTAGAATGCTAGTTTCTTCTCTTTCCAAAAATAGAAAGAATTCTTAAGAAAATGTTGATAAAATCAAGATATAATTGCATTGCACAATAAATATATATTTTTTCTTGGTCAATATTAGGTTCTAATTGTAAAGCTTTTATTTTATTAATATCATAAATGGTAACTCCAAAAAATACAGCTAAGATGAACCAATCTAATATTAAATCAAATAAAGAACTGTCAAAGAAAAATAGATTTACTAAGCTAAGAATTAAACCTATAATCAAAAATACATTTAAATAAGTATGCCAACTACTTAAATCTTTGTTGGTTTTATATCCAATTAAACTTAAAACACCAAAAATTAAAGCTGAAGCAATAAATAAGGTAATGATTGAGTTTAATTCAAAAACAGCAAAAATGACAGACAGTGTAACACCATTTAATGCAGCATATACAAAATACAGGATGCCGACAACAATTGGTGGTAATTTTCTAAATAGAAGACTAAATAGTAAAACAGCAATTAATTCTATAATCAATAATCCTGTGAAAGAATCTTCTAGTAGAATTGTGTAGAATAATCCTGAAGAATATGTATACCAAGCAATTAAGGCTGAACCTAATAGGCCTAAGAACATCCAGAAGAATGTTTTTCCAAAAAGCTTATTCTCAGTAGGCATATTTTGAACTTCATTTTCTTCCATATCAAAACTCCTTTCAATATTATATAAATTTAGTATACAAATAAAATGGAAATTATGCAATATATAAAATTAATTTGCTAAAATATGGACAAATTTATTGTTAGCAGTTTATTGAAATATTATTTAATGTATGACATAATAGAACAAAATGTCCCAAACGGACCTGGTCCCAATGGACCCAAAAGGAGTTATGTATGAAACAAAAAATAAAAAAAGAATTAAAGCAATTAGCAGACGAAAAATATAAAGAATTTCATAAAGGATTATGTCCTGGTACAGAAAATATATTAGGAATAAGAGTGCCAGTTCTTAGAGAGTATGCAAAAAAATTATCAAAAGAATATGACATTCGAGAATTATTAAATGATATAGATGATGAGTATTATGAAGAAATCATGTTACAAGGAATGCTAATTGGCTTAGAAAAAGAAAAAGATAAAGATATAGAAAATATACTAAAAGATATAGAAGAATTTGTGCCTAAAATTGATAATTGGGCAGTTTGTGACACTTTTTGTGCAGGATTAAAAATAACTAAAAAGAATCTAGACAAAATGTGGGAATTTTTACAAAAGTATGTGATATCAGAAAAAGAGTTCGAAATTCGATTTGGTGTGGTGATGATATTAGATTATTATATAGCAGAAGAGTATTTAGAAAAAAATTTCGCTATATTTGATCATATAAAGAGTGATAAATATTATGTTCAAATGGCAGTAGCATGGGCGATTTCTATTTGTTTAATTAAATTTTATGACAAAACAATAGAATATTTAAAACAGGCTAAAGTAGATAAATTTACATATAATAAAGCTTTGCAAAAAGCGATAGAATCTTACAGAATAACAGAAGAACAAAAAACAGAATTAAGAAAAATGAAAAAAATGTAAAATTATATTTGATAAATATTTTTTTTATGTTATAGTAGTATAAGAAAAAATAAAAAGTACAAAGGAGAGAAGAATGGGAAGAGGAAGAAGAGAATTAGAAAAAGAACCAAAGAAAATATTATATGGAGAGGTAGAAAAAAAGAAAAAAATTATTATTGGCGTAGGAATTACTATATTAGCAATTATTGTATTATTTATTATTGCAATGGTAGTAAATAACTATATTATATTGGATAATAACACAACAACAAATTTAATTATTAACAATAAAAATGTAACATCAGATTTACGAAATGATATCATACAAGAGGATGGCGTTATTTATTTATCAGAAGATGATATTGCCAATTTCTTTGATAAACATATTTATTTAGAAGAAGAAAATAACCGAATAATTACAACATATAATAAAAAAATAGCAGAAGTTAGTTTAGATGAAAATGTGATTAATATAAATGGAGAAGATAAGAACACATCTGCACATGCCATTGAGAGAGATGGCGTTATTTATATACCAATTTCAGAAATGACAGAAGTGTATGATATAGAAATTGGAAATATAGAAGAAACTAAAGTAATTACTATGGATTCATTAGATAGAGAACAAAGAAAAGCAAGTGTGAATTCTAATTTAGCAGTAAAATCTTCAACGAATTTTATAGCAAGAACAGTGGATAGAGTAGAAGAAGGGGAAGAGGTTATTGTAATTTCTTCTGATGAAGGATATTCTAGAATAAGAACAGAAAATGGAAAAATTGGATATGTAAAAACGAACAAGTTAGCAAATGAATATGCAGTTAGAGAAGATATACCAGAGGAAAAGCAAATTGAAGGAAAAATCAATATGACATGGGATTACTATTCAGAAGTTGGAAGTGCACCTGATAGAACAGGAACAACAATAGATGGTGTAAATGTTGTATCACCAGCTTTCTTCTATATAGATGAAGATGGAGATTTCAGAGAGAACGTAGGAGAAAGTGGAGAAGCATATGTGGATTGGGCACATGGTAATGGTTATAAAGTATGGCCAATGGTATCTAACGCACCAGCAGCTAATGAAAGCTTAGAAATCACATCAGAAATTATGAATAGCTATGAAAATAGAAAAGAATTAATAGAACAAATTGTTGATGCATGTGTTGAATATGATTTAGATGGAATTAATATAGATTTTGAAAATATGAAACAAGAAGATATTGATTTATATTCAAGATTTATTATAGAATTAACACCAAGATTAGATGACTTGGGAAAAGTGGTTTCAGTAGACGTAACAGCACCAGATGGTGGTGAAACTTGGTCAATGTGTTTTGACAGAAATGTCATTGGAGATGTAGCAGATTATATTGTATTTATGGCATATGACCAAAATGGTATATCTAGTACAACAGCAGGAACAAATGCAGGATATAATTGGATAGAATTAAATTTAGTAAAATTCTTACAAACAGAAGAAATAGACTCAGACAAACTAATATTAGGAATGCCATTTTATACAAGACTATGGATAGAAGATGCTAATGGAGATATTGTAAGAAATCCAACAGTTAATATGGAAGATATTGAAGACGTTTTACCAGATGATGTTCAAAAAACATGGGATGATGAATTGAAACAATACTATGTAGAATATCAAGATGGAGAATACACAAGAAAAATGTGGATAGAAGATGTAGAATCATTAAAAGCAAAAGTTTCATTAGTAAATGAAAATGACTTAGCAGGAGTTGCTTCTTGGCAATATGGAATGGAAACACAAGATGTATGGCCAATGTTAAAAGAAGAACTAGGACTTTAGAAATAAAAATTAGGGACACAACAAAATAGAACAAAAAATGTTCAATTTGATGTGTCTTTTCTATTATATAATTTCATAAAATAACTTAAAATAGCCTTGACAACAGTAATTTCAATGGTATAATACTAATAAAGTGACACTTTGGAGGGATTTTGACGAATGCAAAAGGAAAATGTATTTTTTTCTGTAGATAAATTTGACGGCATGACAGATGAACAAATTGTATTAGAAGTACAAAAGGGCGATAAGCAAGCTATATCATATTTAATGAATAAGTATAAAGAATTAGTGAATATAAAAGTTAGTAAATACTTTATGGTTGGAGCTGAAAGAGATGATATTGTTCAAGAAGGCTTAATAGGATTATTTAAAGCAATCAAAATGTTTAAAAAAGATAAAAACAATAGTTTTAAATCATTTGCAAATATGTGTATCGAAAGGCAATTAATAACAGCGATTAAATCTTCAACAAGACAAAAACATATGCCATTAAATTCCTATTTATCATTAAATGCTTCTGCATATGATAATGAAGAAGAAAATGGAACAGAATTAATTAACACATTAGACAACAAAATGGTAGAAGATCCATTAGAAACAGTAATGAAAAAAGAATATTATGAACAGATTGAAAGTTCAATAGAAAAATCTTTAAGTACATTTGAAAAACAAGTTTTAGATGGATATGTAAAAGGATATAGTTATGTAACAATTGCTAAAAAATTAGATTCACCTGTAAAATCAGTGGATAATGCAATACAAAGAATTCGAAAAAAAGCAATTAAAAATATGTTAAATGAAATTTAAGGGAAATTGAGGACGGACTCATTTTTCCTTTTTTCGAATTTAATTAGAATAAAAAATATAGAATATAAAAAAATGAAACGATTTTGCGTATCTAAATTTGAAATTAGAAATTCTAAAGAAAAACATGAGGACTGCTCATTTTGCTTAAAATTTACAGCAACAATGAGAGAGGCTCATGTTTTTCTTGTAGAATTTCTATGAAAATTTAGCTTATACAAAATTGTGTAATGGTTTTATATTCTATATTT
>CAJFLB010000007.1 GCA_904387305.1 uncultured Clostridia bacterium
TAAAAAGTCCACAGTTATCACACATAGATTATATTAAATATTAAAAAATAAAGAAAGGAGTCGTATGGTTATTTAAGTTATTAAATATATCATACAAGTAATATATGAATCAGTCATATAAGTTACCATTAACAGAGGAAGAAATAGATGCAATTAGGAAATACGTGGGAATGACACATACAACGATTAATTGTATAGCAGATTTGGATTATAGAAAAATGCAAGTATTACAAAATAAAAGCTGGAGTACAAATATGACAAAAAAAGAATTAAAAGAGAATATACAAACATTTATCAATTTGTATTCAGCTATTTATAAAGCAGGAACTAAAGGTCCAAGAAGTATATTATATAGAGCAACCAATAAACAGCAAATAGAAGAAATAGAAAGAAAAAAAGAAATAGCTTCTTTTACATCAACATCATTAAAAGAAGAATGTGCAAAATCAAAAGATTTTGGAGGATATGGAAAAGAGGCGGTAATACTACGTCTTAGAGAAGATGACGATTTGCCATCATTATATATTGAACCATATAAAAAAGATACAGGTTTGGGTGAAGAAGAGGAATTGATTTTACCATTTACCAAGGTAAAGAAAATACAATATACAAGTAATTGGAATGGATATACGTATTATGATGCTACTTTAGAAAAAGAAGCATTAGAACAAGTACCAAGGAAAGAATTAGAAACTTTACAGGCACAACTAACAGAAGGTTATGAATCTTATAGAAAACAAGCAGCAGAATGTATTCGATTAGAAGATGATTATCAATATATTTCTATGGAATTAGAACGAAATGATCTAAGTAGAGAACATAAAGAACACTTATCTGAACAGTTAAATGAAAAATCAAGTAGACATGCAGAACTTAGAAAAAGTGTTAAGGAATATCAGAAACAATTTAAAAGAATGATAAAAGGAATGTGTAAAGAAAAAGAATTAGAAATTGACAAACAACGAGAAGAAATAAAAAGAAAAGAAATAGAAGAAAGACAAAAACAAGATGAAGAACATTTAAGGCAATTAGAAACAGATATTGTGAATTTAGAACATCAAGTAAAAAATGGAAAAACAATTATAGTAGATATGTTAGAACAATATATAGGAGAGATGGAATTAACTTCTCAACAATATCGTACAATAGCAGAAGATTTGAAAGTGGGATACTCACAAAATTTACATTTTAGAGTATTAGAAATCTTTCAAAATATAAAGAGAAAATTAGAAACAGAAAAAGAAAATAAAGAAGAACAAGAACAGCAAGAGGAAAATGAGGATTACAAAAAAAGAAGACACAAATTGCAAGTTCAATATGGAAATTTATTTCAGCAAAGAGAGCAAATAGTACAAATCCAGCAAATAATGCAAGAAATTCCACAATATATTAGAGAGTATGAAAAACAATCTTTTCAAGAAATAAAAGCAAATTTAAATATAAAGGTTCAAGGAATGATTACAAAAGCAAGAGTAACACACTTACAAGCACAAAAACAGCAGGTTTTGCAGGAAAAAGAATCTAAGTTACAAAAAATATTTTATGGGACAACATTAAAAGAGGAAAGATTAGCAAATATAGAGGCAAAAATAGATTTAGAAAGAAAACAAGCTCTTACAAGAAATCCAGGAAATAGTGTTGGGGTCATGATGGCCAATTTGTATGATTGTTCAGCACAAGATTTAAATGGGGAATTTCAACCTGAAATGGTAGAAACAATATATGCTATTAGAAGGAATTTTGATAAATTACCAAATGAACAAATGTTGGCAGAGCAAGCCTATGAAAAAGCAATTGGAAATTATCCAGTGAGATTAGGAGAAAAAAGACCATCTAAAAGAAAACAAATTGACTATTACCGTCAAGATACAGAAAGAATAAGAACAGAAATTTATGATAATGTAAGTCAGAATAAGCAAATAGATAAAGAATTACAAATAAATGCACTTAGTAAATTTGAAGAATCTATCAGTCGTATAAAAACAATAGTAGAAAAAAGTGAAGAACCATCATATATGGCAGATAAAAAAGATTTACAATTAGGTGAGATATAACATAAATTATAATCAGAAGGAGATAAATATGAAAATATTAAGAAATGAATTAAAAAGTGAACTACATATTAGAACACAAAAAGACTTTCCACAAGAAGGAATAGAATTTATTGATATTATGCCATTAATTATACAGAAAGAAACTTTTAAAGAAATTGTTGATAGATTCGTAGAAGAAATAAAAGATAAAAAAGTGGAATATATCGTGGGAGCAGAAGCAAGAGGATTTATTATAGGAGCAGCAGTAGCAAGTAAATTAGACATTGGGTTTATACCTGTTAGAAAAGCAGGAAAATTACCACCAACAACTGTTGAAAAACAATTTGCTTATGAAAAAGAATATGGAAAAGACAAAATGGAATTACCTAAATTAGTTGGTGAAGAATATACAGGAAAAAGAATATATATGATTGATGACATATATGCGACGGGAAATACCATGCAAGCAATGAAACAAGCAATAGAAGAGGTTGGCGGAATTGTTGTAGGGCAAGGTGTGATTATGAATATAAAAGAATTAAATGATGCACAAGATGTATATTCTTTATTAGATATTAATGAAACATAATGAAAAAATATAAAAGAAGAACATTTTTAGAAAAAGAACATAATATAAAAGAAATAGTAATTAAAAATGTAAATATTTTGTTACAGATCAGTTAAAAATATGTATATAAGACTGACCGATAACCGCACTTAACATAAAATTTTAGAAATTTTATAAAAACTATTGACAAAAGATAAAGAGCTATGATAAAATTTCAATTAATAAATTTAAGGGAGAGAAATTTTATGAAAATATATAAACTAAACGGTAACAAACATCATCATAAAATATAGCTTGTGTCTGAAATTGATTGGCACAAGCTTTGGATGCTTGTGCCTTTAGTTTTCTAGAAAGAGACCTTAAAGGTACAAAACGTACTTTTAAGGTTTTTTTGTATATCTTTAAAAACTAGGCGCCAAATTTTAAAGATATAAAAATAAAGGCAGAGAAAATCTCTTAAAAGAAAAAATAAAAAGTAAAGAAAATTTAAGGAGGAATGAAATATGAAAAACAAAATATTAATAGGAGTGATTTCAGCAATTGTCATAATTGCATTAATAGGAGTAATCGTATTTAGTGTACAAGGACAAAAAAATGATGAAAATGTATTAGTTTTAGGAATGGATGATAGTTTTCCACCAATGGGATTTCGAAATGAAAATAATGAATTAGTTGGATTTGATATTGATTTAGCAACAGAAGTTTGTAACAAATTAGGAATGACATTAGAAGTGCAAACCATTTCTTGGGCAGCAAAAGAACAGGAATTAGATTCAGGAAATATTGATTGTATATGGAATGGATTTGGTTATACAGAAGAGAGAAATGAGGCTATGACATTAAGTGATATGTATATAAAAGATGAATCTATATTCTTTGTAAAAAATGATTCAGAATATACTTCTCAAGAGGATTTAAAAGGTAAGAAAATCGGAGTACAAAGTGGTTCAACACAAGAAAGAAGATTAAATGATGCAGAATTTGGAAAAGAAATAGAAGAAATTGTAGGATATACAGATTATTTAACAGCATTAATGGATTTAGAAACAGGAAATATTGATGCGGTATATATGAGTAAAATTACAGGAACATATATTATGAAATCACAAAATAAAAATTTTAAAACCTTTGAATCTACAGGAATATCAACAGGAGAAACAGGAATGGTAATTGCCTTCAAAAAAGGAAATACAGAACTAAAAGATAAAGTAGAAAAGGCCATAGCAGAATTAAAAGAAGAAGGAAAAGTAAAAGAAATAGCAGAAAAATGGTTTGGAGAAGATTTAACTGTATAAAATGTCCAATTGGGGACGTTTCTGTTTGGGACATTTTCTGAAAGGGACAATTAGGGACGTTTCCTTTTGAACATTTTCTGAAAGATTATGATTACAGAATAGGAGAGAAGAAAAAATGGATATGTCAAATATACTCAATCTAACAAAAATTTTATTGGAAGGATTAGGAACCACATTATCAATTTTCATATTAACATTAGTCATTGGAATTCCAGCAGGAATTGTAGTGGCAATAGCGAAAAATTCAAAATGTAAAATCATTGCATGGATAACAAAAATTTATATATTAATTATCAGAGGAACCCCTATGATGTTACAAATTATTTTTGTGTATTTTGCACCATATTATCTATTTCACATTTCTTATGATAGATTTGTAGCAGTGATTATTGCTTTTGTTATTAATTATGCAGCATATTTTGCAGAAATTTTTAGAAGTGGAATGTTAAGTGTTCCAAAAGGACAAAAAGAAGCAGCATTTACATTAGGAATGACAAAAACACAAACCTTTTTTAGAATATCATTACCACAAATTATAAAAAGAATCTTGCCAGCTTTGTCAAATGAAGTAATCTCTTTAATCAAAACTACTTCTTTAGCACAAATTATAGGTATAACAGAAATTTTTGCATTAGCACAAAAACAAGCTAGCTTCCAATTTTCGATTGTTCCACTTTGTGTAGCAGGTGTTATTTACTTAGTTTTATGTGCTGTTATCACATTTGCATTTCACAAAGCAGAGAAAAAATTAGATTACTATACCATAACTTAGAGCAATTGGAAAGATGAAAGTGAATATGTAATGGCAGATACGAATAAAAAAGAAAAGGAGAAAGGAAGAAGGTCAAAATGAAAGAGATTGTAAAAGTAGAGAATTTAGTAAAAAAATATAAGGACAATATGGCTGTTAAAAATGTATCTTTTACAGTGAATGAAGGAGAAGTTTTAGCAATTATTGGTTCATCTGGTTCTGGAAAATCAACTGTTCTAAGATGTATGAATCAATTAGAAAAAATTGATGGTGGAAATATAAAAATAGATGAAGATGAAATGATAAAAGAATATAAAAATGGAAAGCCGATTTATAATGATAAAGAAACATTAAAAAAGATGAATTTAAAATGTGGTATGGTATTTCAAAACTTTAATTTATTTCCACACAAATCTATCATAGAAAATGTAACAGAAGCAATGATTACAGTTTTGAAAATGGATAAAAAAGAAGCAGAAGAAAAAGCAATAAAATTATTAGATAAAATGGGAATACAAGATAAAAAAGATGCATATCCATGTAATTTATCAGGAGGACAACAACAAAGGGTATCTATTGCAAGAGCATTAGCAATTGAGCCAGAAATCCTATTTATGGATGAACCAACAAGTGCTTTAGATCCAGAGTTAATCGGTGAAGTGTTAAAAGTTATTAAAAAATTAGCAGAGGAAAAAAAGACAATGGTCATTGTTACACACGAAATTCAATTTGCTAGCCAAGTAGCAGACAGAATTATCTTTATGGATAAAGGTTCTATTATAGAAATGGGGACACCAAAAGAAGTAATTGAAAACCCAAAAGAAGAAAGAACCAAACAATTTTTACAAAGATATTTGGAAAGAGAATAAAAGAAAGGAAAAGAAGGATGGAATTATTAAAATTAGAAGATTATCAAAATTTAGATGGCAAAAAAGTAATTCAATATTTTGCTGAAATTAATAAAATTCCAAGAAAGTCAGGAGAAGAAAAGAAAATCCGAGAATATTTAGAAACATTTGCAAAAGAAAGAAATTTAAATTATGTAAAAGATGAATACGACAATATTATTATTTATAAGCCAGCAACAAAAGGAAGAGAAAATGAAGAAACATTAGCATTTCAAGCACATACAGATATGATATGTGAAAAAGATGCAGGAGTACAACATGACTTCTCTAAAGATCCAATTGTGTTATATAAAGAAGGAGATAATATAACAGCAAATGGAACAACTTTAGGAGCAGATAATGGAATTGGAGTAGCATATATGTTAGCCATTTTAGATAGTAATATATCTATTCCAAATTTAGAATGTATTTTTACAGTACAAGAGGAAACAACCATGATAGGTGCTATAAAAATTGATGAAAAAAATATTAAAGCAAGAAAAATCATTTCTTTAGATAATGGAAAAGAAGGAAAAATATTAATTAGTTCAGCCAATTGTAATGAATGGATAGGAAGAATAGAAGCAGATAAAGAAACTATAAATGTAAAGAAAATTTATAGATTACAATATGCAAATTTCTTGGGAGGACATTCTGGAGGAAATATAGGTGATGAAAAAAGAGGAAATCCAATTAAACTAGCAATGGAAACATTAAAAGAAATTTCCAATATTCAAATTGTAAAATTAATGGGTGGTAGTAGAGTAAATGTTATTCCAAGAGAATTTGAAGTGGAATTTTGCATATCAGAAGACAATCAAGAAGGAGAAATCAATAAGATTTTGGAAAGTATACAAAAACAAAGAGCAATGTTTAAAAATGAAACTATAGTATTAGAAACACTACCAGAAGCCAACAACATACAAGCATATTCTATCAAAACAAGTAGAAGTATTATTGATTTTATAAATCAATATAAAAATGGAGCATTAGAAAGAGAAGAAAAAGGAAATGTGATACTTTCAGCCAATTTAGCAGTTTTAACAGAATATGAAAAAGGAATACAAATTGAATTTTCAGAAAGAAGTAATCAAAAAGATTTGGAAGAAAAGTATTTAGAAACATTAACAGAATTGATTAAAAAATATAATATAGACATTATCTGGCACCAAGAATTAAAAGGTGTAGAGAAAAAAGAAAATAATGCACTTTTAGAAAAATGTCAAAAAGCATATAAGAAATTATTCAATAAGACAATGGAAGAAATTATATCACAAGGTGTGGTAGAAGGAGGATTCTTTGTTGATAAGATGCCAGATTGTGAATATGTATGTATAGGACCAAACAGTTATGATGTGCACTCTCCAAGAGAAAGAGTTTCTATTAGTTCTATAGAGAAAATTTGGAATTATTTAAAAGAAGTTATGAAACAAGGAGAATAATTTTTTTATATCAAAAATTTTTATATAAGTTCAAGATAAAAGGGGATTTTCATATATAATTAAAAAGATACCAAAAGAAGTAAAAAGATATTCTTTAGTTCTTTTGGTATTTTTTGTTATTCTAGAGGAAAACTAAATTTTTACTCTATATATAATGTTTGATTATTGTATACAATTTTACTTGCGTAAAATTGATGTAATTAAAATGTCATAAACTAATAAAATGATTTTCTGTATAAAAAAGTTTAGTTTCTTATAAATATTTTTTTAGTCTTTCAACATTATTTTCTTGAAATTGAATAAAGTTTGTTAAAATATTTTTAATCGTATCGGTTGTTTCTGGATTATTATTTAATAATTTGACCCCTTCAATAATTCCCATATTGGTTCCTTTAATCAACATTTCAGCAATTTTAGAGTCAGAATTATCTGTTAAAGTACTCATTTGAATATCAAACCATCCCATCATTTTTTGAGCTGGATTTAATTCTTTAGGAAATTCTTCATATTTTCCAAGTTCTGCATTTACATCATTTAAAATGGCATTATATTGATTATATTCATATTGTAAATCATCTTTTAATTGGTCATCTGTTACTTTTTCAGCAATAGAAGAGATAGAGTCCATTCCCATTTTTATTCCTTTATTAATTTCGTTTAAAATATATTCTGGTCTATTCATTTTTGATACCTCCCCATTTTTAAAAATTTTTATAATTATCCATAAAAAATTTTATTTGTTATCATCTTTCTAAATTTATTATGCACAAATATACAAAAAATATGAATATAAAATGATATTGAATAAAAAATAAAAAAAAGGAAAAAATGTGTATATAAAATCAAAGATAGGAGTGAAAAGAATGGAAGAAATGGTAAATAAGCTAAATGAATTTTTAGCAGACTTAAATGTATTTTATAGAAAATTACAAAATTATCATTGGAATGTAAAAGGAAAAAACTTTTTTGTATTACATGAAAAATTAGAAGAATATTATGATAAGGTTAATGAAGAAATTGATGAAATCGCAGAGCATATATTGACATTAGACAAACAACCATTAGGAACTATGAAAGATTATTTAGAAAAAACATGTATAGAAGAAGCACAAAATGCAAAAATAGAGGGAGAAATTGTTTTAGATAAAGTGTTAAAAGATTTTGAAACTTTATTACAAAAATCAATGACAATAAAGAAACTAGCAGATGAACACCATATATATGCAACTTCTAGCTTAATAGATGATTATATCTTGGAATATAGTAAAATCATATGGATGTTAAAACAACATAAATAAAAGTTAGTGTTCAGCTCAATGTATACTTTCCTTCTGTATACATTGAGGTAATAATAATAAACAAAAAAGAAAAAATGTTCGTAAAAAGTATTGACAATTTTTAAAATTGTAGATACAATAAAAGCGAACATTTTTTCATTTTATAAAAATATATTTTATGAAATGAAAAGCTACATTGCACAGAAAAATTGTCTGTGTATTGTTCAATAAAAGGAAAGTAGAGGAATAAGTTATGATATCATCTTTACATATTAGAAATATAGGGATTATAGAGGATTTAAGTATAGATTTTAATAAAGGATTAAATGTTTTAACAGGAGAAACAGGAGCAGGAAAAACTCTAATTATAGATTCACTTCAGATTATATCTGGAGGAAGATTTTCAAAAGAGATGATAAGAAAAGGAGAAAGCAACTCCTTTGTGGAGCTTTGTTTATATTGTCCAGAAAACGAAAAAGCCATAGAAGGAAATATTATTGTTTCAAGAGAAATCAATGTAAATGGTAAAAATATGTGTAAGATTAACGGAAGAATGGTAACAGTAAACGAATTAAAAGATTTTATGAAACAGTTTATTGAAATCCATGGACAAAATGATAATCAAAATCTATTAGATAGCAAATTGCACTTGAAATATTTAGATGGATTTATTGGAACAGAAATTTTAGGAAAATATAAGGAAACATATAGAACATTATACAATCGTTATTTAGAAATCAAAGAGGAATTAAAGCAAAATTATGGTGATGATAAAGAAAGACAAAGAAAATTAGATTTATTAAAATATCAAACAGAAGAAATTGAACAAGCAAAACTAAAAGAAAATGAGGAAGAAGGTTTAGAAGAAAAAAGGAAACTGTTTTTAAATTCAGAAAAAATTGTAGAAAATTTAACTGAAGCAGATAGTGTATTATCTGAAAATACCATAGATAGTCTAAGTATGGCAATCCGAGCTTTAGAAAAGATAGAAGGGATTGATAAAAAATATGAAAAAGTAAGTAATAGCTTAAAAAGTTCCTATTATGAACTACAAGAAATAGCAAGAGATATTAGTGGATATAAAGAAGATGTGTATTTTGATGAAGAAGAAAGAAATCATATAGAAGAAAGATTAGATACCATTTATTCATTGAAAAGAAAATATGGAAATAGTATACAAGAAATATTAGAGTATAGCAAACAAATACAAGAAGAAATTGAGCATATAGAAAATTTAGAAGAATATAACAACAAATTAAAGATAGAATTAAAGAAGATAGAAAAAGAAATGAATATATTAGGTAAAAAGATGAGCACTGTGAGAACAGAATATGCAGAAAAATTAAGTAAATCTATTAATAAAGAGTTAGTTGATTTAGAAATGAAGAATGCGAAAATCAATGTAAAAGTAGACTATAAAGAAGAAGAATTTTTCAAAACAGGAAAAGATATCGTTAAATTTTATATTACCACAAACTTAGGAGAAGATGAAAAAGAATTATCTAAAATTGCATCAGGTGGAGAAATGTCAAGAACAATGTTGGCAATTAAAAAGGTGTTAGCAGATACTGATAAAATACCTGTATTGGTATTTGATGAAATTGATACAGGTATCAGTGGAAAAGCTGCTAATTCTGTAGCAAGTAAATTAAAAGCAATTGCTAAAAAACATCAAGTTATGTGTATTTCACATTTACCAAACATTGCAGCAGTTGCAGATTATAATTATTTTATTAGTAAAAATGTTAAAGAAGAAAGAACCAAAACACAAATTAGATTATTAAAAGAAGATGAAGTTATAGAAGAAATTGCTAGAATTTCTTCTGGGGAAATTAATGAAGTTACTTTACAATATGCATTTGAATTAAGAAATAAAAAAGCAAGTTAAATTTGTATTCATAATTTGCAAAAATGACATTTAATGATAGCTATAATTTTCAAACACCGCGTAAGCGAGCAAACCAACGTTAGTAAGTGCGATTGGAGCAATCAACAAATTTTTTTGTTTGTAGATTGTGACACACAAGGTGTAAAAAATTATAGCTATCATTAAATGTCATTTTTGCAATAATTTATATAAAGTTGTATAGATTTTATGAATTTGTAAAAAATGTATATATAGGTAATTAGAATATATTTTAGAGCATAAGCTCAAAGAAGGGAGATTTTATGAAAAAGAAAGCATTAATTAAAAATGTAGAGGCAATAGAAATATTAGACTCAAGAGGAAATCCTACTATTCAAGTAGAAGTCATAACAGAAGAAGGTGTATGTGGAGTAGCAGCAGTTCCGTCAGGTGCTTCTACCGGAAGTTTTGAAGCGGTGGAATTACGTGATGGAGAAAAGAATCGTTATCAAGGGAAAGGAGTTACAAAAGCCGTTGAAAATGTCAATAGAAAGATTAGTAAAAAAATAATGGGGATGAATGCATTTGAACAAAGAAAAATAGACGAAGAAATGATAAGATTAGATGACACATTAAATAAATCTAATTTAGGAGCAAATGCGATTTTAGGTGTTTCGCTAGCAGTGGCAAAAGCAGCAAGTAATACATTAGGTATGGAATTATATAGATATATAGGAGGCATTCAAGCAAAAGAACTACCAGTACCTATGATGAACATATTAAATGGTGGAAAACACTCAGAAAATAATATTAGTATACAAGAATTTATGATTATGCCAATAGGGAATATTACTTTTGCAGAAAGGTTGAGAAGAGGAGCTGAAATTTATCATACTTTAAAAAAAGTATTGAAAGAAAAAGGATTTGACGTTGGAGTAGGAGATGAAGGTGGATTTGCTCCCAATTTAGAAAATGAAGAAATGGCTTTAGATGTCATTATAGAAGCAATAAAAACAGCAGGATATGAACCAGGAAAAGAAATTGTTTTAGCATTAGATGTAGCAAGTACAGAAATGAAAGAAGAAGCGAAGAAAATTGGAAAAGATGGATATTATTTCTGGAAAACAGATATATTAAAAAGTAATGAAGAAATGATAGAATATTTAGTAAACTTATGTAACAAATATCCAATCATATCTATAGAAGATGGGTTAGCAGAGGAAGATTGGGATAATTGGCAAATATTAACTGAAAAATTAGGAAATAAAATACAACTAGTAGGTGATGATCTATTTGTAACCAATATGGCAAGATTAAAAAGAGGAATTGATAAAAAAGTAGCAAATGCCATTTTAATTAAACCAAATCAAATCGGAACTTTAACAGAAACTTTAGATACGATTCAAATGGCAAAAGAAAATGGATATAGAACCATTATTTCACATAGATCTGGAGAAACGGAAGATACCACAATTGCAGACATTGTTGTTGCTATAAATGGTATGCAAATAAAAACAGGAGCGCCTTGTAGAACAGATAGAGTAGCAAAATATAATCGATTATTAAAAATTGAAAAGGGACTATTGGGACCGGATCTATTTGGACCCTTTTGAGAAGTTACAATATAATAAAGTAAAAAGTATAGAATACAAAATCTTTTTATATTCTATACTTTTTTCATATAATTATAATTAAACAATTAAAAAGGGTCCAAATAGATCTGGTCCCAATAGTCCCAAACCAAATTTAATGTTTCATATTTCTATTTAAAGTATTAAATCTAACAAATGAATAAATTAATGATCCAACTACGCCTGCAAATAAAGCAATCATAATAGGTGTACCAGCTGCAGGTAATTTAATTGGTGGTTCTGTAAGTTTTAATTTGGGTGTTACATCAGAAGTATCTTCAACTGTTTCACCATTAAAATCTGTATAAGAAATATCGACTCTTTCGTTAGTATCTAAAATAGGTCCAACAATATTACTATCAAAATCTTCTTTTAAGCTTAGAGTATATTGTACAGTAGCTGTTTCTCCTGGTTGTAATTCAGAAATTGTCCATGTAATAGAATTATTTTCAGTATCTACATCAGCTGAAATAGTTCCGATATTTGGTTCAGAAACATAAGCAAATTCAAAGTTATCGATAATTTCTTGTGGGAAATAATCTGTAATGACAATATCTGTTAAGACTTGTTCAATTGGTAATAAATCATTATATATGTCATTTGTAATGGTTTGTTCAATTTCATTATCTTGTATATAATAGAATTTACCAACTGTTGGATTTTCTTCTGTACCAAAAACTTCTTCAATAATATCGGCATATGTTTTATCATCTGGTCTAGTTCCAGGAGTGTCATTAGGATTAGAAATACCTGTAAGCATTGTAATAACATTATATCCGGCACTTCCTAAAGATTCTAATTCTGTTTTTGTTTTATTAATCACATCATCTGAGAAGTACGTACCATCATAATCTAAAGCAACATTTGGAACACCGTCTGTTAAAACAATCATATATTTGTTATTATCTTCCTCTGTGAAATATTGACTGGCTAATCTTAATCCAGATTGTAAATCTGTTCTAGGTCCAGTGTATTCGATATTGGAAATAGCAGATACCAATGCTTGAGAATCTGTTGATAAATCAGAAACTAAGTTAGCATCTTCAATAGTTCCTTCTTTAGAAACATCAGCATTTGTTGAGAAGCTAACAACACCAACTTTTAAATTGTCATTTCCCTCTAAAATAGTATTAACTAAAGTATTGGCAGATTCGATAACTAAATCTTCTCTAGTAGTTGTTCCTTCAACAATATCTTCCATACTTTGAGAGTTATCAATTACTAACATAACTTCTCCTGTTGGTTGTAAAGAGGTTTCTTCATTTGTTACTTGTAATTGAAGGGTAACTTCTTTATTGGTTAAATCTTTTTCAATTAATTTTTTTTCAAAACTTGAATTATCTCCAATTTCTATTGTACAAACAGGTTCTTCAACCACTGTCATGGTAACAGTATCATAAGATGCAAAAGAGATGTTTGCAATTAAAATTAGAATTAAAAATAAGGTAATTAAAACACTTTTTTTCATACGTAATCCTCCCATAAATTTATTTCAATATATATTGTAACACAAGAAATAAAAAATACAACAAATTTGTAGAAAAAATCAAAAAAATGTGATAAAATAGGACATGCAAATAAAAATAAAAAGGTGATAACATGTTAGAGAATATAAACTCTCCAGAAGATTTGAAAAAATTAAGTATTTTAGAAGAACAAAAATTAGCAGAAGAAATCAGAAAATATATACTAGACATTGTATCAAAAAATGGTGGACATTTGGCTTCAAATTTAGGAGTAGTAGAATTAACATTAGCATTACATAATGTATTTGATTTTAAAAAAGATAAAATTGTATGGGATGTAGGGCATCAAACCTATGTGCATAAAATTTTAACAGGAAGAAAAGAAGCTTTAAAAACATTAAGGACTTTAAATGGGATTGCAGGTTTTCCAAAAACAAATGAATCTCCATATGACTTTTTTAATACTGGACATAGTAGTACTTCTATATCAGCAGCTTTAGGAATGGCAAGAGCAAGAGACTTAAAAGGAGAAAATTATTCAGTTTTAGCTGTCATTGGTGATGGTGCTATGACTGGAGGGATGGCATTAGAAGCATTAAATGATGTGGGATATAGTAAAACCAAGATGACAATTATCTTAAATGATAATGAAATGAGTATTTCACCAAATATTGGTGGATTAAATATGTTACTAAGTAAATTAAGAACTAAAAAAATGTATACAAGATCAAATGTCATTATGAAAAAAAGAATTAGCAAAATACCAGTTATCGGAAAACCAATTGTGAAGATGGTACAAGTAATAAAGAGAAGTATTAAACAATTAATTATACCCAAAATGTTTTTTGAAGATATTGGTTTTACCTACTTAGGACCAGTAGATGGACATAATTTAGAAGAATTACAAAGTATTTTGACATTAAGTAAACAGATTGATAATCCTGTATTAATACATGTATTAACCAAAAAAGGAAAAGGATATGAAATTGCAGAAAAAAATCCAGATAAATTTCATGCAACTGGACCTTTTGATATTGAAACAGGAAAAAGTAAGAAAGAAAAGGGAAAAGATTATTCTAAAGTATTTGGAGATAAATTAGTAGAATTAGCAAAGAAAAATGAACAGATTGTGGCCATTACAGCTTCTATGAAAGATGGTACAGGCCTTACGAGATTTAGTCAAGAATTTCCTAATCGATTTTTTGATATTGGAATTGCAGAGCAACATGCATTAGGATTAGCAGCAGGTATGGCAATGGATGGAATGATACCAGTTGTTCCTATTTATTCGTCATTTTATCAAAGAGCATATGACCAGGTAATTCATGATATAGCACTTCAAAATTTACCAGTGATTATGTGTGTGGATAGAGCAGGGATTGTGGGAGCAGATGGAGAAACTCATCAAGGAACATTAGATATGGCATTTTTTAGATTAGTTCCAAATTTAACAATCTTAGCACCAAAAGATTTTCAAGAATTAGAAGATATGTTAGCATTTGTAGTAGAATTGAAAAAGCCAGTGGTAATTCGATATCCAAGAGGCGGAGAAGATAAAGAGCCATTTGAAAAGCATGAAAACATAGAAGAAGGAAAAGCAGAAATACTAAAAGAAGGAAAAGATATATCTGTATTGACAATTGGAAAAACAGTAGCAAGAGGAATAAAAATTGCAAAAAAACTTCAAAATATAAATATAGATGCAGAAGTAATCAATGTTAGATTTTTAAAACCATTAGATGTAGAGACACTAAAGAAATCAATAGAAAAAACAAAAAAAGTAGCTACCATAGAGGATGGAACGATTGTCAATGGATTAGGTACAGCTATAAAAGAATTGGTAATAGATAATCATATGGAAGATGTAGAAGTAAAAGCCTATGCTTATCCAGATAAGTTTATTCAACATGGAAGTGTTGATGAATTAGAAAAAATATATCATTTAGATGAAGATGCTATTGTAGAAGACATACAAAAACACATAGAATTAGAGTTGAATAAAAGAAATGAAGATGAAAAAGAAACAGAAGAAAATTTAAATGAGAGCAAAGAAAAGGATAAACATGCAAAAGCAGAAGAAGTAAAGAAAAACAATAGACATAAAAATAAGAAAAGAAAGATTAAAACAATGTAAGTTAAAGGGCCAACAATCAATTATAAGGGGAGGGACATTCCTTAACCTAAGAAAAAATCTTAGATGTAAAGGAGTGTCCCTTGACATTAGAAAAAGGAGAGAATAACATAAATGAATAAACAAGAACTGTTAAAAGATTACAAAAAGCAAGAAGATAAATTATGTTTGTCACAAGTATTAGACAAAATAGAAATATCATCAAAAAGAGAAAAAATCGAATATACAGATTTTTTAGATATGTATCAAGTATCTTTGGTAGAAAACTTTTTAAGAAAAATACAATTGCAAAATTTTAAATTATATGGTGGCTATGAAGATGCAGAAAGAAAGGTATTAATCACTTTCCCTAAAAAATTTGATAATAACATGTTAGAAAAAAACTATGACAAGATTTTAAAAGTTGTAAGGATTCAATTACCAGAAGAAGAAAAAGGAAAATATTCACATAGAAATTACTTAGGTGGAATTGTAAAATTAGGATTAAAAAGAGAAAAAGTAGGAGATATTCTTGTGGGAGAAGAAGGTGCAGATATTATAACTGTCAGTGATTTTGTGGATGTTTTAAAAACACAATTACCATCTCTTACAAGATTTGAAAATGCCAAGATAGAAATCGAAAAGATACAAAATGTAAGAAAGTTAGAAATAAAGGTAGAAGAAGTTAGCATTATTGTTCCATCATTACGATTAGACAATATTGTATCAGATTTAGCAAGAACCTCTAGAAGTAAAGCATCAGAAATTATTGCACAAGAAAGAGTATTTGTGAATGGACAAAATGAAACAAAGAATTCAAAACAAGTAAAATGTGGAGATATCATAACTATTAGGGGAAAAGGTAGATATATTATTAAAGAATTTACAGGCACAACCAGAAGTGGAAGAACAGTAGTATTAGTAGAAAAATATATTTAATATAAAAATAGTCAATGGCTTTCATTGACTATTTTTTCATAAGAATTGCATCATATTTGTTATCATAATATTGTTTCCTTCTGCCACATTCTTTAAAACCTAATTTTTGATATAAAGAAATTGCAGAAAAATTCTCTTCATTGACTTCAAGATGAATCATTTTAATACCTTTATCTTTGCAAATAGCAAGAATATGATTTAGCAATAAAGTAGCAATTCCTTGTCTTCTATAATCCTTTTTTACAGCAATATTCATAATATCTGCTTCATCTAATATGATTTTTATTCCAGCAAATCCAACGATTTTGTTTTCATATTTAGCACAGATAAAGTGGGAAGTTTCACTAGTCAATTCATCCTTCAAAATATCGATATTCCAAAAATCATCAAAATTAGAGATATCTAAATTGTCTAAATCAGATATTTTCATATCTTCAATAATAATATTTTTTTCTTCTAATTGTCTTTGGGCTTGTGGCTTTTTTAAATAAAGAGGAAGAAGATTTTTATCTTCACCGAATTGTGTGTATTTATGGATTCCAGCAATTCCTAAAGCATAGACATCAACAATATCCAAGTTATCATTGTCAGATAAAACAAAATTAGATGAAGCTGCTTCAATCTTGTCTTTATATACTTCACAAGCGTCTCCTATGAAGGCAATAGTTGAATTTGTATATTTATAATTTAAGAAAGTTAAACAATTTTCAATACTATCTGCCTTTGGAGTTTCTAATAAAGTATAATGATTATTTTCGAATTGATATACTGCATAATAGCAATTATCATTTTTACAATCAATCATACTGCAAATGATACCATCTGTTTTTATAGAATAAGCTAATCCTTCAAGAGAAGAAATACCAACAGAAGGAATATCTAAACTATCTGAAAAGGCTTTAACTGTTGCAACTCCAATACGAATACCAGTAAAAGAACCAGGACCAATATCACAAACGAATAAATCCATTTGAGATAAAGTTAAATTGGTTTCTTCTAATATTTGCTTAATAAGTGGCATTAAACTTTCTGAATGTGTTAATCCATTATTTAATTCTATTTTTTTTACTAAATTTTCGTCTTCTAATATAGCAACACTACATATTTTGCTAGAAGTTTCAATACTTAATACTTTCAATTTAATCCTCCAATTTATTTAATAATTCATCATATTTGTCACCATATGATGTAATATTTAAAATTCTAGTATTCTCATCATTATCATTTCTTTCAAATTGAATATGAATATAGTCTTTAGGAAGAGCATCTTGGATAATCTCACCCCATTCAATAATACAAATTCCGTTTTCAAAATATTCTTCTCCGCCAATAGCATAAAATTCAGAAGAATCTTCTAAACGATAGACATCAAAATGAAAAATATTTGTATCATCTTTGATATATTCATTAACAATGGTAAAAGTAGGACTAGAAATTTCATCTTCTAATCCATAATATGTCAAAATACCTTCTGTTAATTTTGTTTTTCCTGAACCTAATTCACCTGTTAAAACAACAGTATCTCCTTTTTGTAAGAGACTAGCTAATGTTTTTCCGAAATTTAATGTTTCTTTTTCATTATGGGATATAAATTTTACATGTTTCATAACATACCTCTAAACTCATATTTTCAAGTGATATTATACTATATGTTAAAAAAAAATACAAACATAAATTGATATAATTATATAGATTTCCTAGGAATTAGACATTGAATAGTAGCAAAAAAGTATGTTATAGTAAATATACAACGCGTTTTTATTACAATTCTATGACATTCAAAAAAAATGTTGAAAAAAGTATTCCGTTCATATATAATAAAAGTGTATGAGAATTTAACGAAGGAGGAAGCATATGGATACATTTGCTGATTACATTTTAGACGAACGAGATTTAGCCTCTAAAATGGAAATTACATACTATTTAGCAAAAAAAGCTAGAATATTTTTTGACAAATCTGTTGTATTTAAAACAGAGATTGCAAGAATGTTTGTAGATTATATGAAAGTAGATGTTGATAAAAACTTAATTGTAACTGCTTGTCTGTTATGTAATTGTAAAAAAGTAGATAATGCACAAGATATAGAAAGAATTCATTCATATGCTAAAGAAGGAGCTAGCTATTTACTAACTTTAGGATTTAATACAAGATTTTGTAAAATATGTGAAGAAGTAAATCGATATAGTAATAGTAATCCAAGAGAAAGAGAAAGTGATGTCTTAGAATTAGTGGACCAATTTGGAGGAATGTTATTAGATAGACCAGAAAGGATTGGGTTTCAACCAGATGAAGCAATGGTATTATTAGAGCATAGAAATTTGAAAGGACAATATAATCGATTTTTGCATACATTTGGAGAATTTGTCCAAATGATGGAAAAGATAGAACTAAATGATTTAACTTCTATGAAATCATTAAGAAGATTAGTAAAAATACATAATGAATCAGAAAATATAAAAAAATTCATAAAAAAAGTATGTTATGAATATGAACCTAAAATAGATAAAGCATTAGAAAATTATAGAAAAGAAGTAAAAGGTGAAATGTTTAAAGATGCGAATAGACCATTATTTAGTGAAGAGACAACAAGAAAAATATTAGCACATATGGCAGAAGAAAATATGCAAGGTGAAAAATTAAAAAATGAAAATTAAATAAAATTGCCAAAGTTGCCAAAGGGGATGTGTTAAAATGGCAACTTTGGTTATTTATTTATAAGTATTTAAGCTTTCAATCAAAAGTTGCCATTTTAACACATCCCCTTTGGCAATTTTTAGAAAAGAGGTATTAAAATGTACGAAATATTTGCAGATTTACATGTACACATAGGAAGAAGTGAAAATGGAAAACCAATAAAAATAACAGCAGCAAGATCTTTGAATTTCGCAAACATTGCAAAAGAATGTGCAGAGAGAAAAGGTATTAATGTTGTAGGAATTATTGATTGTGCATCACCATATGTTATAGAGGATATAGAAAAATTTTTAAAAACAGGAGATGCTTATGAATTAAAAGATGGAGGCATTATTTACAAAGACAAAGTTTGTATCCTTTTAGGAAGTGAAGTAGAAACTTCAGAAGAAGGAAGAAATGGGAAAAAAGGAGCAGCACATAATATCTGTTTTTTTCCACATTTAGCAGATATTAAAGGATTTTCAAATGAACTAAGTCATCATTTGAAAAATATTACATTAAGTACACAAAGGTCTGATTTATCAGGATATGATTTAATAGATATGGTAGAAAGATATAATGGAATTTTAATACCTGCTCATATCTTTACACCACATAAAAGCTATTATGGAAATTGTACAGATAGATTACAATATATATTTAAGGAAAAATATGATAAAATATTTGCAGTTGAATTAGGGTTAAGTTCAGATACTTATTTAGCAGATATGATTTCAGAACTAGAGAATAAAACCTTTGTTACAAATTCAGATGCCCATTCTTTACCAAAGATTGCAAGAGAGTATAACAAAATGCAAGTAGAAGATATTTCATTTAAAGAAATTGTAAAAGCATTAAAAAATGAAGATGGAAGAAAAGTAGTCGCTAATTATGGATTAGACCCTAAACTTGGAAAATATCATAGAACCTATTGTGATGATTGTGAAAAAGCAATAGAAACAAAAGAACCAGTGGATATTTGCCCATATTGTGGTGGGAAAAATGTAACTTTTGGCGTTTTTGATAGAATTGAATTAATTCGTGATAAACAGGAATCAAAAAGTCCAGAAAATAGACCACCATATGTGTATCAAATTCCTTTAGGATTTATTCCAGGAGTGGGAGGAAAAACCATTACAAAATTATTAGATACCTTTGATACAGAGATGAATATTCTTCATAAACTGTCAAAAGATGATATAGAGGCAGTTGTGGGAGAAAAGATTGCAGATACAATTGAAAGAGCAAGAAATGGAGAATGTAAAGTACAATCTGGTGGAGGCGGAAACTACGGAAAAGTTGTGTAGTTTAAAATAGTTAAAGGTAAAATGACTAGCTTGGTATAATAAAAATGAAAAATTAAAAAAATAGTTCTATAAATCTTCTTATCGAATACACATTATGTATAAACGATAAGGAGATTTTTATGAAGGAAAAGAAACAACTTAGAATATTAAAAATAATAAAAGAACATGTGATAAACAATAAAAAAGAATATATTATCATTTTTTTGATATTTGTTATTGGCATATTTAGTGGAGTATTTTTTATCAACCATTTACAAGAAACACCTAAGACAGAAATAACAGAGTATTTAAACCAGTTTATAGAAAAATTTAAAAATTTAGAAAGTATAAATAGTATAGAACTACTAAAAAATTCAATGATACAAAATATAGGATTAGCAATTGTTATTTGGTTTTTTGGAACAACAGTTATTGGTATTCCTATTGTATTTGCCATTATCATATATCGAGGATTTTGTCTAGGGTATACGATTGCATTATGTATTACCATTATGGGATTGGGAAAAGGAATTAGTTTTATATTGGTAACATTATTGTTACAAAATATTTTATTAATTCCTGCAATTTTAGCATTAGCAGTAAGTGGAATAAAATTATATAAATCCATTGTAAAAGATAAGACAAAGGAAAATGTAAAAATAGAGATATTAAGGCATACTGTATTTTCAATGATTATGTTAATTATATTAGCGATTGCATCCGGAATTGAAATATTTATGTCTACTAATATATTAAAGATGGTTATCAAATATTTTTAAAAAATATCCAAAAATGTATTTACTTTTTTTTAATAGTTTGATATAACATATATAGTTTATGTAAATACAATTTAAAAAATATAGAGGTAGGGGAAAAAAATGGAAAGACAACTTAAATTCTTTTTTAACTTTTTAGCAAATGATAAGAAATTATCAGAAAATACATTACAATCATACAAAAGAGACTTGAAACAATTTAGAAAATATTTAGAGGAAAATGGAATCCATTATAATAGAGTAAAAAAAGAAGATATGCAAAATTATATAAAAGGATTACAAGAACAAGGGAAAAAAGCATCAAGTATTTCTAGATGTATTGCATCAATTCGTTCTTTCTATCAATTTATATTAAAAAACAAAAAGATAAAAGCAGATCCAACAGCAAATATTCAATCTCCAAAAATAGAAAAAAGAACACCAAATGTATTAACAGCAAAAGAAGTAGAATTATTGTTAAAACAACCAGATAATGTTGACTTAAAAGGAATCAGAGATAAAGCAATGTTAGAATTTGCATATGCTACAGGAATGAGAGTAACAGAAATTATTTCTTTAAATATAGATGATGTTAATTTAGAAGAGGCTTATGTTATTTGCAAAAGTGGAAATAAACAAAGAATTATCCCATTAGGGTCAATGTCATTAAAGGCTTTAAAAGAATATATTGAAGAAGCAAGAGGAATTCTAATAAAAAATGAAGATGAAAAAGCTTTGTTTGTTAACGTAAATGGAGGAAGACTTACAAGACAAGGATTCTGGAAAATTATTAAATTCTATAAAGAGCAAGCGCATATTACAAAAGATATTACACCACATGTATTAAGACATTCATTTGCAACACATTTATTACAAAATGGAGCAGATTTAAGAGCCATTCAAACAATGCTTGGACATTCAGATATATCTTCTACACAAGTATATATGCAATTTCAAGATGAGGGATTAAGAGATATTTATAGAAAAGCACATCCAAGAGCATAATAAAAAATGAAAATGAACAGCTATTACCAATATAGCTGTTTTTTCTATTCAACAAAAAATATTTACGTTTTGATATTTTTTCATAAGTGAGGTACCATACATTATTTTTTTGAATGCATTGACGAATGTGCCGTGGAATAGATGTATAAATTCTTAATTTTTAATAAGTGAGGAAGCGCGAGCAGCGAGAGGCTCACTTATTAAAAAATTAGAAGTTATCATCTATGAAGCAAGCCGAGGAAATCATTCAAAAAAATAATGTATGGTACCTCACTTATGAAAAATACTGAAACTTAAAAAACAAACTTGTATATACAATAAGACATATGGTAAAATATCATTTATAAGAAATAGGAATAAAATAAAAATGAATTTTCCTATACAATGAAAATAATAACAAAATGAAAAGGTGGAAAAAATGAAAAAATCAATAATAGTAAGAATAATTGTAGGAGTTATGGCGATATGTCTTTGTATTTTAGCTTTAATAATAACATATTTTTTTAATACAGATATTGAAACAAGAGAACCAAAAGAAATTATAGAAGAATGTGAAATAAACACATATGAATATATGGAAAGAAATGTATTTACAGTTACGAGAAAGAATGGAGAAGAAAGTAGTAACAATAAATATATAATATATTTTCATGGTGGCTCTTATGTGGCAGAAGCTACACAAAATCATTGGACATTTTTAGAAAATATTGTAAGAGATACAGGATATACAGCGATTATGCCAGATTATCCATTGACACCTAAATATCACTATCAAGATGTATTTAATATGGTAGAGCCATTATATAAAGAAATTATAGAAAAAGTGGGAAGTGAAAATGTAATTCTAATGGGAGATTCAGCAGGAGGAGGATTAGTACTTGGTTTATATGAAAAAATGGCAGAAGAAGCAGTAGCACTTCCTGTAAAAACAATTTTAATTTCTCCATGGTTAGATATAAGATTGGAAAATGAAAAAATACAAGAAATAGAAAAAAGAGATACCATTTTAAATAAAGAAGCATTAAGAGTAGCAGGTATTGCTTATGCGGGAAATGATGGCATCAATAGTTATTTGGTAAATCCTGTAGATGGAGATGTATCAAAATTACAAAATATAAAAATATATATTGGAACCGAGGATATATTAAATCCAGATTGTTATTTGTTAAAAGAGAGAGCAGATGCTGTAAATGGTGATGTAGAAATCAAAGAATATGAAAATGCGAAACATATTTGGATAATCGATAACAATTCTGAGGAAGAAATTACAAAGCAAGCATATAATGATGTCATAGAAGATTTAAAAAATAGTTAAGGAGAAAATAATGAGTGATAAAAAAGAAAAATTATATTGGAGAAGATTAGATAATTCTGCCAAAATATTTCCCATATCTGCTGGAAAAAAATATAGTACAGTTTTTAGATTATCTGCTGTTTTAAAAGAGACAATACAACCAGATCTATTGCAGATGGCAGTGGATAAGGCATTAGAAGAATATGAATTTTTTAGAGTTCGATTAAGAAATGGATTTTTTTGGAATTACCTAGAATATAATCCTAAAAAAACAATTGTAGAACAAGAAAAGGAATATCCTTGTAAATATATAGAACCAAAAGAAAACAATAATTATCTATTTAAAGTTACCTATTTTGATAAAAAGATTAATATCGATATATTTCATTCCTTAACAGATGGAAATAGTGGGGTCATGTTTTTTAGAGAAATTGTGTATAACTATATAGAAATTTCACATAAAGAAGAATTTAAGGAAGAATTAAGAATCAAAAGAAAATTTGATTTGTCAGCAGAAGATAGCTATATAAAAAATTATAATAAAAAAGCAAAAGGAAACAATTCATCTAAAAAAGCATATAAATTAGCAGGAAGGAAAATAAAATTAGGTGCGATTTCAGCGATACATGAAATTATTAATCTACAAGAATTAAAACAAGAAGCCAAAGACCATAATGCAACTATCACGCAATATTTAACTGCTGTTTTAATATATGCTATTTATCAAGCAAATTATTTAAAAAATAAAGGAAAAAAACCAATAAAAGTATGTATACCAGTAAATTTAAAAAAATATTTTCCTTCAAATACAATTTCAAATTTCTTTTCATATATAACAGTAGAAGCAGAAATGCAAAAGGATCATTTAGATACATTTGATAAGATATTGGAGTTTGTCAAGAAAGATTTTGAAAGAAAATTAATGCCAGAAGAAATACAAAAAACGATGTCTGGAAATGTAAAATTAGGAACAAATTTATTTATTAAAATGATACCATTAGTATTAAAAAAGCCAATTGTAAGGTTAAGCTATTTAGAAATTCGAAAATATACAACAACAACATTTTCAAATATTGGAAGAATTGGTATTATTGGTAAATATCAAAAATATATAGAAGATTTTCTAATGTTGATTGCACCTGAAGCAGTAGAAAAAATTAAATGTTCAGCATGTTCTTTTGAAAATCACATTATATTTACTTTTACATCGATTTTAGATGATTGTAGTATAGAAAAGGAATTTTATAAGTTTTTAACAGAGAAAAATATTCATGTAAAAATAGAAAGCAATGAAATTTTAGATATGAAAAATGGTGAAGAGTCATAAGGATAAAAGTGATAAATAAGAAAGGAATTACATATGTTATATCCTAAAAAATTAAGTAGTAAAAAAAGTAATTTATTAATCAAAATATTATTAGGTGTTTCATTGATAATTGCGATTATATTAACAATTATCAATAAGTTAACAACGCCTAAAGTTCATTGGGCAGCACTTGCTAATGGGGGAATTATATATGCATGGATAACCGTAATATATTCTATCCATAAAAGAACCAATATTGCAGGGCATGTTATGATACAAGCAATTGCCATTTCACTTCTAACAGCATATATAGATTATAATTTGGGATTTAAAGGTTGGTCTTTAGAAATTTCAATTCCCATTATTATTATGATAGCAAATGTAACCATGCTAGTATTAACCATTGTTAGTCATAGAAAATATGTAAGATATGCGATATATCAATTGGTTATTTGTATTTATAGCATGATACCGATTTATTTTATGCAGCAAGAGTTAATTGATAATTACATTTTAAGCTATATAGCCATTGGCATTTCTATTATGAATTTTATATTAACGATTCTTCTTTCAGCAAGAGATGTGAAGGAAGCAGTTATAAGAAAGTTTCATATGTAAATATGTATATAAAACAAAGAGCCGTCAAACAAGTTGACGGCTCTTTGAGGAGGTACAAGCTTCATATATTTCATTATTTATTACACCATAAATTAACATAATTTTCAAATTATTTATCATTATCACTTGATAAATCTTAAAGTTCATGATATAGTATTAACATAATTATTTGTAATTAAATTCAAAAAGATTAAATCAAAAGTTTATTTCTAAAAAATTCCAAAATAAAAAAGTATAAGTTGTTATTTGTAAAAGATGAATTTATGTAAGAGAGTTTATGATAGTAATTATGTTTTTTCTTTATTTTTTTATAGATTTTTAATAGTTTTTTGTTACTAAAATTTTAATTGGATAGTTTATAAATCAAATATTTTATAATTCTAAATATTTCATAATAGAAAATAATTTTTTTAGTATTTGCAATATTTTATAATTTAAACTTTAAAATCTGATAAATTTTAAAAGGAATTTTAATTATAGGTAATTATAAATGAAGGATAAGGAGGAATTAAATGAACCAAAAAGAACCCCAAACAAAGGAAAAAGCAAAATTGCTATCTCCCAAGTTAGATGTCGTGTTTCAAGCATTATTTGGAGAGGTAGGAAGTGAAAGAATTACAAAAAAGTTTTTAGAAGCAATATTAGATAAAAAATTAGAGGAAGTAGATTTAAGTAGGAATATTGTTCTGAGAAGAGAAAATCCAAAAGACAAAATGGGCATATTAGATGTTTTAGTCAAAATTAATCAAGAAGAATATTGTAATGTAGAAATGCAAATGGTAGAAAAAGATAATTTGATAGAAAGAATCTTATACTATTGGTCAAGAATTTATGGGAAAAATTTAAATGGTAGTGATGATTATATAGAATTGAAAAGGACAATAGGGGGACTAATCGTAAATTTTGAAATAAAAAAATTAAAAGAGTTAGGATATCATAGCAAATGGAAGATAATAGAAGAAAAGGAGAGAAAGTTAATCTTGACAGAACATTTGGAGTTACATATAATAGAGATACCAAAGATATATAATATAGGCGAGAATGAAGAGAAGGAAGAATTAGTAAAATGGATAAATTTTATAGAAAATCCGGAAAGTGAGAAGGTGGGGGAATATATGAAAGAAAATGAGGAGATGAAAGAAGCAAAAGAAAAGTTAGAAGTCATGAGTGAAGATGAAAAAATGCAAATTTTAGCAGAATTAAGATTAAAAGCTATTAGAGATGAAAAAGCTGTAGAAAGATTTGGATATAATCAAGGAATAGAAAAAGGAATAGAACAAGGGAAAAAAGAAACTGCTAAAAAAATGAAAGAAGAAGGATTAGATATAGAATTAATAAAAAAAATAACAGGATTAACAGAAGAAGAAATCAATTCATTATAAGATTCAAGAAGTATAACTTAAGGTAGAGGTGAGATATGAAATCTAATATTTTTAAATATATATTTATTATATTTGTCATTATTATTGTTGTTGTTGCATTTTTTGTTATAAGGAATAATGAAAGCGAACAAGAAACACAAGAAGAAGTCACAAGCACAGAAAAGGAGATAGTTAGACAAATTCGATTAGGAGTTGCACAATGTGATACTTTAAACCCATTGTTAACTACAAATAAAAATGTTCAAGATATCACCAAATTAATTTATGAACCTTTAGTAGATATATCATCAGATTATAAAGCAATACCAGCTTTAGCAACAGAATGGGCAAAACAAGATGCAACCACATATATTATTAAATTAAGAGAAAATGTGAAGTGGTCGAATGGAGATAGATTTACATCAATAGATGTTCAATTTACATATGATAAATTAAAAGAAAATTCTTCTATATATTCAAGTAACCTACAACATGTTACAATGCTAGAAATAGTAGATGATTATACAATAAAAATGTATTTAGATCAAGAAGTTCCATTTTTTGAATATTATTTAACATTTCCTATATTATCTAAAACATTTTATGACACACAAGATTATTATAATGCAGGAATAGTACCAGTTGGAACGGGAAAATATAAAGTGGAAAATGTGCAAGAAAATTATATAACCTTAAAACGAAATACAAATTGGTGGGACAGAAATACAGAATTATCACTAGAAGAAATTACAGTTAATGTATATGATTCAGTAGGAGAGTTATACAATGCATTTAAATTGGGAAATGTAGATATGGTTAATACCAATAATATGAATATACAGGACTATATTGGAACAATGGGATATAGTACAAAAGAAATAAAAGGCAGAGAACATGATTTTCTAGTGTTAAATACACAAAATACCTTATTAGCTAATCAAGAAGTAAGAAGAGCAATATCTTATTCAATAGATAGAAATAATATTGTATCAGAAGTTTTCCAAAATAAATATTATACTTCAAGTTTTCCGCTAGATTTTGGTTCATGGCTATATCAAGAACAAGATGGAAGCTCTGGATATAATCCCGAACAAGCAAATCAAATACTATCAGAAAATGGTTGGAGTTATAGAAATAATTCTTGGCAAAAAACTATAAATAGAAGAACGCAAAGAATTGAACTAAATCTTATTGTAAAAGCATCCAATAGTACGCAAATATCTGTAGCAGAAAATATAAAAACACAATTAGCAAATCAAGGAATTAGAATCAATATTCAACAATATTCTGATGAGCAATATAATCTTGCAATACAAAATAAGTCTTATGATATGATTTTATGTGGTATGAATTTATCGCCAAATCCGGACATGTCGTTATTTTTTGGAGAAGGTAATTTAGCAAATTATACAAATGAAGAAGTTACGAATTTAATGAATGAAGTAAAAAATACAAATGATGAAGAAATCATAAAAAATGATTATACAAGACTTGCAGAAATTTATAAAACAGATATACCATATATTAGTTTATATACTAATAAACATACAATAGCATATAATACAGAATTGGTTGGAGAAATTAATTCGAATTGGTTTAATCCATTTTGCGGAATAGAAACATGGTATAGATAAGATTTTTTTACAGTTCAGACTAAATAATAAAAATATTGTTTAGTCTGAATAGTAGAGATTTCTTAGTTAATAAATAAAAAAAATTAAAATAAGTATTGACAAAACAAATTTTTGATATATAATAACAATATCAAACAAAAGTTCAAAGAAATGAGGAGGAAAATTATGAGTGAGAATGCAGAAAAAAAGAAGGCATTAGAAGCAGCAATGAGTCAAATAGAAAAACAATTTGGTAAAGGTTCTGTTATGAAATTAGGAGAATTTAAAGCAATGGAAATAGAGGCAATTCCAACAGGTGCTTTAAGCTTAGACATTGCACTAGGAATAGGTGGAGTACCTAGAGGAAGAATTATAGAAGTATTTGGACCAGAATCTTCAGGTAAAACAACATTGGCATTACATATCATTGCAGAAGCACAAAAAATAGGAGGAGAAGCAGCATTTATTGATGCAGAACATGCTTTAGATCCAGTTTATGCAAAAAAATTAGGTGTAGATATAGATAATTTAATTGTATCTCAACCAGATACAGGAGAACAAGCATTGGAAATAACAGAAAGCTTGGTTAGAAGTGGAGCATTAGATGTTATTGTAGTGGACTCAGTAGCAGCATTGGTTCCAAAAGCTGAAATAGATGGTGACATGGGAGATTCACACATGGGATTACAAGCAAGACTTATGTCACAGGCATTAAGAAAATTAGCAGGAGCAATTAATAAATCTAAAACAGTGTTAATCTTTATTAACCAATTAAGAGAAAAAATTGGTGTTATGTTTGGAAATCCAGAAACAACAACAGGTGGTAGAGCATTAAAATTTTATGCATCAGTTAGAATGGATATTAGAAAAATAGAAAATATTAAACAAGATGGAGAAGTAAAAGGAAATAGAGTAAGAGTAAAAGTAATAAAAAATAAAGTGGCACCGCCATTTAGAGAAGCAGAATTTGACATTATCTATGGAGAAGGAATTTCAAAAGAAGGTAATATTCTAGATATGGCTGTTAACTTAGATATTGTAGAAAAAGCAGGTTCTTGGTTTAGCTATAATGGAGAAAGAATTGGACAAGGAAGAGAAAATGTTAAGAAATACTTAAAAGAGAATCCAAAGATGTTAGAAGAAATAGAAGAAAAAGTAAGAGAAGACTTTGAAAAAGTATTTGAAGAAAGCTTAGGAGAAGAAATACCAGAAATTGACATGGATGATGATGATGAATAAAAAATTATAGAAGGGGATACAAAAGTATCTCCTTTTATTGATATTTTAAAATCTTTATAGTAAAATAGAAGGAAAGCATGCTATATAGGAGAATAAAGATGAAAGAAAGATATAGAACTTTATCAGCTGTTATGCTAATGTTGATTAGAGAAAACAATGGAAAAGAAGAAATTTTATTGCAGAAAAGAAAAAATACAGGATATATGGATGGGTATTGGGACTGTTCAGCATCTCGGACATGTTGAAAATATGGAGAATATGAGAATGGCAATGAAAAGAGAGGCAAAAGAAGAATTATGTATTGATATTGATATCAAGGATTTGCAATTTGTTTCATTAATTCATAAAATCAATGGAATTGATACAATTTATTATAATGGGTATTTTAAAGCAAAAAAATGGAAGGGGGAACCAAAAATTGGAGAACCTAACAAGAATGAGGAGATAAAATGGTTTGACATTGATAACATTCCAGATAATTTAGTAGATGATAGAAAAGAAGCTATAAAGAACTATATAGAAAAAATATCATATAGTGAATTTGGTTGGGATAAAAGAAAACAAGGGTAAAGGTGAATAGTATGATAAAACTACTAGCAAGTGATTTAGATGGAACAATTGTATGTAATAATAAGATAACAGAAGATGACATGGAAGCAATTGAAAAATTAAAACACACAGATATTAAATTTGTAATTTGCACAGGAAAAACATATGCAATGACAAAAGATATATGTAATAAATTAGAGCCAGCATATGGGATTTTTGGAAATGGAACACAGATTATGAATATACAAACAGGAAAAGAAATTATTAGAAATACCATAACCAATATACAAGTAATGGATTGTTTAAAAATTGCCAATAAATATAACTTACATATACATATTTATACAGATCATAAAATCATTGCACAAGAAAAATTAAATTATATGGCTTATAGAAACTATATTTTATACAAAGATCAAGTAGAATTTGAAATAGTGGATTCTATAGAAAATTATATAAAAGAACAAAACCCCAATATATTGAAATTGATTCTATCAGGAGAAAAAGAGTTATTAAAAGTAAAAAATGAAATTGAATCAAAAGAAAAAGTAACTGCAATACGAATAAAGAAATGTGGTCAATATATAGATAAAGTTGTTGGCAAAGAATATGAATATTTAGATATTGTACCTAAGCATATAACAAAATATCAAGCTTTAATGCAATTAAGTATATATTTGGGGATACCAATGGAGCAAATTATGGCAATAGGAGATAATATCAATGATATAGAAATGATAAAACATGCAGGAATCGGAGTGGCAATAGGAGGCAGTTATAAAAGAGTACAAAATGTTGCTTCATATGTAACCAAAAACACGGTAAAAACAGGAGGATTTGCAGAAGCAGTAAATAAATTTATAAAAGAAAAAAAGGAGTAAAAATGTATACAGTAGAAGAATTTGATAAAGAAAAAACGAAAGTATTAAAATATGTATTATATAAAAAAAGAAGTGAAAATGAAATTAGAAAAAAATTTGAAAAAGAAATAGAGGAAAATCTATTAGAAGATATTATTCAGTATTTAAAAGAAGCAAAGTATATAGATGATAAAGAATATATTAGAAAAACAATTAATAATTTTATAGCTTTAAAAAATTTATCTATACGAGAAATTGAATATAAGCTATATAGTAAAGGAATTAGAAAAGAAGATATAGAAGACTATATTTGTGAGAACAAAGAAGAATTAAACCAATATGAAATAAAATCAGCTAGAAATATTGCAAATAAAAAAGCAACTTCATTAGAAATAGAGGAAATCAAACAATATCTAATGAAAAAGGGATATAAAAGAGAAAACATTACAATTGCACTAGAAGATATACAATAAAAAGAGGAGAGAGATAATGTCAATATTAACATTAGAAACAAAAAAATATGCTATTAAAATAGAAAACTTTGAAGGTCCTTTAGATTTATTATGTCATTTAATTGAAAAAAATAAAATGGATATTTATGATATTCACTTAAATGAAATTACAGACCAATATATACAATATTTAAATCAAATGGAAAAAATGAACTTAGAAATTGCCAGTGAATTTGTGGTTATGGCATCTACTTTACTATATCTAAAATCAAAGAATTTACTTCCAAAACAAGAAGAGGAAGAAGAAGAATTAACAGAAGAAGAATTAATTAGAAGAATTATTGAATACAAAAAGTTTAAAGAAATTAGTAAAGTATTGAAACAAAATTATATTCAAAATGGAAATCGATATTATAAAAATCAAGAAAATATTGAACTTCCAAAACAGAAATTAGAAAAAGATTATGATAATACTGTTATCCCAAATGTATATAGTGAGTTAATAGAAAGAAATCGTGTAAAAATCAACCAAAATGCCAAAAATATTGAGAAAATTGCATTAGTAGAAAATTATACAGTTACTAGTAAGGTAAAAGAAATGTTTAAGGTATTAGTAAAACAAAAACGATTTGTGTTTAATAAATTATTTTCATTAAATAAGCATAATAAACAAGAAGTAGTAACAGCATTTAGTGGCTTATTAGAAATGTCAAGAAGAAAAAAAGTAGAAACTAAACAAGAAGAATTATTTGGAGATATTACAGTAGAAAAAACAAAAAGAGCATAATTTAATGATTATTGTTTAAATTACAAAAAAATGGAAAAACTAATTACAGAACTAAGAAGCAAGGTGATGTAATTGGTTTTTCTTTTAATTTTATTAATATTTCTAGTTTTGGGGTTGGCTATTTTAACTTCTAAATTAGATATTAAAATCCTAAATTTAATTATAAATTCACAAAATAAAAAGCATATAAATGATAGATATGAAATTATCATAAAATTAAAAATCTTTGGTACTATACCAATTATAAAGTTTACGCTAAACAAGAATAAAATAAGAAAAATACAACAATCATTGAATACGAAGGAAAAAGTAAAACAATTAGAAAAGGACATTATGCAAAACAAAAATGAACTTGATGTGCAAATCATAAAAGGATTAAAAGAATTTAGTAAAGTCATTTATATAGAAAAATTGGATTTAGAAATAGAATTGGGAACAGAAGATGCATTTTTAACATCTATGTTAGTTGCCATTTTTTCTAGTATATTATCCATTGGATTTTCAAGAATTCGTGTAAAAGAAAAAAATATTGCATATGAGATAGAGCCAGTTTATAGGAACCAAAATTCTATAAAATTTGAAATTTTTGCCATATTTCAAATAAAGGTGATACATATTATAGATACCATATATGTATTAAATAAAAAAAAGAGGGAGGAAAAATATTTTATATAAATATCATCTGAACAGCAAACACAAATTATGAGTAGGTTTGTTCAATTAAAAAATATTTTTAGACAGGAGCGTACAAATGAAAAACAGCATTGATGATGAAGTAATAAAACAATATGGTAACACAGCTAAATCAATATTAAAGATATTATCAAGTGAAAAAAATCAAATAATGTCTGAAAATGAAACAAAAGCATTTTCAGAAACATATGATATAATTATGAATATGAATTATAGTGTAAGAAAAAGAATACCAGATACTTTTATGGAAATGTTATTAAGAAAAAGAGATAAAAATTTAAATGTTAATATTGATTATAATAGAAATATCTTAGAACAAATAACAGACGAAACAAAAATTATTTTAGCTATAATTTATAAAAAATATCTTTTGAATATGAATGAAAGTATAGTTAATGAAGATAAAAATATATTAATTTTCCAATTTTTAGGTATATTTTAATTTAAAACGATACATATTATAAATACCATATATGTATTAAATAAAAAAGGAGGAAGGAAAAATCATGAGCGAACATCCAATAGAAGGTCTTATGACTACAGCTATGAATAGTATCCAAGATATGATAGATGTGAACACAATCATAGGAGAACCAATTGAAACATCTAATAATATTGCAATCATTCCTATATCAAAAGTATCATTTGGATTTGCAGCAGGAGGGAGTGAATTTAAAGGAGAAACTGTTGATGAATATAGGAAAAGAGAAAAGGAAGAAGAGGTACAATACAGATTACCATTCGGAGGTGGTTCGGGTGCAGGGGTCACCATTAACCCAATTGCATTTTTAGTAATTCAAGGAGAAAATGTAAAACTAATGCCTGTTAATTACAGTTCATCAATAGACAAGCTTTTAGACTATATTCCAGATTTATTAGATAAAACGAATAATATGATTAACAAATGTATACAAAAGCCAAAAGATAAAGAAAAAACAAACGAAGAAATAAAAAATAAAGAACAGAAAAAATCAGAAAAAGTAAAAATGGATAAAAATAGAATAGAAGAAGATATAGACGAAAGTAGATATATAAAAGAAAGAATAGAAAAAACAAAAAAACCAATAGAAGAAGAAATTACGTATGAGTATGAATATGATGAAACTTTAGATGATGAATAAGGGATTTTGGGGACGGACTCAATTTTTCCTTTTTAGAAAATTACGTACGAAAAAATATAGAATATAAAAAATGAAACGATTTTGCGTATCTGAATTTGAAACTAGAAATTCTTAAAGAAAAAATGAGGGATGTTCATGGGCAATCAAGTGATATATTCATTTCTTATAAATGTCTCGGTTCAATACGTACTTTAGTCTTTCTAAATAAAAAATAAATGAGCCTCTCGCTACAAGAATTCGCGCTTCCTCATTTATTTTTTATTAAGAAAGATTACAAGTACTTCAATCACATTCGACATATTATGCGAAATGAATATATCACTTGATTGAGCCTGAATGAAGGAGGCTCATTTTTTTCTTTTAGAAATTCTGTGAAAATTTAGCTTATACAAAATCGTTTCATTTTTTATATTCTATATTTTTTTCTGTTTCTAAAATTAGAAAAAGGGAAAATTGAGTCCGTCCCCAAAATCCCGATTTCGATTGTCGAAAACTTCTTATAAAACGACAAAACTTCTTAAAATTTGCTCTTGGAAAATACTGGGAAAAAGAATATAATACAAGAAGAATTTTAAAGGAGGATATAATGGAATCTAAATTTTATGAAGAGGACAAGTTATTGATTTTTAGAATCACGGATGAAATTGATGATTTTAGTGTTCAAAAGATAAGGAGGAGAGCAGATTATGACATTGAAAGATATATGCCTAGAAAAGTTATATTTGATTTTAATAGTGTTACATTCATGGATAGCGCAGGGATAGGATTGGTTATTGGAAGGTATAAGTTTGCAAAAATGTTGGGAAGTACAGTAGAGCTTGCAAATTTAACAAGTAATATCAAAAAAATATTTGAAATGAGTGGGATTTTAAGATTAATACCAATTACGAATTTAGAAGTATCATAAATATCAAATATATGATTAAGTATATGAGAATGTATATGGCAAAATATGAAATTAAAGAAAATAGGGATTTATAGGCATACCTCAAAAAAACCTAAATATATATTAAAAGGAAAAGAAAATGAAAAGTGAAATTGAAAATGAAATGAAATTGGAATTTATCAGTAAATCTGCAAATGAAGCATTTGCGAGGATTACGGTAGCAGCATTTGCATCACAATTGGACCCAACAATTGAAGAATTAGCAGATATTAAAACAGCTGTATCAGAAGCAGTGACTAATTGTATTATTCATGGATATGATAAAAAACAGGGAATTGTGAAAATATTTGCGAGATTAAAAGAAAATGAAATTTTAATAGAAATATCAGATAAAGGAAAAGGAATTGAAAACATTGATATAGCAAAAGAACCATTATATACCACAAAACCAAATTTGGAAAGATCGGGTATGGGATTTACCATTATGGAAAGTTTTATGGATGAAGTAGATGTAGAATCTGTTGTAGGTTTAGGAACGAAAGTAACGATGCGAAAGGTAATAAAAAATAAACTAGAAAATGAAGAATCTGAGGATGAGTTTGAAATGATTACAAAAGAATAGAGGTAAACTATGTTTGAAAACAGTGTAGAAGCAATCAAAAAAGCACAATCTGGTGATAAGTATGAAATGGAAAGAATGATTAGAGATAACAATGGACTCATATGGAGTATTGTAAAAAGATTTAATGGGAGAGGATATGATTTAGAAGATTTATACCAGATAGGATGTATGGGATTTATAAAATCCATCAAAAGATTTGATACAAATTATGATGTGAAATTATCTACATATGCAGTTCCATATATGATAGGAGAAATTAAACGATATATCCGTGATGATGGACCAATAAAGGTTAGTAGAAGTATAAAGGAATTAGGAATGAAGATAAGAGAACTGCAAAAGGAAAACATAAATAAAAAAGGGAAGGAATTGACAATTGAAGAATTAGAAAAAGAATTAAAAATTTCAAAAGAAGATATTGGATTAGCATTAGAATCAAACAATACTGTAGAATCCATAGATGGAAAATTTTATGCAGATAATAAAGATGGAAATAGTATAAATTTAATAGAAAAAATTTCATCAGATAAAAACGAAGAAGAATATATCACAAATAAATTAGCAATCAAACAATTAATAGAAGGATTAGAAGATAGAGACAAAGAGATTATCTTATTAAGATTTTATAAAGATAAAACACAATCACAAGTAGCAAAAATCTTGGGAATTACGCAAGTACAAGTATCAAGATTAGAAAAAAAAATTTTAGAAAATATGAAAATGAAGCTAATTTCGTAAAGAGGTGATAGGTTGAAGAAAGTTTTTATCTATTTTTTTGCTTTCTTATTTATTTGTTTTATCTTACCAGCATTACTTACAAAATCAGAAATTAGTGCATCATCAGAAATGAGCAATGAGGAAGATAATAAACAAGAAAGTGAAAAAGTTTTGGAACCATATACATATAATCAATATGGAACCATAAAATTATTGCATACAGATACAAATGAAGTAGAAGAAGTTGCTTTAGATACATATCTTTGTAATGTGGTATCGGCAGAGATGCCAGTAGATTTTGAAAAAGAAGCCCTAAAAGCGCAAGCAATCGTTGCAAGAACTTATACAATTTATAAAATCAACAATAAAAAACATGATAATGCAGATATTTGTGATGATTCTACTTGTTGCCAGGCTTGGATTTCAAAAGAGGACAGATTAGCAAGATGGGATGGAGATAAAGAAGAAAAGTGGAATAAAATAGAAGAGTGTGTCAAAGAAACACAAGGAAAAATTATTACATATAATCATGCACCAATCAATGCATTCTTCCATTCTAACAGTGGTGGGAAAACAGAACTTCCAGTAGATGTATGGGGAGGACGGTAGTAATATGCCATATCTTCAAGTTGTTGAAACAGCAGGGGAAGAAGGATATACACAATATAATTCAGAAGTAGAATTAACAAATGAGGAAATAGTAGAAAAATTAAAAGAAAAATATACAGATATTCAAATTGACTTCAATAATCAAGAGGATGTAAAAATATTAGAATATACAAGTAGTGGAAGAGTGAAGACAATAAAATTTGGAAATCATGAAATTTCAGGAACAGAAGCAAGAAGTATATTGGGATTACGATCTACTAATTTTGAAATATCCAAAGAAGAAGGAAAAATAAAATTTACAGTAATCGGATATGGACATGGAGTAGGAATGAGCCAAACAGGCGCAGATAGTATGGCAAAAAGTGGAAGTACGGCAGAAGAAATCATAAATCATTTCTATGTTGGTGTAGAGATTAAAGATGTAAATTCTCTTTAATCTAAAATTTTTTGAAAATCAATATTTAGAGGATTTAATATTAAGCAGACTAGTACTATATATTTTTTATGAAGTTACGAATGTAAATGGAAGAATATTACAAATTCTTTAATTAACAAGTAGGAGAATCTCAAACTCGCTTTGAGAGGTGCCTGCTTGTTAATTAGAGAATTTATTTATTCTGCAATGCAACCGAGTAATTCATAAAAAATATATAGTACTAGTCTGCTTTAGATTATTTAGGATTTTCAAAAAATTATTAAAAAATGTATATTCTTTTTAAAAAAGGAAATACTTGTAATAATAAAGTATTTAAGGAGGAGTGTATGAAAAAGGATATTCATTTAAAAAATATAGGAGAAAGAAATATAAATGACAAAATGATTTCTTATGTAGTCATAGGAGTGATTATTGTTGCGATTATTATTATATCTCTACTATTGTATAGTCAAAAAATAAATAATGATGTGAAAGACGAAACTATAACATTAGATCAAATGACAGATATGATGGGAGATACAGATGAATATAATGAAGAAACAGAAAGCGCTAGTACAGAAATAGGAAAAACGGTTGAAGAAAGTAAAGAAGAAATAGAACAAGAAAATGTTGTACAGAATCAAACTGTACAAAATATCAGTAATAATGAAAGTATAGAAAACAGTAGTATAAGTACAAATACAACACAAAATTCAACCAGTGAAGAACAACAAGAAACACAAGAAGTCAAAGAATTATCTTTTGAAAGGCCAGTAGAAGGAGAATTTGTAAGGGAATTTGCACAAGAAAATTTAGTATATTCAGAAACATTAGAAGAATGGGTTACACATACTGGAATTGATATAAAAGCAGAAAAAACAACAGTTGTAAAAGCAGCAGAAGCAGGTGTGGTAAAATCCATAAAAAATGATCCTAGATATGGTTTAACTATTGTAATAGAACATGATGATACTTATCAAACTGTATATTCAAATTTATTAACTTCTGAATTTGTTGTAGAAGGAGAAACAGTAGAAAAAGGACAATCTATAGGAACTGTTGGAAATAGTGCTGTATTTGAAATTGCGGATGAGCCACATTTACATTTTGAAATATTAAAAGATGCTATAGCAATAGACCCTTCGATTTATATACAATAACTGTAACTATTCCGTTGTATAAAATTTCTAATTACAAGTTCTTGTATATTTATTTTTAATAAATCTCTCGGCTCAATACGTGCTCTAGCCTTTCTAATTAGAAAAGAAACGAGCCTCTTGCTATTCCTGCTTCCTCATTTCTTTTCTATTAAGAAAGTCTACAAGCATTCCAATCACATTCGGCATTTATGAAAAATAAATATGCAAGAACTCGTATAACATCACTTGGATACAATAACTTAATTTTTTGCAATTGACGAAGTGAAATATGTATGATAAAATACGTTAATGAGTAGCGCAACTACAAAATAAATATAGAAGAGGGAATGAAAAAATGAAGTTAGGAATCGTTGGACTACCAAATGTAGGAAAAAGTACGTTATTTAATAGTATAACAAAAGCAGGTGCAGAATGTGCAAATTATCCATTTTGTACAATAGAACCAAATGTAGGAGTAGTACCTGTTCCAGATGAGAGATTAGATGTATTAACAAATATGTATCATCCACAAAAGACAACACATGCAGTTATTGAATTTGTAGATATAGCAGGATTGGTAAAAGGAGCAAGTAAAGGAGAAGGACTAGGAAATAAGTTTTTATCACATATTCGTGAAACAGATGCTATATGTGAAGTAGTGAGATGTTTTGAAGATTCTAACATTGTCCATGTAGATGGAAATATAGATCCAGTAAGAGATATTGAAACCATTAATTTAGAATTAATATTTGCAGATATAGAAACGGTTAATAAACGATTAGATAAAGCAAAGAAAAATTTAAAAGCAGATAAAAAATATCAAGAAGAAATTGATGTATTAGAAAAAATAAAAGAAAATTTAGAAAATGGAATTTCAGCAAGAGCGATTGACTTTAATGAAGATGAACAAGCTTTAGTAAAAGATATGTTTCTATTAACAACAAAACCAATATTATATATTGCAAATGTATCTGAAGAGCAACTTGGTGATGCAGAGAATGACCAGATGGTCCAAAAAGTAAAAGAATATGCTGCAAAAGAAAAAGCAGAAGTAATACCATTATGTGTAAAAGTGGAAGAAGAATTATCAGGACTAGATGATAATGATAAAAAAGAAATGCTAGAAATGCTAGGATTAGAAGAATCAGGACTAGATAAAGTTATCAAAAGAAGTTATGACTTACTAGGTTTAATGTCATTCCTAACAGCCGGAGAACCAGAAGTAAGAGCATGGACAATCAAGAAAGGAACAAAAGCTCCGCAAGCAGCAGGAAAGATACATTCAGACATTGAAAGAGGTTTTATTAAAGCTGAAGTGGTTTCTTTTAAAGATTTAGTAGAACAAGGATCAATGGTGGCAGCAAAAGAAAAAGGATTAGTAAGGTCAGAAGGAAAAGACTATATTATGCAAGATGGAGATATTGTTTTATTTAAATTTAATGTATAATAGAGGTTATATTCTTGTAACAAAAATGTAATAAAAAAATTTTAAAAATGTATTGACCAAAAAATAAAATAAGTATATTATAATGATATATAAACAAAAGATAGACAATAGTGTGTTTGCAACTTGCAATTATTAAAAAAACATGATATAATAATAATTGTTTATAGAGTAATCGAAAAAATATACTATTTGAAGTAAGGAGAGGTAATATGAAAAAATCAATTATTTTAAAAAGTTTTTTAGTAATTTTAACGTGTGTAATGCTTATATTTGCAATAACACCAGTATATGCAGCAACAGATGAAGGTTTTGAAGATGTATTTAATATGACGAATACAGGTAACACATCAAATACAGGTAATACAAATACAAGAAATACAAACACAAATTCAAGCAATGTTCAAAACTTGAATGCGTTAAGAAATACAGCTAACACAACAAATACTTTACCAAAAACAGGAATACAAGATTCTTTACCAACTGTATTATTAGTAGTTGTATTTGCAATCTCAGCAGTTTATGCATATAAGAAAATAAAAGATTATAGAAATATTGATTAGAGATAAAGAAATTGAAGATGTTTAGTCATCTTCAATTTTTGCTTTTATAATAATTCGATTACCATTAAAATTATTACAAGTAACTAAAGTTAATTCAAAAGAATCTGTAATTGTTTCATATACAGGAGATAAATCATCAGATTTTACTTCATAATTTTTTATGACAGAATACATATATTGATTGTCAAAATTATCATATATATATATTTTATCGTTTATATTTAAATCTTTAATCTTACTAAAAAATTTATCATTATCATAATTATGTCCAGCAATGCATAAATTAATTTCATCAGAATTTGCAGAAGGAAAATTTCCCCAAAATCTACAAGGAGAAGTTTTTAATAATTCATCTGTTAATCCATTAAAAATAGGATAAGAAATATTTAACGTAGGAATTTCAATAATACCAATAATGCTATTAGGTTCAAGCTGAGATGTATTATCTGACATAGTATTTGTATGATTAGAATATAATTTGGTAATACTATAATTATTAAATAATAAATTAGAAAAATCTTCTTTATGATTTAAAGAAATTTTGTAATAAGCAAATATAGAAGTAATGGTAAATATAGCGATAATAGAGAGTAAAAATTGAATATTAAATATTTTGCTATAAAAATGTTTTTTCGATGGAACTGTATTTTTATTATGAGAATTCTGTGATTGATCAATATGTTTATTTAAGTCTGTATTAATAATTTGATTCATATACATACCATTCCTTTCATTTGTTGCAAAATTTCAATTTCTATTAACTATTAGTATTGCCGTATATAATAAAAATATGATGTTAAAAATAAATAAAAAAATGGAAATCTTAAAAGGGAAATTTACATAAATGTGGAAAAATATTGCGTTTTGTGGTATAATTAAGGTGTAGTATAAAAATATTTTTCAAATGTAGAAAGGAGAGTTTACATGCTGATTAAATTGACTTCAATTGTGTTTAAAAACCAAGGAGAGGAGATCCTCTTTAAAATTCCTAAAGAACAACAGATTGATTTTAATTATGGGTTTGAACCTATAGAAGAGGAGAATCGAATTGAAGCTATCAAAAACGAAGTCGAAGCAGCAGGAGGATGTATCTTAGCTTATATCGAGAAATCGATGAAAGCTCTCCTGCAAAGCAAGAAGAAAAGAGAAACTGAACTTATTATGAGTCATTTCATATTTTTTTCTGAAGAAGGAGAAGAAAGATACAAAATCCCAGGACGCTTATCATTTTTAAAGATAGAGCAGGATGAGCGGCGTGCTGTTGAATTTGCGGGGAAAACTTTCCTTCTTTCGATATCATCAGATATCAAAAGGAGGTAATACTACAAACCAAGGGGGCGTTCTGCCCCCGCTTTTTTTATTGTAAAAAAACTTGACAAAGTAAAAATATAGCATTAAAATAGTTAGGCTACGAACTAAAAGAGGTGTGGATATGGAAAAACATGAAATTGGAAAATACATTCAAATTGTATCAAGACAATTAAAAAGAAATATGGACGAAACATTAAGCCAATATAATGTTACAGGCGTACAATCTATGGTCATAGGATATATTTATAAAAAATCCCAAAAAGGGGAAGTATTTGCTAAAGATATAGAAGAAGAATTTGATATGAGAAAAGCGACAGTTACTGGGATTATCCAATTGATGGAAACCAATGGTTTAATTGAAAGAAAAGCTAAAGAAGGTGATTCCAGATTAAAAAGTATCGTATTAACACCAAAATCTTTAGAAATAAAAAAAGTTGTAAAAAAACAAATAGATATAGAAGAAAAAAATATAGTAAATGAAATGACCAAAGAAGAGCAAAAACAATTTTTAGAATTGCTAAAAAGAGCATCAAGCAATTTAGAAAATAGTAAGAAAAACACACATAAAAAAATTAAAAATAATGAAGAAGGGAGAGAAAAAATATGTTAAAAAAATTAGCGAGTTATATTAAAGAATACAAAAAAGATACCATATTAACACCTATTTTTGTTGTTTTAGAAGTTATTATGGAAGTTATTATTCCTCTATTAATGGCTAGAATTATAGATGTAGGAATTCAAAATGGAGATGTTCACTACATTCTAGAAATGGGTGCTTTGTTAATTGTTTCAGCCATATTATCTTTAACCTTTGGAATGTTATCTGGAAGATTTGCAGCAAAAGCTTCTGCAGGATATGCGAAAAACTTGAGAAAAGCAATGTTTCATAAAGTTCAAGACTATTCTTTTGAAAATATAGATAAATTTTCAACATCAAGTTTAGTAACACGTATGACAACAGATGTTACCAATGTGCAAATGGCTTTCCAAATGATTATCAGAATATTGGTTAGAGGACCAATCATGATGATATTTGCATTATTAATGGTTATGTCTATCAGCATGAAATTATCAGCTGTCTTTTTTGTAGCAATACCAGTTTTAGGTGTTATCCTATTCTATATAGCGATAAAAGCACATCCTAACTTTGAAAGAGTATTTAAAAAATATGATAAATTAAACAGAGTGGTTCAAGAAAATGTATCAGCTATTAGAGTTGTAAAAGCATATGTTAGAGAATCTTTTGAAGAAAAGAAATTTAAAGAAGTGAATGACGAAGTATATGAAAACTTCAAAAAAGCAGAAAAAATTGTTGCATTTAATGGACCAGTTATGCAATTTACCATTTATACCTGTATTTTATTAATTTCATGGATTGGTACACAACTAATTGTTGGTGGAGAAATGCAAACAGGGCAATTATCAAGTATTATTACATATGCATGGCAAATCCTTGCAAGCTTAATGATGTTATCATTTGTATTTGTTATGATTATTATGGCACAATCTTCAGCCGAAAGAATTATTGAAGTCATTGATGAAGAACCAACCATAAAAGATAAAGAAAACCCACTAACAGAAGTAAAAGATGGATCTATCAAATTTGAAAATGTAAGTTTCCAATACAGTGATGAGCAAAATGATGATAAATTTGCTCTGGAAAATATTAATCTAGATATTAAAGCAGGAGAAACGATTGGAATTATTGGAGGAACCGGAAGTTCAAAATCAACACTTGTGCAATTAATTCCAAGACTATATGATACTACAAAAGGAAGTATTAAAGTTGGAGGCGTTGATGTTAAAGATTATGAAATTCATGCCTTAAGAGATGCTGTAGCCATGGTATTACAAAAAAATGTCTTATTCTCTGGAACCATTGCAGAAAACTTAAGATGGGGAGATAAAGAAGCAGACCAAGAAGATTTGGAAGAAGCATGTAAATTAGCACAAGCAGATGGATTTATCAAAGAATTTCCAAGTAAATATGAAACTGTATTAGACCAAGGTGGTACAAATGTTTCAGGAGGACAAAAACAAAGAATTTGTATTGCAAGAGCAATGTTAAAGAAACCAAAAATATTAATTCTAGATGATTCAACAAGTGCCGTAGATACGAAAACAGATGCATTAATTCGAAAAGCATTTAGAGAAGAAATACCAAATACGACTAAAATTATTATTGCACAAAGAGTTTCTTCAGTAGAAGATGCAGATAAAATTATTGTTTTAAATGAAGGAAAAATAGATGGAATTGGAACATCAGAAGAATTATTAAAAACAAATGCAATTTATAGAGAAGTATATGAATCACAGATGAAAGGAGGAGACGAAGATGCCTAAAATCAAAGGAAAGAAAAGAAAAACAATTAAAAGATTATTGAAATATGTAACAGAAGGATATAAATTACAATTAGCAGTTGTGTTAGTTAGTATCATTATTAGTGCATTAGTTGGTGTTATTGGTACACAATTTATTAAATATTTAATTGATGATTTCATTACACCACTTTTAGGAAGTCAGTCTCCAGATTATTCAGCACTATTAAATGTGATTATGATTATGGCAATTATCTATTTAGTAGGTGTAGTTTGCACATTTACATATAACCGATTAATGGTTAATATATTACAAGGAGTTTTAAACAAAATTCGTAAGCAAATGTTTAATCATATGCAAAAATTACCAATCAGATATTTTGATAGCAGAACACATGGAGACATTATGAGTACTTATACAAATGACGTAGATACTTTAAGACAAATGTTAAGCCAGAGTATTCCACAAGTATTTTCAGCTTGTGTTTCTATGGTAGCAGTATTAATTGCTATGCTTGCAACCAATATTTATTTAACACTTGTTGTATTAGCAATGGTAATATTAATGATATTTGTATCAAGATATCTAGGAGGAAACAGTTCAAGATTTTTCGTTAAACAACAAGAAGACATTGGAAAAGTCAATGGATATATTGAAGAAATGATGGAAGGACAAAAAGTTGTCAAAGTATTTAATTATGAAGAAGATTCAAAAGCAAGATTTGACGAGCTAAATGAACAATTATGTGACAGCATGACAAAAGCCAATATGTATGCCAATATTTTAATGCCATGTATCATGAATATAGGAAACTTAGGCTATGTATTAGTTGCTGTTATTGGTGGTATTTTATCAGTTAATGGTATTTTGACAATAGGAAGTATTGCAGCCTTTTTACAATATGTAAAAGCATTTACAAATCCATTAGGTCAAGTATCACAACAAATGAACTCTATCATTATGGCATTAGCAGGTGCAGAAAGAATCTTTGATTTAATTGACCAAGAAGAAGAAGTGGATGAAGGATATGTAACATTAGTAAATGCCAAAATGGAGAATGGAAAAATTGTGGAATCTGAAGAAAGAACTGGTATGTGGGCATGGAAACATCCTCATAAAGATGGAAGAATTACTTATACAAGACTTCGTGGTCAAGTGGAATTTGAAAATGTACAATTTGGATATGAACCAAAGAAACGAATTTTACATGATATTACGTTAACCGCAAAAGAAGGGCAAAAAGTATCTTTTGTTGGAGCAACAGGAGCCGGAAAAACAACGATTACAAACCTAATTAACAGATTTTATGATATTCAAGATGGAAAAATTCGTTATGACAGAATTAATATTAGAAAAATTAAGAAAGATGATTTAAGAAGATCATTAGGAATGGTTCTTCAAGATACCAGCTTGTTTACAGGAACAATCAGAGAAAATATTCGTTATGGTAAATTAAATGCAACAGATGAAGAAGTTGAAGCAGCTGCAAAACTTTCAAATGCAGATAAATTTATTAAACATTTACCACATGGATATGATACGATGATAACTGGTAATGGAGAAGGATTATCACAAGGGCAAAGACAATTATTATCTATTGCAAGAGCAGCACTAAATAATCCACCAGTATTAATCTTAGATGAAGCAACATCAAGCATTGATACCAGAACAGAAAAGATTGTCCAAGAAGGAATGGATAAATTAATGAAGGGAAGAACCGTATTTGTTATTGCTCATAGACTTTCAACAATCAAAAACTCTGATCTAATCATGGTGTTAGACCATGGAAGAATTATTGAAAGAGGAAATCATAATGAATTAATTGCACAAAAAGGAACGTATTATGGATTATATACAGGTGCAATCGAAATTGATTAATTTGGGCCCGTTGGGACCAGGTCCGTTTGGGACATTTTTATAAAAAAGTCACGTTTTATACGTGGCTTTTATTGTATAAGGCGGAACAATAATATATTTTAAGTATAATTAAACAAAACTTTTAAATAAATATATACAAAAAAAATGAATTGTGATAAAATCAAAAAAGAAAAAAAGGCAATTTTGAAAAATAACAATGATTAAGAATGCCTAAACAAAAAATAAAAGGAGGAAAACAAATGAAAACAAAAGTAGTTGGAAGATTAATAACAATCATACTTTTATTAATCTTAATTTTAGGAGGAGTTTTTGCCTATCTCTATTTTGGAACAGATTTATTGAAATCTAATGGGCAATTATTTTTAAAATATTTAGGACAAGCGTTTTATGTACAAGATGGGTTTGTTGATAGTCAACTAACAGAATATTCAAAGAAAAAATATAATGGAAAATATGAGGATAGTGGAACATTTTCAACAGAAATTGATATAAGTGGTATAGATGAGGAAACATTGCAAACAATAAATGACTTTAACATAACATATTCTGGGAAAATAGATAACACTACAAGGAAAAATGAGCAAAATATTACGTTAAATTATTCTGATGATGTAAATTTTCCATTTAATTACAAATATGCAAATGAAACCTTAGGATTGCAGTCAGATTACGTTTCAAGTAAATATATTGGTATAGAGAATAACAATTTAAAAGAATTTGTAGAAAAATTTGGAGTGACAGATACAACAGAAATTCCAGATACAATTGATTTATTTAGTGCATTTACAAATCAAGAAACAATAAATTTTACTGATGAAGAAAGAGAGCAATTGACCAATACATATAGCTCTATATTACAAGAAAAATTAGGAGGAAAAGAATTTACAAAAACAAAAGAAAATGATGTAACAAGTTATTCTGTATCAATTACCAATCAAGAAATAAAGGATTTAATACGTACCATATTAGAAACAGTGAAAAATGATTCAATTTTGATGCCAAAAATGGAGCAAATGTTTAAAGACATATTAGATACAATGAATCAAACATCTGATAATGAGGTAACTGTACAAAGCATGATTCAAGAAATAATTGATGATATGAATAATGTAGATTCAAATTCAGATGAGGGTACAAATACTATAACAGTATCACAAACAAATAAAAAATTATCAGCAATAACATTAACAGTAAATGATACATCAACAAATGTAGAATTAAAAATAACTAAAACAAATGATTCTGGAAATTTAACTTATGGAATGGAAATGAATGCGACAGATATTGAAACTCAAGAAAATGTACGATATTTCTATACAGCAGGTTATCAAGGATTAGAAGAATTAGCAAGTGTAAATGAAAATTATCAATTTGGCATTATTAGAACTATGGATGGCGAAGAACAAAAAATGATATATAATCTAAATTGTACAGATACATTTAATGATGGACTTACAATTGAAGATTATGCAGAAGACGAAATACAATTATTAAATGATTATGATGCTGAACAAATAACGACATTAATGATGACAATAGTAGAAAGAATTAATGAAGTAAATACAATGCAAATGGAGGAAATCGGATTTAGTGAATACGGAAATCCAATTTTGTATACTTTCCCACTAACATCAATTGGTCTATTAACCTATAATCAAGCAGCAGATGTTGTTAATGAAAGTTCAATGAGTGAAGTAGAAATGAATGCATTTAATGCAAAATTTGAACAATATGAGGGAGTACAAAGCGGAAGTACTGTTAGGGCTTTATTACAATCTGTTATTGCAAATAATATATCAGAAATGAATGGTGATAGAAAAGTAGAAGTTAGTGGAGTTGTGACTATGTCAAAAGATGATACAAGTGTACCAACAGATGAAATCAATACTGGTTCAACATATAACGTAGAGTTGCAATATACAGAAGGATTAGTTAGTGGAATTATAATTACAGAACAATAATTAGTGATATACAATGACAAAAATAAACAAGAATTCAAAAATTAAAATGTAAAGGAGACCAACTATGAAAAGTCAATAGAAAAATGAAAAAAATTTTAAAAAATTTTTGATAGAAAAAAGGTCAATCTTAATAACCGTTTTTATCTAA
>CAJFLB010000008.1 GCA_904387305.1 uncultured Clostridia bacterium
TCCTTTTAAAATATTTTTTCGACAAAAATATTCTATCAAATTGGTATCTCTTATTCAATTTTTTTATCAAATTTTCCCTACTAAAAGTTTATACTAACCCATATAAGTAATACCTATCCGCACTTGGATAGGTATTATCGAATTACTTCATCTTTTCTTTTATTCTTACCAATGTATTTAATGCATCAATTGGTGTTAATTCATTTAAATTAATTTTATCAATTTCATGAGCAATTTCTGCTAATTTGAAATTATACATATCAAATTGGCCTTCTACTTGCTTCTTATCTTTCTTTTCTTCTTTTTTTCCTGTTAAGATATTTTTTCTTTCTAAAGATTTTAAGATTTTATTTGCCTCTTCTGTTACTAATTTTGGAACACCCGCTAATCTTGCTACATGAATACCATAACTTTCATCTGTTCCGCCTCTAACAATCTTTCTTAAAAAGATAATATCTTCTCCTTTTTCTTTAACGGCAATAGAATAGTTTTTTACACCTTCTATTTTTTCTTCTAGTTCAGTTAATTCATGATAGTGTGTTGCAAATAAAGTTTTTGCTCCGCATTTTTCTTTGTTGGCAATATATTCTGCTACTGCCCAAGCAATTGATAATCCATCATAGGTAGATGTTCCTCTTCCAATTTCATCTAAAATAACTAAACTGTTTGGTGTTGCTTCTTTTAAAATCGTTGCTACTTCCATCATTTCTACCATAAAAGTACTTTGTCCCATACTTAAATCATCAGATGCTCCTACTCTTGTAAAAATTTTATCTACTACCCCAATTTTTGCTTCTTCTGCTGGTACAAAACTTCCGACTTGTGCCATTAAGGTAATCAATGCCACTTGTCTCATATATGTTGATTTACCAGCCATATTTGGTCCTGTAATAATAGATAATCTATTTTCATCTTTGTCTAAATAGGTATCATTTTCTACGAATTCTCCTGTACCTAGCATTTTTTCTATAACAGGATGTCTTCCTCCCTTAATATCAATAATTCCCGAATTGTCTACTTGTGGCATACAGTAATTCATATCTTCTGCTACCTGTGCAAATGATGCTAACACATCTAGAGTTGATACCATTGTTGCTGTTTTTTGTAATCTGATGATATTTTTTGCAATCTCTTCTCTTATTTTCGTAAATAAATCATATTCTAAACTAACGACTTTTTCTTCTGCACCTAAGATTTGGTTTTCTAAATTTTTTAATTCTTCGGTAATATATCTTTCTGCATTTGTTAAGGTTTGTTTTCTTACATATCTTTCAGGAACTTGGTCTAAATTTGATTTTGTTACTTCTATGAAATAACCAAATACTTTATTAAATCCTACTTTTAAGTTCTTAATTCCTGTTTTTTCCTTTTCATCAGCTTCTAACTGAATAATCCAATTTTTTCCTTCTGTTGTTGCTGTTTTTAATTTATCAACCTCTTCATTATACCCCATTTTAATAATTCCGCCATCTTTTACAGTCATTGGTGGATCATCTATAATCGATTTTTCAATCAATTCATAAATATCTTGTAATTCATCTAGATTCTCATAGATATCTTTTAACATTGGAGATTCCGTGGTTTGCAAAACACTTTTTACTTCTGGTAATCTTGCTAAAGAATTTTTTAATGTAATCATATCTCTTGCATTGGCATTACCATAAGCCATTTTACCTGCTAATCTTTCAATATCATAAACCTTTTTTAGATTATCTACAACATCTCCTCTTAGCATGACATTTTCTTTTAATTCTTTGACTGCTTCTAATCTCCTATTAATCTCCAGCGTATCAATTAATGGGTCATTTAACCATCTCCTTAAATGTCTTCCTCCCATAGAGGTTGAGGTTTTATCTAATACCCATAATAAAGTTCCTTTTTTAGACTTGTCTCTCATCTTCTCTGTAATTTCTAGATTTCTTCTAGCATTAATATCTAATGACATATATTTTGATATTTGATAAACCGTAATTTTATTAATATGGTCTAAACTCGTCATTTGTGTCTGTTCTATGTATTCAATTAAAGCATTAATACTTGCTACTGCAAAACTTCTTTCTTCTATATTTTCAATTGGTTTTTGATTGGTATCCACTAAATTAAATCTTAATTTAATAATATCTGGTTTACTATCAAAAAATTTATCCTGAAATCTTGTAATATATGTACTAAAACGTTCTCTAATTTTACTCATTTCTTCTGTACAATCTGCTAAATTAGAATTAATGACTAATTCTGATGGTGAATATCTTGCAATTTCATCTAACAATTGTGGAAAATTATTATTGTCTTTAATTTCTGCTGCATAAAATTCTCCTGTTGATATATCACATACACTAATACCAAAATAGATTCCAGATTTAAAAATAGACATGATATAGTTATTTTTTCTTTCTTCAAGCATATTACTTTCTACAATGGTACCTGGTGTAACAACTCTAATAACCCCTCTTTTGACAATTCCTTTTGCATTTTTAGGATCTTCCAATTGTTCACATATAGCAACTTTATATCCTTTTGCAATTAATCTTGAAATATACATTTCAGCCGCATGATGTGGTACCCCTGCCATTGGTGCTCTTTCTTCTTGTCCACAATCTTTTCCTGTTAATGTAATTTCTAGTTCTCTTGCTGCAGTAATGGCATCATCAAAAAACATTTCGTAAAAGTCACCTAATCTATAAAACAAGATGCAATCTTTGTATTGTTCTTTTGTTTCAAGATATCTCTGCATCATAGGTGAAAATTCTTTGTTTTTATTTTCTGACATTTATATTTCTTCTCCTTTCTGTCTTTTGCCTTCTTTATCTACTCCCCTAACAATTTCTTTTATTGCTTTTTTAAAACTCTTATCATCTGTATATTCTGGTAACTCATACTTTTTCCATGCTAAATTGATAGGTTCTATCCTTTTTTCTAATTCTTCGGCAGGAATAACACCTGACATGTGTGCATCTCTTAAATTGCAAACACCCTCTAAAAATCTTTGACTGTTTTCTGAAATTAGAAATGGATTTTCTGTAAGAATGTATTCTGATAATGACATGTATTGATTTCCTGTTTTTACTAAAAAATTATCTCCGATTATCAAATGCATTTTTAATTTTTTGATAGAATTTTTAAAAATGCTTGGGTATTCTACTATATATCTATTTACTTGACCTTTAGATATATTAGGAGACCAATTATCAAATATGTCACATATTGGTTCCAGTTTTCGTTCTACATCATTTGTCATAAATCTTGAATCTCTTAAAATCATATGGATAACATCTTGTTTTGTGATATAGCCTTTATCACTTGGATTCATTCCTTCATTTCTTTTTTCTATAAAATCAAATATTTCTACTAATTTTATAGCAAATGTATCTTTTGCCATTGTTGTGTGCTCGTTTTTATTGATAGATTCAAATATAGCTTCAATATCTTCTCTTGCGATTCCTAATAGTGTTAATGTTTTTATCGCTTTCTTATAATTTTCTTCTCTTTGTTCTTTTTTAATTGTTCTTGCACTTTTTTTATTTTTCCTAAAATTATTACTTAATACTTTCTGAAATTTTTCTTTCTCTTCCTCTGATAAAATTGCCAGAATATTTTTTCTCAATGTTTTTCTATCAATATGAACCTCTTCTGCTAATGAACGAATAGATTGCCCTTGCATAATTTTATTTTTACAATCTATTAAAAATCCTCTTTCTAAAATTAATTTATCCATACAAACTTCCTTTAAATTTAACTTTTATTTTTCTATTATATTCCCTCTTAAATACCACATATGCTCTGATACAATCTTTAAATCAATCATCTGATTAATTAAACTTTTATCTCCTTCAAAGATAACCACTTTATTGCTATCTGTTCTTCCTGTTAACATATTTTCATTATTTTTGCTGGTTCCTTCAACCAATACTTTTTGAATCGTTCCTACATATTTTTGGTTATTTTCCTCTATTTGACTTTCCACCAATGCTTTTAATCTATCAAAACGTTTATGTTTGATTTCTTCTGGAATTTGATTTTCCATTTTATCTCCAGGTGTTCCTACTCTTCTCGAATAGATAAACATATATACTTGTTCAAATCTTACTTTTTTTACAACATCTAAAGTATCTTCAAATTCTTCCTCTGTTTCTCCTGGGAATCCAACAATAATATCTGTTGATAATGTTAAATTTGGTATTTTTGCCTTCATTTTCTCTACCAAATGTAAATATTGTTCTTTTGTATATCTTCGATTCATTTCTTTTAATACTTTTGTATTTCCAGATTGTAATGGTAAATGTACTAATTTACATACTTTATCACAATTAGCAATTGCTTCAATTACATCATCTGTAAAATCTTTTGGATGTGGTGAAACAAATCGAATTCTTTCAATTCCCTCTATTTTGTTAATTGCTTTTAATAATGTAGCAAAAGAATGAACACCATCATATTCTTCAAATGGTTTTCCCTTTTCTTTTTCTACTCGTAAATAGGAATTGACATTTTGCCCTAATAAAGTAATTTCTTTGTATCCTTGTTTTGCTAATTCTTCTACTTCTTTAATAATCTCTCTAGGTTCTCTACTTCTTTCTCTTCCCCTTACATAAGGTACAATACAATAGGTGCAAAAATTGTTACAACCATTCATAATGGTAACAGATGCTTTTATGTTACTATCTCTTTTAATTGGTAAGCCTTCATAGATTTCTCCATCAATGTCTAAAATATCTTCTTGCTTTTTCTTTTCCATTAATGCTTTGTATAAGTCTTCTGGAAAACGATATAATGTATGTGTTCCAAATAAGATATCGACAAAAGGATAGCTTTCTTTAATTTTATCTGTTATGTGTTTTTCTTGCATCATACAACCACCAATCGCAATAATGGTTCCTTTTTCTTCTTTTACACGTTTCAATTCTCCTAATTTTCCAAATAACTTATCTTCTGCATTTTCTCTTACACAACAGGTATTAAATAAATTTAAGTCGGCATCTTGAAAGTTATCTGTTCTGGTATATCCCATTTCTTCCAACATACCACAAAGTTTTTCTGAATCATTTTCATTTAATTGACATCCCATCGTTAAAATATGATATTTTAATATCTTTCCTTGATTTAATTCTTTCACTTTTTTTATATATTCTTCTTGCTTTTTTACTTCGTTTATTGTATCCACATTCATACCTCCATCATCTGCATATTTTATTATATTTTCGCGATTTTTGCAAGAAATTTGTTAGTAAAATCTTTTTTTAACTTGTATTTAATGGTATAATATATTAAAAGATGGACAAAGGAGGATTTCAAAAATATGAGAGATTTTGATTCTTTATTAAAAACAAAAACTTCTAAAGGAAATAGTCGTTCTAATGTGGATGAAATATATAGAAAAGCAAAAAAAGCAAATATGAGTATTACACTTACAGAATTGCAAACTTTAAACATTCAATATTTGCAAGAAAATAATACGAGGAAAAAAATAAATTCCACATTACTTACTTTATGGGGAATGCTTGATATGAAATCATACATTGATGCTATATTTGGTAATACGATAAATCCATATTTTTTAAATACAAAAAACTTACTTCCTATAAAAGAGTTACCAGAATATACATATCTTTCTGATGAAGCAAGATTTCTAAATCTATTAGATATCAAATATATTAAAGAGTTTGAATTAGAAGGTGTCTCATTTAGTGAAGTATTTTTAGTAACTTATGAAATTGCAGATAAAGATGGTTATTTTAGACCATATGTAACATTTTTAACACTAAATCAAGATAACCAATTTATTGAATTTGGATATGGATATGATACAAATGATAATGGAAATGTAGAACTGTTCCTATCTGCATATAATTATTTAGTTTATTTAACACCCAAAGGAACGCTTCACTCTCCTTTATCTGGTAAAATGACAAAATTAAAAATTCAAGATATTTTAACTTCTGAAGAAATCTCAAAATTATATAAATAAATTTGGAACCACTTCTTAAAAATAGAGGTGGCTTTTTTTTGAAAATAGAAATCCTATTATTTTAAGCGATTTCTATTTTCTAAAAAAATAAAAGTAGAGGTCTTCTACTTTCATTTTTATGCAAGTCCATATTTTTTCTTAAATCTATCTGCTCTACCACCAGCTGTCTCTTGTCTTAAGTTTCCTGTCCAGAATGGATGACATTTAGAACATATATCTACTTTGATATCTTTTTTTGTTGAACCAACTTCTAAAACATTACCACATGCACATGTGATAGTAGTTTGGTTGTAATTTGGATGTATTCCTTCTTTCATTGATTGTTCACCTCTTTCTTAAATTGAATTACTATTATCTGTTTTTTATTGTATAGGAAAAATTAGCTTTTATCTTGACCCTATATAAAATTTTTCCGTATACAACAAGGTTAAGCTTCTTCTATCTGTGAAGTACTGCGTAGCAGTCTTCACATTTGTGCGTCGAAATCTTTGATTTCGTTAACGCACGCTTTTCTTATCATAACATACTTTTTTATATTTTTCAAGACCTAATTTGTGTTATTTTCATTATTATTTGTTTGATTTTGTTGTTGGTCATATATATATTGTGCAGAAGACAACATTTCACTGTTTAATGAAAGTTTATGCACTAATTTATTCATGATATTAAACACACAAGCTACTATTAAAATAACCATTCCTATTTTTTTCCAATATTTAGCAAGCATATGTTTTTCTTCCTTTCATAAATATCCATATATAATTATATATATTTTTTCGTGAATTGTCAATATTTTTTAAAGTTTTGGTTACAATAAAATTGGTGATTTAAATGAATAAAAAGTTAAAAATCTTTATCATCATTGGACTAGTTGCATTAATTGGAATCGGTGTTTATGCTTATATACAAAACACTAATAAAAATAATGAACAAAGCAATTATGAAGCTGATAAAACTTCAGTAGAAAATAATACATCAAATAATGAAAATACATCTACTACAGAAAATACCTCTAATAACGAATCTACTACCAATACAAATACTGATGAAACTACAAATACAACTTCTGAAAACACTTCAAGCACGGAAAACACAGCCAACACAACTAAGACAGTTGAAGAGCAACTTTCTGCTTTTTCTACCAAAATTTATTCTAATGATACAAATAGAACAAAAAATATGGAAATTACAGCATCTACATTAAATGGAACTATTGTAAAAAATGGTGAAACTTTTTCTTTTTGTAACACGGTCGGTCCTGCCACAAGTAGTAAAGGATATTTAGAAGCTGACATCTATGATCATGACGGGAATAAGAAAAAAGGTTATGGTGGCGGTAATTGTCAAGTTAGTAGTACCTTATATAATGCTGTACTAGCTGTTTCTAGTTTGACAGTTATCGAAAGACATCCACATAGCAATCATGTTCCTTATGTAGCAGATGGTAAAGATGCTGCTGTTGCCTCTGGTAGTTATGATTTCAAGTTTCGTAATGATACAGGAAATGATATAAAAATTTTATCTTCTGTTACAGAAGGTTTGGTAAATGTTACATTAATGAGTTTAAAAACACAATAAGGAATTTTTGGGACCATCGGGACCAGGTCCCAATGGTCCCAAAAGGACATAATTTTTTGTTTTTCTTAATATCATTTAAAAAGGTGATATTTTTGAGAAAGACAAAACTATTTTTTATTAATGGTATTATTTTAACCATAACCGCACTTAGCATGCGTGGTATTGGATTAATTTTTAATATATATGTGGCTAATAAAGTAGGATCTGAAGCTATTGGTATCTTTAGTTTAATTATGTCTGTTTATAACTTTGCAATCACAGTTGCTACTTCTGGAATTGGTATTGCTTGTACTTGCATTGTCTCTGAGGAATTTGCAAAAGGAAATTATATAAATGGCATACAAGCTGTAAAAACCTCTATTATATTTGCTGTATTGTTAGGGTTTCTTTCTTCTGGTCTTGTGATTCTATTTGCCCCTATCATTTCTACTATCTGGCTAAAAAACATGGTTTCTGAAATTCCTCTTTACCTAATTTCACTGGGACTACCATTGATTTCTGTTTCCTCTGTGATTGGTGGATATTTTTCTTCTGTTGAAAAACCTTATAAAAGTGCTATTTCACAAATTTTAGAAACCAGTGTAAAAATCATCGCTACTATTTATTTACTATATTTCAATCCTTCAAAAGATGTAGAATCTATTTGTATTTACCTTATCTTAGCTGATGTCATTTCTGAAGTATTCTCCTTTAGTTTAAACATCATCTTTTATCTGATTGATAGAAGAAAATACATATCTAAAAGAAGTTTACCAGTGCAAATGAAGAAAAAGATTTTTACCATTGCTTTTCCGATTAGTGTAACTTCTTGTATTCGTTCTGGACTTTCTTCTTTAAAACAATTTCTAATTCCTATTCGATTAGAATTGTCCGGCATCTCCTATTCTTTAGCTGTTTCTAACTATGGTTTAATTAGTCGGAATGGTTATGCCTGTCATTATGTTTGCAAATGTTTTAATTGGTTCCTTTAGTGGCTTATTGGTTCCAGAATTTTCGCGATTGCTTGCTGGTGGAAATTATAATAGACTAAAAACGGTTTGTGATACGATTTTTAAAGTTACATTTATTTTTTCTATTTGTGTGACAGGTGTTTTTATTATATTTGCTAATGAAATTAGTCTTATGGTGTATCAATCCATAGAAGCTGGTAAATGGATAAAAATATTAGCTCCTCTTATCTTTTTTATGTATATAGATAATATTATTGATAATATGTTAAAAGGTATTAATGAGCAAGTAAGTGTCATGGTTTGTAACATCATTGATTTATTAGTTACCATTTCAATTATCTTTTTTATTGTTCCTATTATGGGAATGTATGGATATATTTTAAGTATTTTTGTAAGTGAACTTTTAAATTTTACGATTAGTAGTATTCAACTAAAGAAAAAAATTAATTATTCTGTGAATTTTAAAAAATTTATTATAAGACCTATTTTTGCTTGTCTAGTGTCTTATCTACTAACAAAACTATTACCTATCACTTTTTCAAATTTTTCATTAAATACCATTATGCAAATTGCCTTATTCATCTTGTTTTATTTGATTTTTATGATTGTATTTGATAGAAAACGTGTTTATATGAAAATAAAAGAATTTTATTGATTTAAAATCATTTCATAAAATATGTTCAAGCAGAGACTAAAAAAAGTCTCTACTTGAACTAATGCAATGAATTTTACTCTACACCTGTCGCAATAACTGTAACCACAATTTTATCATCTAAAGAGTCATCTGTAATGGTTCCAAATACAACATTGGCATCTTCATTAATTAAATCATTAATCTTCCCAATACCGTCATTAATTTCACTTAATGCCAATTCTGAATTTCCTCTAACATTAAATATAACACCTTTTGCATTATTAATTTTATTTTCTGTAAGAGCATTATCAATAGCTTGATTTACAGCATCTACCATTCTACCTTCTCCTTCTGCCTCTCCGATCCCCATATAAGCCATTCCTTTATATGTCAACATAGTTGTAATATCTGCAAAATCAACATTAATATCTCCTACTGATGTAATTAAATCTGTAATACTTTTGATTCCTTGCTCTAATACATTATCTGCCATTTTAAACGCATTAATGACACTCATCTTTTGAGTTCCAGCAATTTTCAATAATTTATCATTTGAAATTAGAATTAAGCTATTAACATGCTGTTTTAATTTTTCAATTCCTGCATCTGCTCTACTTGATCTCAATCTTCCTTCAAAAAGAAATGGTTTTGTCACAATAGCAATTGTTTGAATTCCCATTTCTTGTGCAATTTCTGCAATTACTGGAATTGCTCCTGTTCCTGTTCCTCCTCCCATTCCAGCAGTTAAGAATAACAATTGTGCTCCTTCTAATAATTTCTTGATATCTTCTTTACTCTCAATAGCCGCTTTTTCTCCCATATCTGGATTAGCTCCTGCTCCTAATCCCTTTGTCGTTTCTTTTCCAATTTGTAATACATTTTCCATTTTTGTTTTATTCAACATGGCAAGCTCTGTGTTGATAAAATAAAATTCAACATCTTTTACTTTATCTTCAACCATTTGTCTAACAGCATTATTGCCACCGCCACCAATTCCAATGACTTTTATTTTTGGGATTGACGTTTTTATTTCTCCATATATATTTCCATAATTGTTTCCATATTTATTTTCTATTTGTATCATTTTTACAACCTTCCTTTTCTAATTTACTTTTGTATGTATCGTTTAGTATTATATAGTTTCCTTTTAAAATTTTCAATATACATTTACAAATTTTTGTAGATTTGTGATTTAACTGCTTAAAATATTAGCAGAGAGACCTCCACGGCCTCTCTGTATTCACTTATTCTTCTATCAATTGTATCTTTTTTATGAAGATATCATAAGCTTTTCTCCATTCTCCTTTTTCTGGATTAGAAGGATCCTTCTTGAAATACTTCCTGCTTTGCATCCTTCCTTCTATCTTTATGCAATCTCCAATTTTGCGCATACCTGCTCTTGTAGCATTTACACCAACCGCAACACATGGAAGATAATCTGATTTTCCGTACTGTCTATTAACTGCAACAAGCAATTCTGAAATATTCTGATTTTGAGAGTTTTTTCCACGAACCGGTAATTTACACAGATATCCTCGTAAAAAGATTTCATTTTTATCATCGGCATTTCTAAAAACAATTTCCTTAACAAATAGAAATAACTCCAAATGTATTTTTCCATCCTTGCCTAACTTGTTATGTGATCTAAATTGACCTTTTATTTCAACTGTTTTTCCAGTATTTTTTTCAGATAAAATTTCTGAATTTAACAATACTTCCGAAACAATAATTGGAATCCTGTCTATGGTTCCATCATCTCGGCTTACAGTAACTTCACTTGCATAAAAACTTTCCCTCTTTACTTTGTGGTCTAAACCAAATTCTTCTGCAATCCTTCCTATCATGATTGCTCTGTTAGTTTCCTCCTTTGAATACTCCCGTGATACTTCATTTTTTTCCTGCATTGTTTCTTCCTCCTGTTTTTTATCTTTCTGTTCAAATGCATTTTAATAGAAGAATTTATCTTTCGTTTGCATACTAAAATTCTAGTATGTATAAAATTAAGAAATAACTTCTTTATCTATATTCTGCATAAACAGTGTTATTATTATACCAAAGTTTTAAATTTATGTAAAGTATGATGCTATAAAAAATACGAAAATTTGTTTTTAAAAGTATTGCATTTTTATTTTTCGAATGATATAATCGTACATGTGTTTGGAGGTGTGCTATGGAAATTTTTGATAAATTAAAAATACTTGCTGATTCTGCTAAATATGATGCTTCTTGCAGTTCTAGTGGTAGCAATCGAAGAAATACAAACAACGGAATTGGAAATGGTCATGTTTCTGGTATTTGTCATAGTTGGGGTGCAGATGGTAGATGTATTTCTCTTTTAAAAATTTTATTTACAAATGCCTGTATGTATGATTGTAAATATTGTATTAACCGTTCTTCAAATTCTGTACCTAGAGCTACCTTTACACCTCGTGAAGTTGCAGATTTAACCATTCATTTTTATAAGAGAAATTACATAGAAGGTCTATTTTTAAGTTCAGCAGTTATTAAGTCTCCCGACTACACAATGGAAAGATTAGTTGAAACAGCTTCTATTTTAAGAAATGAATATCATTTTAACGGATATATTCACTGTAAAACGATTCCTGGTTGTAGTCAAGAATTAATAGATAAATTAGGTATTTTGGTAGATAGAATGAGTATTAATATCGAACTTCCTTCAAATGATAGCTTGAAATTATTAGCACCACAAAAAGAAAAAGATGGAATTTTAAAACCAATGACTTATATTTCCAATACACTAAAATTAAATAAAATGGATAAATCGAAATATAAAAAGAAATTTGTTCCAGCAGGTCAAACTACACAATTAATGGTTGGTGCTACACCTGAAACAGATTTAAAAATTTTAAAACTTTCTGAAGGAATGTATAAATCTTTAAAACTAAAAAGAGTCTATTATTCTGCTTATGTTTCTATTAACAATGATAAAAACTTACCAACTTTAGAGAAGCCTCCCCTTTTAAGAGAAAATAGACTTTATCAAGCAGATTGGCTACTTCGCTTTTATGGATTTCAAGCAGATGAATTATTAAATGAAGAACATCCAAATTTCAATACTTTATTAGACCCTAAATGTGATTGGGCTTTAAGAAATCTAGATAAATTCCCAATAGAAATCAATACTGCAAATTATCACACTTTACTTAGAATTCCTGGTATTGGTGTGATTAGTGCCAAAAAAATCATTACTGCTAGAAGAGAATTTTTATTAGATTTTGAAAGTCTAAAAAAATTAGGCGTTATCTTAAAAAGAGCACAATATTTTATAACTTGCAAAGGAAAATATTTTTATGAAGTCAACAAATTTAACAAAAATTTTATTGAAACCAATTTATTATATACTGAAAGAAACACCATTCCACAAAAGAAATTTGAACAATTATCTATGTTTGATACATTGTTACCTACAAAGGAGGATAAAATAAAATGTCTAACTGGAAGCTTGTAAATACAACCTATTTATATGATGGTACATTTGATGGATTACTAACAATTGTATTTGATAGTTATTCTCATAAAACATTACCACAAAAAATTGTTTCAGAAGAAGAATATACACAAAACTTTTTAGATAAAACACAATATATAGATACTAATCACGAAAAAGCAAAACGTGTTTTTGAAGGAATTAATAAAAATATTTGCTATGAAGCTTTATATAATAGTTTTTATGCTTTTTTATCAGATGGAAAAGAAAAAGAAATGAAAATTTTAAAATATTTATGTGATGGATTTGACATCGGTCCTAAAATCAATACTATGCTTACCATTTCTTATGTCTTCTCTGTTATCAATATGAGAAAAAGAGCTTTATCAGAATGTCATAAGTTAAAAGGATTACTTCGCTTTATGGAAATTGGAGAAAATTTATATTATGCTTCTATTCATCCAGATAATAATATCATAGAACCTTTAGGACATCATTTTGTAAAAAGACTACCTACGCAAAATTTTATGATTCATGATAAAAACAGAGATATTTGTTTTTTATATAATACACAAGAATACAGAATCATTGATAGTGCCAATTTAACAATACCAGATATTACTGAAGAAGAACAAAAATATCAAGAACTTTGGAAATTATTTTTCAAAACCATTGCAATACAAGAAAGAAAAAATGCTAGATGTCAAATGCAGTTTATGCCTAAAAAATATTGGCAAGATTTAATTGAAGAACCATAATGTCCTTTTGGGGACGTTTCTGTTTGGGACAGAAACATCCCTAATTTAATATTTTTCTTACAATACCTGTTGTTCCATCTAATTCAACTATATCACCAGTTTTTATGTTGTCTAACAATCCTGTAATTCCAACTACTGCAGGTATGCCAAGTTCTCTTGAAACAATCGCTGAATGAGATAATAAGCTTCCTCTTTCTACTAAAATTCCACTTGCAGCTGGAAATAGCATAATCCAACCTGGATCTGTATATTCAGCAACTAAGATTTCTCCTTGTTCTAATTTTGCATTTGCTGGATTATCTATCACTCTTACTCTTCCTCTAACCTTTCCTGGTGATGCTCCAATTCCTTTTAATTGTTTTTCTTCTTCTGATTTGTTCACAGGTACTTGGTTTTTATGTTCTTTATTTTTATGTTCATCATTCTCTTTATTTCCATGTACCTCATCCATATTTGCTTTATCTTCATTTTCATTTTTATCTGTTTTGTTTGTATGAATTTCTATTTTCTTTTTAAAGTTATTTCCAATATTGACAGCTCCATAAGTATAAAATCTTTCATCTGGGTTTTTTTCTTTATATGTTTCATATTCTTTCTTTCGTATAGCAATTAAATCTTTTAAATTGTTGGTTGTTGATTTGCCATCAATATAGTATAAAATTTCATCTACTTCTAAATAAAATATGTCTCTTTTTTCTTCTATAACATTTAAAGAAGTTAATATATATCCCATTCTTAAAAAGATTTCTCTTACTCTTCCAAAAAGTCTTGTCCTTTCAAATCTAAGATTTTCTCTATTTTTTACTGTATATCTTGCTTGTTTCAATAAAAAGTTAAATTTAGCTTTTTCCAATGGCTTAAAACTTAAAGCCTGTTTTACTTTTCTTTCTGCCTGTTTTCTAGCTTCTACAGAATCTAATACATTTACTTTTGTTTTTTGCATTCTTTTTGCAAATGTAAGTATAGAATGATATAAGCTAATAGGATTGTCTTTTAATGTTAATGTTTCTAATTTTAATTCTTGCAAACATCTATCTGAAAATTTATTTAAATATGCTTGTATTTTTTCATAAAACTCTGGATATTTAGGAAGTTCTTTTTGGATATATAGCATATCCTCATTTTCTAATAGCTTTAAAAGTTCTTCATCATCTTTTGCGATCTCTGCCATTTCTCGAATTCTTTTTGCTGGCTCTGCACTAATAATATTTCCTTCATCACATAATAAATCATTATGTATTAAATTTCCCTCTTCTTTAAAAATTTTTTCACATTCTTGTTTCAATTGTCCATAAAAAATCATTGCTAAAAAATCATTAACTAGTGGTGCATCCCATTTATGTAACAATTTTCCTTCCAATTCATAGTAATAATCATGTAGTTCATATAAATCCATATGCTGGATATCTTTATCCTCTAATGCTTCATTCAATCTCACATAGAATTTATCTGTCATTTTTCTTATCTTCATAAATCCTTTTAATAATCCATATCCAGTTGAAATCAATCCAATTTTATCAGAAAATGTAGCTTGTGGTACTGGAAATAAGTCATCTGGCAAAGATTCTTTTACTCCCATCATTTGCTCCATAAATTTCTTGTTTTTTCCCAATCCTGGGAACATGGAAAGTAATCCATACCAACCATATAGATTATAATACACACGTCCGTCTATTAGAGCTAACATGTTTTTAAACATCTGTGCATTCATTTCTATTTTTTCTGCTTTTACATGAAATATTTTACACAATTCTAAATATACATTTTCATAGACAGTTCTAATAAAAGAGAATGTTAATGGGGTTGTAATTCCTCCATAGCTTTCTACAATATTGCTATTGTCAAATACATTTAGCTTTTCTTCTTTATTTTTTACTGTTCCTAATGTCGTAATTGGTCTAGATTGTAATAGATATAATCTTCCATCTTCATAAGCCCATTCTATATCTTGAAATCTTCCAAAAAATATATTTGCTTTTTCTACTAATTCTTTTACTTCTAATATTTGACTGTCTGTTAGAACCGCTTTTCCCTTTTCTTTTTCGTCTACTATTTCCTGCTTAATTTCACCATCTACATATGTATGACAATAATCTTTCTTGGCTATTGTTTTGGTAATTTTACCATTTAGAATGGTATAGGTATCTGCCGTTGCTACTCCATCTACTAAGCTACTTCCTAATCCATATACAGCATTAATGACAATCTCTTTTATATTAGAAGTTATCGGATTTGCTCCAAATGCCACACCTGCTTTTTCTGATTTTACCATTTTTTGCACGATAACTGATGGAACCATTACCTCTTCTATATGATTTTCTTTTCGATATGTCTCAATTCTTTCAGAAAAAGCAGATAAATACACTTCTTTTATTTTTTTGATAACCTCTTCTTTAGAAATATATAAAAAAGTATCAAATTGTCCTGCAAAAGATGTTTCTTTGGAATCTTCATTTCCTGCTGATGAACGAATGGCAAAATAAGTATCATCTGGAAACATTTTTAATGATTCTTCTACTTCTTTTACCGCTTCTTCTTTTATATTTTTTTCCTCTTTATCAAAGCCCTCATAGGACACAACAAACCACTTTGGAATATTATCAATTGCTTGTCCCATTTTTGCCAAGCCAGTTGCTTTTCCTCCCATAAATTCATATTGTTTACTATTTTGTTCTAATACATATTTCATCATCTGTTCTCCTATAAAATTAATATTACTAAACTAGAATATACAATGGCTATATAAATATTTGCTGAAAGTTCTGCTAATTTTGCCATTTTTTTTGTTTTCTTTTTTGCAAATAAAATATTAGGAATATTGGCTAATATGTATAAAGCAAGTATCCAGATATAATTTTTCTGTCCTAGGATTGTACCTTGTACAAGCATTAGCAAAGTTTCCAATACAAATATTAGTCCCATTGCTTTACCAATACCTAAAATAGCTGTATAGGTTTTGACTCCCTCTTCTTCCTCTTCTTTACACCTAATCTTTCTGGCAATTTCTACTATCCAAGATATGATATATGCCATCACTAATATTTTCCAAACATTTGGGTCTACAAATATAATAGAATTCGCTATGGTAAGATCTGCTGATGAATTATAATTAAGATAAATTTGTGGAATAAAATTTGCTAAATATAGAATCATTATGGGAAGTATCAATTCATCTAAGGTGACTTCTAGTAATAAATGTTTATCTAATATCTTTTTTATAAAAAATCCTTTACTCATAAGTGCAAAAAACACCCACAATATGATTAAATATAAAATTCCATTTTGTGAACATGTAATTGTTAAAATTAGTTGAAGGATTATACAGATAATAAATAATATTTTTAATTCTTTTAATTTTATCAGACCTCTTGGTACTGGTCTATAAGGTCTATATTTACAATCTTCTTCATAATCCTTAAACTCATCTACAATTCTTACCATTAGAAATTGCAAAAATGTTACAATAAACATAGGAATCAATTTTATCCATTGTATTTGATATTCTGGTGGTCTTCCGTATTAAATTCGTATATGCAACATCACTAAAATTGTTCATCCATTCATAATAATACATTTCTCCATAATAATTAAAGAAACAAAAAGTAGCAAATACAATACAAAATACATATAACCCATATACAAGTACTGGAAATCTCTCTTTTTGATATATATACCATTTTTTTATTTGATCCATATTTTACCCCTTTATATATGTAATATTTTTCTTAATTCATTATAATCTACCTTTGTACTATGTCTTTTATCTACCGGTATTTTCGGAACATATTTGATTTCATCAATCTTTTCAAATGGAATGGCTTTTTTGATTTCTTCTGCTGGTGTTTTTTCATTATTTTCCAATACCAAAATCAATTTTGAATCATTTTCAAAGACTGCTGTCTTTCCAATTGCAAATTTTGCATGTAAAGCTGCTTCAATATGAAAATATGGTTCTTTTACTCTTCCTCTTAACCATAACCTTCCTTTTTCATCAATTTGTCCCATATCTCCTGTTCTGTGATATATAATATCTTCTACTGTAAATTTGTTTTCTTTATCACCTATACCTCCAACATATCCTTTTAGCACATTCTCTCCTGTTACAACAATCTCTCCTACTTCATTTGTTTGTAAATTTGAAAATCCGTCCTTTGTGATAGTTCCGATTGGTTCTTTTTGTGGTTTTATAATTTTACATTCTTTTACGCCAACAATCTCTCCTGCTAAAATACCTCTTCCATTTTCCATATCTTTTATGTCTTGTTTTGTCATATCCTCTATATGTAATATAGCAATTGGTTCTGCTTCTGTTGAACCATATATTGTATGTATGGTTGCATTTTCAAAAACCTGTTGTAATTTTTTTATTAAATCTAAAAATACAGCTCCTCCACCTGTATAGATTTTTTTCACATCTTTTAATTTTATATCTTTATCAATACAATAGTTTGTAATTACTTGTAATAGTCCAGGTGAAGCCATGATTCTATTAATGTTTTTATCTCTTATTTGTTTTATCAATCTTTTAGGATTAGATTTTCCTAAATTCGTAAAATTTCCATCTGCTATGACAGTTGTAATTCCAACATAAATATTGGATAATGTAAATATAGGAATAGTGGAAAGTTCCCTATCTTTTTCTTCATAATTGGCTATTTGTTTTAATATATTTCCTTGATTTTCTAAAAATTCATGTGTCCTTGCTGCTATCTTAGGAACACCTGTTGTTCCACTCGTATATGTTAAAATACCTGGAAAATCTTTTTCCACTTCTTCTACTACTAACTTTCTACTAAATGGCGTTTTCTTGATTTGTTTGACATCTATTTTTATTTTTAATTTTTTTAAATTTTCATTGACTTGACTGTATAAAATATATTTAGTGATTCCAACAATACCATTAATATCATCAAATTCATTTTTCTTTAATCCGCTTTTTATAAACCCTGCATCCATAAAACAAGGAATCGCTCCTAGTGACCAAATAGAAAGTAAAGTTACATATAAATTGATTGACATAGGAACTAGTACTAACACTTTATCTCCTTTTCTGATTCCCTTACTTTTCAAATTGTCTTTAAAATTTGCTACTAAGTTATATAGCTCTGCATAAGTAATTTGTGTGTTTTTTTCGACTAAACATATTTTATCTGGCATCTTTTCATAATTTTTGATTAGTTGATAGGCTAAATTTCTCATCTTTTGTCTTTCATCCCCTTCTTCCTGTTGGATTTTTAAGATGGAAAAGAATTAAATTTTCTTTCCATACAAGGCATACTCTCGCATAAGTTCTGTTTGATTTCGTTTTGCCATTTTTTGTGAAGTGTTATTGGCATACATAAAAGCACATATCCAATTTTCAAATTCTTTCTGTTTAGCAATTTTTGCAATATCACTCATTAATACATTTCCAATGGCCAACTTTTGAAATTCTGGTATCACTGCAACCGTTTTTACAATAATTGTACTGATTTTTTGACCTCTTTTTGCTTCTTCAAAATCTGGTATACAGAATATAAAGCCAATTTCTTTTCCATCTTTTTCAGCTAACAAGATAATGTCCTCATCTGCTAAATGAACATAAGGTATATATTGATTTAGAAAAGATTCTTCATCAATTGGTGTATATAGCGGATTTCTTCCAAAGCTTTTTAATGAAATATGATATATTTTCTTTAAATCTTCCATATAATTTTCTTTATTAAATTTTCTAATGGTAATACCTTCTTCTTGTATTTTTTGCCTCATCATTTCTATACTTTGAGATTGATAAGCATTTTCCAACTTTCCTTTGGTTGAAGTATATGTATATATCTCTTGATAACCAGCTTTTAATAGTATCTCATTATCACTCATAGGATTGACATTCTCTAATAAAAATATAGGTTCCCCATTTGACTGTTTCATTGTTCTATATTTTCCCCATGTATTTTCATTCATTGGTGCAACTATATAATGCAATCCTTTTTCTTTTAAAATTTCTTCACATTTTTCTAATAATAATGCTCCATATTGTTTGTCTAAGATTTCCATTTCTCCAATTGTTCCAATTTTTTCGTCATTTACGATTGGTGTATTTTGAAAATAGCAAGTGGCTTTTGCTTTTTCTTCTCCATTTTCTAAAACTGTTACTTTTATAGTTTCTTGATTCTCTACAATTTCAAAATTCATCTTCTTTTTTCATGATTTAAATCTGTTTGCTTAATATTTTATTAGTAAAATATATATTATCAGATTTAAATCATTTTCCTCCTATACAATTTTAAAGTATTGGATAAAACAAATGATAGCTGTTAATACTAGCACAATTTCTGTATGCATATATCCATTTTTTATTGAAATTTCTTCTTTTTTTACCTTCTTCTTTTGTACATATATCATAAAACAACTAGCTAATAAGCATATAACCATAAGGACAATCATTGGTAAACTAGGCAATTTATGAAATACCAGATTTTGAATGACTAAACTTGGTAAAAAGATAAAACATAATCCTTTAGCAAAAGATAGAATCATACTATCTATTTCTGATAAATTAAAATAATATTTTAATCTTACAAATGTATTAATAGCTAAATGCATGCTATATACTAAACTATATATCATAAAAAATTCTGCTTTCCAACCAGTAATTGCTACAATTCCGCAAATAGCTATTCCTAAAATCACATTGGTTTCAATAATTCTAGCATCATATAGATTATGTTGTTCCTTTTCTGTCACTTTTGGAAATCTCATAACCGTTAAAAACAAAATCAATGGTGGTATAATGGCATATATTCCATATAATGTAATCGTTAAATATCCTACTACCAGTGTTTCAACTAATGCTAATTTGCTCCATGCCTTTACTCTGTTAGCAATGGTTACTAATATAAATATCACAACTAATATCACTAAATTCATTCTTAATTGTTCTATACCTAACCCCATATGTGTTGCCAAAAAAGCATATGTTGTTAATGGAATCAATAGATTGTCATTTCCACTATGTGAAATCATCTCAACTAAAGCTACATTAAATCCTACAATAGTAGCAATAATTAAGGTTTCTTCTCTTCCTACATCTGTAAATAGTAATAAAGGTACCAATGTTGCTACAAAAGCTACCATAAAAAAGATAAAGCTTCCTTCAATACTTTTAGCATCTTCATTTAGCTCTGCTAAATTTTTCTTTCCATAATTCTTTCCAATTAATGCTGCTGCGCTGTCTGCAAAGGTTAAAATTAATATGGGAATACTATATAAAACTTTATCTCCTTTTGATAAACAAAAAATTAGAAATACAGATATCACAAAAAAGATTTCACCTAAAGATTCTCTATCAACACTATATAATACTGTTCCTAATCCTTCTTTCAATTTTGTATGCTTTAACAAAACCAATATTGCTAAGGCAATAACTGCTAATATTCCTACAGAAAGCACATTATGAAATACGTAAGGAAATGTTAGCATAATCAATCCCATTGTCATATGTAATAGTTTTCGTTTCAATTCTGCATGTATTTGGGTCTTTTTTTCGATTATCTTTATCATACACATGGCTATCAAAAGCATACATAAAACAAATCCAATACTTAACCACTCTATATTCATTTATATAACCTCCTCTATAATAAATTTACTATAGAAAAAGGCTTTATCTTGTTTAAATAATTCTTTTGATTCTTTTTCCTTGTATACTAAATTATCAAAATATTTTGATGCCCTTTTATCAGCTAGCATATTCCAATAAGCAATTCTTGTTCCAGATGGTGATTTGGTAAATATCTTTTCAAAAATTTTACACATTTGCTCATCACTCATATATTCAAAGATATCACTTAAATTATATTTACTAATATAATCTATCTCTTCTTTTTGGATAAAATCCTCAACAGAATCCTTTAACAAGTAAATTTTATCTATATTTTTCTTAATCATTTCAAAATTTTCTTTTCTATATGCTACTGGCAATACATTTTCATCATATTTTCCATTAATAATATACTGTAAATATGAATTTTCTGATGTATCTAATTCTGTGATAGCATATTTGGTTCTTTCTAAAATATGTTCAGCCACATTTACATGAACATAGCGAAAAAATGCTTTATCTCTACCTAATTTTCCCATAACGGTTTTAGAAAAGAATAACCTAAAAAGCATTTGCCATCTCATATTATTCCATTTTTGATCATAGAATTGAATTCTCTCTTCTCTTGTTTTCTTTTGTAATAATTCTTCTCTTATTGATTTTTTATGAATAAATGGTAAGATTTTTTTACCAAATAGATGAAAATATTTTTCGAATTTTCCTGTATGGATAATTCCTTTTTCTACCATTTCTAAATTGCTATCTAAATATGCTCTTGTATGTTTAGATAGTTTATCTGCAATTTTTTGGTAGATTGTAATTCTATCTTCACAATCAAAAACACCAATGAATTCCATACATTCTTGATAATCTAAATATTTATACCCTATGATTTTTAATTCTGTACAAGCAATTTGATTTTCACTTAAATCAATTGCAAAAACTTTATTTGGATTTTTGATTAACATGCTAATTGCATTTTCTCCTGCTGATGCAATAGACAATATATTATCATTTTCATGTATATCTAATGCTTGTAATAAAATGTCTGCATCTTCCCAAACCTGTGCATATCTTAATATATCAAATTTTGCATAATCTTCTACTTCACTTTTTACTAATTGGTTTTCTTCTAGATTTTCTTTATTTTCCACAATTTCTTTTGTACTCATTTTTATTGCATTCCTTTCTCAAGGCATAAATCTAGTTGGAAAAAATTAAATTTTAATTTTTTCAACCTTCCCCTTTTTTTCTTTTTATTTCACTAATATAATCCTACCATAAAACCATTTTTTCTTCAATAAAAATTGTTTATTTGACATTTGTTTTTTCGAAAAATAGCATAAAAAATTTTTAAGTCAATCAGAAATTTATAAAATTTTAAATTTTTGATTGACTTTTATCAATTTATTAAAATTAAGGGTTGCCAAAATGGCACGCCCCCTTTGGCAACTTTTAAATATTCTCTTTCCTAATGGTTTCAATAATATTTTGATTTTTTGTTTTCTTAACAGCATATCGCATAGTCATGAAGATAATTGCAAATACAAATATGATAGAAATCAAAATTGGTATTGTAGGAAGTTCATAACTTGTTGTATAGACATCTGCTGTAACTATATAGATTAGATAAGATAATGCAATTCCTGCTGGCAATCCAAGAATAAGTGCTTTTAGCCCATATATAAAGCTCTCATAATGAATCATTCTCTTAAATTCTTTGTTTGTCATACCTATGGATTTTAATATCGCAAATTCTCTATTTCTAAGTGCCATATTGGTAGTTATCGTATTAAATATATTAGTTACACCAATAACACTAATCACAGCTATGAATCCATATACAAATATCGATACAATTAGATTCATATTTCTTGCTGCCCTTACATTCTCTTCTGCATTATAAATATTATCTTGATTGGTTTTATCAATTTCTACAATTTCCTCTTGTAATTTATATGGGTCTTCTGCATTTATATGCATAGCAACAACATTATGTTCAAAGTTTTCCATCATTTCATCTGAGATAATAATAATCGGATGTGTATCTTCTTGAAAAGATAGGCCTAATGGATATTTATCTGCTCTTTTAGCAATTTTAATACTTCCTTTTTCTGTTAAATTTCCTTCTTCATCTTGCATTTTATAATATTCTAATGTATCTCCCGCATTTAAATTCGTTAGATTTGTTTCTACTCGTTTGACACCATCTCTTCCCTCTTCATATTCATATAAAATTCTTGTATCAGAAAGAATTGCTTCATCTTTTACTTCATCATAATTTAATCCTAATTCTGCTACATAATTTCTATAAGCTTCATCACCAAGTGAATAAATAATAAGTATGGTATTCACTTCTTCTGAATAATATTCTAATGCTTCCTCTGTATATATATCAGGATTATCCATATGTACATATGTATCTTTTAAAATCATATATTCTTTGATTCCATCTAAATCTTTAATTTTATTAAAATAAGCTTCTTTTTCTTCTTCTTGATTATTACTATATACCGTTAAATTAATTCTTGAATCTGGATATTTTAAAGAAGATAATCCAAATACACTTTCCGCAAAAGCATTCATAGAGATAAATAAGATAATACTTAGACATATGGAAAATATAGTTGTTCTATATCTTTTTCTACTTCTTCTAAAATTCTTTCTGGCAATCACGCCTTCTATTCCAAATATTTTTTTCGTTAGTTTATATTCCTTATGTTTATGCTTATTCTTTTTTACTTTTACATCTGAACTTTCTCTTATAGCATCAATTGGTGATATTTTTCCTGCACGATAACTTGGTCTAATTAGTGAGATGATAATCATAACAATGGATACAATGATTGCAACGATAATTGCTCCCCATGATATGGTTAACTGTAATTCAAAATTATCAATTAATGGTGTACTTCCTGAATTGATAATTCCATTAACAATTGCTAACACGATTCCTATTGCTACAATGCCAATTACAATTCCTAATGGTATAGAAATTAGACCTAATATAGCACCTTCAAAAAAGATACTTTTTCTAATTTGTTTTGCCGTTGCTCCTACACTTGCTATCATTCCTAATTCTCTTGTTTTTTCTGTAAGAGATATACTAAAACTATTCTTGATAACAAAGGCAGAAGTCAAAACAATAATGCCAATTACAATAACTAACATCGTTATCACAAAAGTTTCTACTCTATCACTTTTGAAAATTCCCATGTAATATAATAAATCTTGGTTTTCAGAAATATTTGTCTCGTCAATTTGTAAATCATTTTTCAAATAATCTTCAAAGTCATATACTTCTGTTGGATCTTTTAATATAATAGACATATTTACATTTTTGGTATCATCAATCTTGTCTAATTTTGTTATCATGGTATACCCTGGAGCAGAATAACTCTCACTATTTAATCGTTCCATGATACCTACAATTGTATATGTTTTTTTAGTACTTGCAACAAATGTTTCTTGTTCTAAATCATCTTCAATTCCACTTTCTTTTCTATCTAATCTATCTTGGTCTGTATAATATGGATTGGTTTGATTTAATATATATTCTCCTTTATATCGATTACCAATATCAAATTCTATGGTATCACCAACATTCCACTCTACTTTTCCATTTTGAATAACATGTTCTGGTATCACAATCTCATTTTCATTTTCTGGTAATCTTCCTTCTACTAAGACAATTCCTCCATTTTGCAAAAGTTTTTCATCATATCCTTCAATATAGGCATAAGGTTTGTTTTCATTTTGAGATTCTTCTAATGGTGCATATCCAATCTCTTGTGATATTTGTAATTCCTCTATTTTTGCATTATTCTCCAAATATTTTTCATTTTCTTTTGATACATCTTGTACACGAATATGATAATTTCCATTTGTTTTGATTTCTCTTTCTACCATTGTTTTCTGAATACTAACTGTAAATGTAGTGATTGCACATATTAAAGCAACAGAAAGAGAAATTCCAATAATAGTAACAATGGTTCTTTTTTTATTTAATTTTAAATTTTTGAGTGTCAATGTATTTAAAATTTTCATTCTTTTCTCCCCTTTACTTTATTTTCTCATCACTAATTAACTTTCCATCTTGTATTGTAATAATTCTATCTGCTTCTAGAGCAATATTTTCATCATGTGTAATCACAATTAAAGTTTGATTATATTTCTGATTCGATACTTTTAATAAATCAATAATTTCTCTTGAAACTTTACTATCCAAATTTCCAGTTGGTTCATCTGCTAATACAATACTTGGATGATTAATCATAGCCCTTCCAATGGAAACTCTTTGTTGTTGTCCTCCTGATAACTCATTTGGTAAGTGATTAATTCTTTTTTCTAGTCCAAGGATATATAACAATTCATTTAATCGCTTTTCATCTACCTTTTGCCCATCTAAATCACATGGCAATGTAATATTTTCTTTTACATTTAGTATAGGAATTAAGTTGTAAAATTGATAGATAAGTCCCACTTGTCTTCTTCTGAAAATTGCTAAATTATCATTATTTAAAGAATAGATATCTGTTCCATTAATGTATACCTTTCCACTTGTTGGTTTATCTACCCCTCCGATTAAATGTAATAAGGTGGATTTTCCACTTCCAGAAGCACCTACAATCGCTACAAATTCTCCTTTTTTCACACTAAAAGACACATTGTCTAATGCAACAACCTCTGTATCTTTTTTACCATATTTTTTAGTTAGATTTTCTACTTTTAATATTTCCATAAACAATCTCCTTTCTTTAATTAAGTAAAACAGGTCAAATCTCGCTTCTTTATGACTTTTCTTATTTATCTACTTGCTTTTTAATTATCAAAGAAGCATAAAGATTTGTTGGCATAAAAAATTACTTTTTGCTATCTAATAAAAATGTCACTTTTATTGTTAGTATTATATTACTACATAAAAGTGACTCTAAAATGACTTTAAAAAAAGAAGAGAATTTTTAAGAAATTCTTAATAAATTCCTCTTCTGATTTTATTATAAAAAAATTTGTACGTTGAAATCTTTGATTTCATTTATTCATGCCTTTCTTGTAATTTATACAATTTAATCACAAATTCCGTCCAACTATCTTTTTCCTTCTTAGAACTTTTTACACGAATATCTCCATCTTGGTTTCTAATAATACTTTTGCAAAAAGCAAGTCCAATGCCTAAACTACTTTCTTTACTATTTTTTGCTTTATAAAATCTATCAAAAATATGTCCTAAATCTTCTTTGTCAATACCTTCTCCATCATCTTTTATACTTATTTTCGTATACATGGTATTTTCTTCGATTTTTATTGTTATCGTTTTCGCACCATGCTCGATTGCATTTTTTACAATATTATTCATGGCTTCTATTGTCCATTTTTTGTCACAGTTTATTGTTTCTTCTTTATTAGATACAATTTCTATATCCGCATCATTTATCTCACACATAGCTTTAAAATTGTTTTTCACTTCTAAGCATAAATGATATGCATTTTCATTCTTTTTGTCTAAAATCAGTGTTTTCGAGTCTAATTTGGCTATATTTAAAACAGTTTTTATTAACCAATTAATTTTTTCCAATTCCTTTTGACTGCTATCTAAAAATTCTTTTTTCTTTTCTTCTGGTAAATCTGTATATAAAATGTCATTGATTAGATTTAAAGAAGTCAGTGGTGTTTTCAATTGATGAGAAATATCTGCTATTAGTTTTTCAATATCTTTATTATTTTTTTCTAGTAAACTATTTTTTTCTTTCAACATAATGGTCATATCATAAATATCATTTTTTAATTTACTAAAATCACTTTCATCTTGTTCTTTTAAATCTATGATATAGTTTCCTTTTAATATTTCTTTACAATAGGCATCTAAATCTTTTAACTTCTGATTTTGTTTTCGAATATAAATAGTATATATACATATGACACCTAAAGTTGCTAAGATAAAGAAAATCGAAAATAGAATGATTAATTTATAGATAATTTCAAACTGAGTATTTTCTATGTCAATATTTTCAGCATTAAATCCATATTTACTTAAAATATCTTCTACCTTTTCATGGCTTTCCTGGCTATTTAGAAATATATCTTGTATTATTTTTTCTTCTTGCTCAGGATATTCTTCTACAATTTTTGCTATTACTTGATTTGTATAATCATATAAACTTTCTTTATAGTTTTTTTGTATATAATAAATAGTAAATATAGTTAACAATATGATGGCTACTAATAGCATGGTAATATAAATATATAAATTTCTTTTTTGTTTTGTATTCATATTTCTCCTTTTTGTCTTTTTGAGATTGTTTTTGTCCTTTTGGGGACGTTTCTGTTTGGGACATTTTTATGTAAATCTTCCTTATAATTCATAAATCTATGGTAATAACTGTCCCTTGGAATCAATTTTTAAACAATTTAGTACGTCCCTATCGTTCAATCTTGTAACCTAATCCTCTGACTGTTTTAATAATTTCTGGTTTATTAGGATCGTTTTCTATTTTTTCTCGAATTCTTTTGATATATACTGTTAAAGTATTATCATTTACGAAGTTTTCTTCATTATCCCAGATATAAGATAATATTTGCTCTCTTGTTATAATTTTTCCTCTGTTTTCAAATAGCATTACTAAAATCTTGTATTCTAATGCTGTTAATTCTAATTCTTGGTTATCTTTTAATACTTTTCCGTGTTGTATAATTGATTTCTACATTTTTAATTTTTATTGTTTCTTCTTTTTCTTTTTTTACATTATGCCTTAATACATTTTTTATCCTAGATAATAATTCTCCTGCATGAAATGGTTTGGTAATATAATCATCTGCTCCTAAGTCAAATCCTTTTACAATATCTTTTTCTTCATCTAGTGCTGTTAAAAATATGGTCGGAATTTCTTGTGTAGTTTTCATTTTTTGATATAAATCATATCCTGTACCATCTGGTAAATTAATATCTAACAACATCAAGTCATAATCATTGTTTTCGATTTTTTCAATACCTTCTTTTACAGTTTTTGCTGTATGAATAACAAATCCCTCTGATTGTAAATAATAAGAAACGGTATTTGATATGTTTTTATCATCTTCTACTAATAATATGGTAATCATAATTCCATCCTCTTTTTTATTTTTTTAATAAATATGGTGCATGTTTTTTTATCATCTTTAAGATAAATATGACAGATGCTTCTACTAACTCTGACATTTTTTGTTCACTATATATTTTGTATTCTGTACTTTCTCCATCTTCTATCACTTGTACCTTTCCTGTATATCTATCACTTATATATTCTATTGTTTTTTCTATTTCTGTTTTTTCTAATTTAATCCAATCAATATCTTTCAAATATTCTTTTATTTTTTCTTGATATTCTGGCTTATCCGCTAAATGATGGTCATAAATGTATTTCGAAAATATTTTAAAATCTTGTGTTTTGATTTGTCTTGCTTTTTCTTTACTACATAAAATTCTTTCTCCATTATTTAATACTAAACCTATTCTATTTTTTTCTTCATCATAAATTCCATGTTCGCCATATGTTTTATCATTCCAGAAATAATCTGTTAATAAATGAATATAGTATCCTAACATCAATGGATTGGAAAATTTAGATTTATATTTTTCTGCAAAATTTCTTAAATCATATCTTTTTTCTATATGTTCTACTACTAAAATATCTGTTTCAAAATGTGTTCTTGCATGTGATACATGATGTGTTATTCCTTTTACAACATATTCATTTGGTATATCTGGCAATATATTTCCAAATGTAAATATATTTTTATCTGTATTTATCTTTTCACTTACTTTTTTGGCTGTTGCTAAATGAATGGCCCAAGTTGGCATGTTGATTCCCCCTTTATTTATTTTATCTTATCTTTATTCCAAAATATTGTCAAGATAAATCTCGTTTCACAAAAACTTTCCTCTACTTTTCTTATTTAACAAAAAAGAGAGGAAGAATTTTTTCAAGTTTTACTACCTTTACCAGTTCTTTTTTATTTTTTCTATCATATATTTAAGTAAAATATTTAGATTACTTTTTAGCAGTTATCTGCTACTTTGGAGGTTTTTATGATTTACAAATATATGAATAAAACAAATGTTAAACGTTTTTTTAGTATTCTTCTTATGTTTTGCATTTTCATTTCTTACTCTTCTTTTGCATTTGCTTCAGATGACTCTTTATATGTTTGGTCTAGCAATAGCAATACATTAAACATTGTTAATAATACAACAAACTCTGCTAATACCGCAAATATTACAAATTCAAGTACAAATACCAGTAATTCTAATACTACATCCACAAATACAGGCAATGCTTCTAATAACACAAATACAACCACTAACACTTCTACAGATGTTTCTAATGTAGAAGATGATAGTTCTTTACTTACAAATGCAACAAGTGAAGTAACAGATAATAATTCTTTAAATCTAGAATCTGCATCTGCTATTTTAATTGAACAATCTTCTGGTCAAATTCTATATGCACATAACATTCATGAACAATTGAGACCTGCTTCTGTTACCAAAGTCATGAGTATCCTTTTAATTATGGAGGCATTAGATGCTGGAAAAATATCTTTAACAGATTCTGTTCCTTGTAGTGAAAATGCAGCTTCTATGGGTGGTTCCCAGATATGGCTAGATACAACTGAAGCTTTGACAGTAGATGAAATGTTAAAAGCAATTTGTGTGAATTCTGCTAATGATTGTGTGGTTGCAATGGCTGAATATATTGCTGGTTCAGAAGAAGCATTTGTTCAAATGATGAATGATAAGGCTTATGAACTAGGAATGAGTGATACCACTTTTAAGAATTGCCATGGTTTAGATGAAGATGGTCATGTAACTTCTAGTTATGATATTGCCATTATGTCTAGAGAATTACTTACAAAATATCCCCAAATCAAAAATTACACAACCATTTGGATGGATACTTTACGAGATGGTGAGACTCGGGCTTTCTAATACCAATCGATTAATAAAAAACTATTCTGGTGCTACTGGTTTAAAGACTGGTTCTACTTCTCTCGCTTTATATAATTTATCTGCTAGTGCTACACGTGACGATTTATCTTTAATTGCTGTTATTATGAAAGCTCCTTCTACAAAGGTTAGATTTTCGGAAGCTCAAAAGTTATTAGATTATGGCTTTAACAATTTCTCTTATCAAAGTTTTGGCAAAACAGGAGATTTAATTCAAACGGTTAGTATTGATAAAGGTGTGCAAGCAACCATTCCTGTTGTATTGGAAAATGATGCTGGTATCTTATTAGCAAAAGGTAGTGAAAAAAATATTGAACAAACTGTGACTATTGATGAAAATATTTCTGCCCCTATTTCTAGTGGGCAAAAAGTAGGTGAAATTTCTTTTTCTTTAGATGGTGAAGTTCTTACAACTGTTAATTTAGTTTCTCAAGTTGCTGTTAATAAAATGGATATTGCCACTATGAGTACAAAAGTATTTTCTACTTGGTTTAATTTACTAAGATAACTCTGGCGTTCCATATATATGTCAATCGTTTTTCTTCGAGTAACATTTGACAGAGTATAAAAAATATGCTATTATCTAAATACATTAAGCAATGTACTCTGGTTCGGCTTGTGTATATTGTTTATCGTAGATGTAACTGTAACTACATCTACTTTTTTTATGTAAAAAAGCGAGGAAATCCTGTAACAAATTTCCTCACTCGACTATGTATGACAACAATTAGTCTTTACTCTTTTTGTATTCTTCAAGTTTTGATTGAAATAAGCATTATTTTCTTTTCCCCATTCATTGCTTTTGACTTTGAAATTTTCATTTGCTAACTAAATAGTATCATAAATGAGAGTAATTATCAATATAACTACTCTCATCTAAATTGTGATTTTATAAAATTGTTAAAGACATAAATTAAGGTAAAAAATTTTTAATCCTCAAATTATGTCTTTTGAAAAAAATCAATTAAAATTCAGCTTTTTTAAATTTTCATTAAGCCAAAACTCTGTCACCTCTATAGCTTCACAGTCTATTATTAGCATACCTAAATCATAGCACAGTTCTACCCGATCATTACGAATAAGTCCATCAGGTTCATGGTCGTTATCTAGTATAGTATCTAAAGCAATCACCAAAGCTGTAAGTTCATAAAGACATTTATTAGCTTCATCTTGTGCTAATAAATTAATCTTTTTTATTATTTGTTTTTCTAACTCATCTAAAATCTCATTTAGATGTTTAATTTCTAAATCTTCCTCCCTTAAAAATGGGAAACACTCTTCTAAATTTTTAATTGTATATTTTTCCTCCTGTTTTTTCACACAAATCAAACGAACCAATCCATTCATTGCTTGATATGGATGACTTAAAATCCGTGCCATCATTTTCTCTACAATTGACTTTTCCATTCTAATTATCCTCCTTTGAGTTGATAAACGTAATTCATTATAACATAAATTATCAATATTATCAATATTTTCAAATTCACATTATCCTCTTTGGTGCTTAAAAACATCACATATACCTATTATATTTTGTTAAGCCTTTCGGAGTTTCCCCCGAGATGTTTGAATCACCTCAAAGGGCATTAATAAGTATCCTTACCATTTGAGCATAAAAACTTGTAGAAATCAAACATTATTTTATGTCTTACAATTAATTATGAATTAAAAAACTAAATTGTATTTTTCATGCATATATTAATTGTAATGGAGGAAAATTATGAAATTAGTTGTGATTAAAAAGAAATCCGTCTTTAGATTCTTTATATCTTTATTTTGTATATCTATATCCATATTAAACTTTTTTGTTTTTAATCTTTTTTCTATAAGGTCAAATACACTATCTACCAGTGCTATTGACGAAAATACTTTTCAAAATAGAATCGCTAGTCTTATTAATCAGAAAGAAAAAATTGCTTATTTAACATTTGATGATGGTCCTACTTTAAAATCAACACCTAAAATTCTTGATATATTGTCTGAAGAAAATGTAAAAGCAACCTTTTTTGTTGTTGGAAAGCATGTTAAAGAACATCCTGAGCTTGTAAAACGTGCATATGACGAAGGGCACTATATTGCCAATCACAGTTATAGTCATAATAATGATAAACTATATACAAATTCCGATAGTTTTATCAATGAAATTCTATCTACTGATGTAGAAATTGGTAAAGCCATTGGCATGGAAAATTACCATTCGTATGTTTTTCGATTTCCAAACGGATATATGGCACCAAGCTATAAAAATAAAAAACAAGAATATGTCAAACTACTTTCTAATATAGATTATACCTACATAGATTGGAATGCTTTAAATAAAGATTCTGAGAAAAAATATAGTAATTCAAAATTATTAAAAAATTTAAAAGATTCTTCAAAAAATAAAGGTACCCTAGTCATTTTAATGCATGATACTTCTGATGTAAATGAAACACATCTTGTCTTAAAAGGTTCTATTCATTACTTGAAGGATCAAGGGTATATTTTTCAAAATTTTTATGATTTAAAATGATTTTGGTAATTTTCGGACTATTTGATTTATTAAAATAATCTAAAATGAATAATCGATTTTAAATATACAAAACTGCATTTTTGACAATATGTCTCAAATGCAGTTTTGTACAATTTGTTGGATACTACCTCGTGCTATTGCTGCCCAGTTTTATGGAGAGCACATTAATTGGTTCTCCATAATCGTTAACCAGCCGATGGGTCTCCCCTTTGTGGCAGACTTTTATGGTGCCATCAGGAAAAATATACCATTCTTTAATTTTTCTTTTCTGCTTTCCCCTATTGACTGGCTTTTCATGTCCATGTTCACCAATAACTTCTCCAGGGTCTGCTGTGTAAATCCACGCAAACTGGTGAACTGTATGTTTATGTCGATATTCTCCGATATCCTGTTGCCATACATTTCCCTTGATGTGTGGTCCTCTTAATTTTTCCCATGAAGAGATTCTAGTCGTCCTAAGAATTGCTTCAATTTCTTCCCAGAAACAGTCCATCGGACTACCAAGCCAATATGGTTGACCCGTTTTCTCACGAATGGAATTTAAATCCTTTTCTGTGAAATTTCTTTCCCGTGTTGCTGTTGTTAATGTTCTTTCTTCCATTTTTTTGTCCTCCAACTTTTTATTTTTTGCATATTGCTTTTTGTATTATACCACAAAATGCTCTAAAACTCAATAATTTTGCATATCTAATGACAAACAGCTCCCCTCTTATAAAAGAAAATGTCTGTCAAATTTTTTATAAAATTATTTCAAAGATCCCATCACTTTTGCTAACATATCTTTATATTTTTCTAATTTTGCTTTTTCTTCATCAATTTTACTTTGTGGTGCTTTATTCATAAAACCTGGATTAGATAGCATTTTTTCACATCTAGCAACTTCACCTTCTAGTCTTTTCTTTTCTTCTTGTAATCTTTTTCTTTCTTGTTCCATATCCACTAATCCCTCAAATGGCATATATAGTTCAATTCCATCTTCTACAATGCTAACAGCATTATCTTTAATTCCTGTTTTATCTTTTTGAATGGTTATATTACTTCCAAATCCTAATTTTAATAAGAATTCTTTTGCTTCCTCTATTTCTTTTTCATATTTCTCAGTTACAAAGATTAACTCTGCTTTTTTAGATGGATGCACATTCATATTTGCTCTTGTATTTCTAATTTCTGTGATAATAGATTTTAATCTTTCAACAAACTCTTCTTCATCTTTAAATGCATTCTCATTTTTTGCATAAGGCCATTTTGATACCATTAATTCTTTGTCATTATATTGTACTAAATTTCTGTTGTTACAAATGGCATAAATGGATGTAATAATTTCATTGAAATGCCAAATACATAATCTAATACATAGCAAACCTTTACTTTTTCCTTGTAGTCCTCACTATATAGTCTTGGTTTTACCATTTCAATATACCAATCACAGAATTCATTCCAAATAAAGTTATATACTTTATCCAAAGCAACACCTAAATCATAATTTTCCATATTATTAGTTACTTCTGCAATTAATGTTTCTAATTTATTGATAATCCATTTGTCTTCTAAATTCAATAATTCTTTTTTATATGTTTTTGCTTCTTTATCATATACTTTTGTATGGAATTCAATAATATCTTCATCTTTTACGTCATTGTTTCTAATAAATTTGGTTGCATTCCAGATTTTATTTGCAAAGTTTGATGCTTGCTCTAATTTTTCTGGCATATATCGAATGTCATTTCCCATTGTAGTTCCTGATATGACAGCAAATCTTAAACTATCTGCTCCATATTCATCAATGATTTCAATTGGATCTATACCATTTCCTAATGTTTTAGACATCTTTCTTCCTTGACTATCACGAACCATTCCGTGTATTAAAATATCTTTAAATGGTGCTTGACCAGTAAATTCTAATCCTTGTGACATCATTCTAGATACCCAGAAAGTAATAATATCAAATCCTGTAACTAATACATTGGTTGGATAGAATGTTTTGTAATCCTCTGTTTCCATGTTTGGCCAACCTAAAGTTGAGAATGGCCATAATGCAGAACTAAACCATGTATCTAATGTATCTTCATCTTGATGTAATTTTGTACTTCCACATTTTTCACATTTTTCTGGAGCTGTTTTTGCAACATTAATATGTCCACATTCTTCACAATAATATGCTGGTATTTGATGTCCCCACCATAATTGTCTTGATATACACCAATCTTGTATATTATCTAACCAATTAAAGTATTGTTTTTCATATTTTTTAGGGATAAATCTAGCTTCATTATTTCTAACAGAATCTGCTGCTCTTTTTGCCAATTCCTTCATAGAAACAAACCATTGCTCAGATATTTTAGGTTCTATCGTTGTTTTACATCTTTCACATTTTGCAACATTATGGGTATAGTCTTCTGTTTTTACTAATGCACCAATTTCTTCTAGTTTTTTTACAATTGCTTTTCTAGCTTCTAATAAATCCATTCCTTTATATTCTGGAACCAAATCACCCATTTTATAATTTTCGTCAAATACTTCTACAATCTCTAGGTTATGTCTTAAACCTGCTTGATAGTCATTCATATCATGTGCTGGTGTAATTTTAACACAACCCTAATCACAGAAAAATTATAGTATGTTAGAAAAAAATATAATACTAATGTGTATTTTATCATATTAAGAATATTTAATCAATTGCTAAAATGTAAAATTTATAAGTAGATGTTTTTTACTATTTTCAGATTTGCTTTACAATATTAAAAACTAAATCAAAAATTTTATATTTTCTTATATTCATAATATTAAAACAATTAATTCGTTAATTCTATTTATTTTAAACTATATTCTTTAACCCAAAGTCAAAAGCATTAACTTTCATATATATTTGTTAATGCTTTCTTGTACATTTTTATATTTGTATAGTAAAACTAACTATAAAGTTCTTTTATTCCAATTTATACTATATTTTTCATTTTTCATTTTTTCTTTATTTAGTTTTTCTACTAGTTCTTTCTTTATTAATACTTGCCTTTCATCTGCTGAACATATATAATCTCTATAAATTAGTGCAACAATAGATTTAGCTTCGTTAGAAATATTTTGTTCTAGAATACCTTTTCCTAAATCTATCTGAATCTCATAGTCTTGATTCATATTGTTTCTTACAAAATCTAAAAATTTATTTGGTATCGTATTGATTATATTCTGATTCGAGTTGATTAATATTGCATTGACTTCGGATAACGCATTTCTATAAATTTGTTTCATCTATCGTTCCTCCTTATAGAGTTTGTTCCTTATCATCTTCTTTTTTAGGTTCCTCTTGCAACATATCTTTTATTATATTACTTTGAATATCTTGTCCATTATAAGCCTGCTCAAATTGTTCTTTTCCAAATTTTGCTTTTCTTTGTTCTGCTTCATTTTTTCTTTTTTCTTCGGCTTTTTTCTGCTTTCTTAATTCTTTTTCTTTTCTTCTTTCTTCATTAATTCTTTCTACTTCTTGCCAATCTATATCAATGTCTGAAATTCCAGTTTCTGTACCTTCCTCTAGTTGAATATCACCAATGTTGGTTGTGTTTTTTATATCTAGTAATGCTTGCTCTGTGAATTGTCTATTTTCAGGTTTTACTACTAATTTTGCAGAAGTTATTGGTGTTCTTAAAGATAAATTGTTTTCTGATTTATATTTTCTAACATTTGAAATAGCATCTACTACTGCATTACCTTGTTCAATTAAATTCTGATCTGGCATATATTCAAAATCGTCCATATCTGTAATATGTATTGATTTCACTTTTTCTTTATCTCTGAAAAAGTCTTGATATATTTCTTCAGTAACATGTGGCAAATAAACTGAACCCATTTTTAATAATTGTAGCATACTATCATAAGTAGCCTTTTGAGCAGATTTTTTAGCGTCTTCTCCATATAAATCTGGATTATATAGTCTATGTTTTGCAATTTCAACATAATTATCACAATAATCCCAGAAATATTTTTGGTAAGCATTTAATGCCAATCCTGGTTCATATCTACTAAAATAGTCATCATATTCTTCTTTCATTTTTGCAAGTTTACCTAATGTCCATCTATCCATTGGTAATAATCTTGTATCTTTATTCTCCTCTGGATTATAGTCTTGTAAATTCATTGTTGCAAATTTAGCTACATTCCATAATTTATTTATAAATTTATTTGCATCTTTTAATGTTTCGTCTGAATACATTACATCATTGCCTAATTTTCCAGTTGCTGTCCAATATCTAATTGCATCTGCAGAATATTGTTCTAATAGTTTTTCTGGTTCCATACCTGAATTACATTTACTTTTACTTATCTTTTCACCCTTTTGTGCCAAAACATGTCCTGCAATCATTATATCTTTCCATGGTAATTCTCCAGTATGATATAAACTTTTTACGATAGTATAGAAATCCCATGTTCTTATAATATCATGTGCATTAGCTCTTAAGCTCATAGGATAAATTTTCTTCATCATCTCTCCATTTTCATCTTTTGCCCAATCTGCATTTATTAGTGGAGTTAATGAAGAAGTAGCCCAAGTGTCCATAACATCCTTTTCTGGTTCAAATTCAGTTCCTCCACAGCAAGGACATGGCTCACTTGGATTTGTAGATAAAGGATTTACAGGAAGTTGAACTTCTTTGGCTAATACTGTTTCACCACATTCCTTACAATACCATACAGGAAAAGGGATACCAAAATATCTTTGTCTTGAGATTCCCCAGTTCCATTGTATATTTTTTACCCAATCATCATATCTAGCCTTCATAGATTTAGGGTTCCAATTTACATCTGAACCTGCTTTTAACAATCTATCTTTATCATTAACTAAATCAAATTCCCATTGCTTTTCTCTAATGAATTCAGCTGGCGTTCCACACCTTTCGTGTACTCCTATTTGATGTTTTAAATCTTCTTGTTTAACTAAATAACCTTTTTCTTGTAAATCTTTTATAATTGTTTCTCGAGCTTCTTCTGTTGTCATACCACCATATTTTTCAATATCTTTTGAGATAGTTCCATCCTTTTGAATAATTTGTTTTACTGGTAAATTATATTTTTTACACCATTCAACATCTGTTGCATCTCCATAGGTACAACACATAACAGCTCCAGTGCCTTTATCTAAGTCAACCTTTTCATCAGCCATTATCTTTACAGTATATCCAAACAAAGGGACTTCAATTTCTTTACCTATATATTTTGCTTTCTCTTTGTCGTTTGGATTTACGAATACAGCTACACATCCAGGTAAAAGTTCTGGTCTAGTTGTTGCAATTTCTAAATCTTCATTTAGTTCTGGAACTCTAAAATTCAAATAATTAAACTTTGTGTCAACCTCTTTTGTTTCAAGTTCAGCTTGAGCAATAGATGTTTGACATTCTTTACACCATAAACAAGGTTTTTCTTCATGATGTAATTTTCCTTTGTTATATAAATCAATAAATGATTTTTGTGATGTTATTTGTGCTTTTTCTCCCATTGTCGAATACATATAATCCCAATCTGCACTAAATCCAAGAGATTTAAATAGTTCTTTAAATTGTTCTTCATATTTTGCAGTAGTTTCTAAACACAACTTTGTGAATTCTTCTCTAGATAATTGATTCGCTTTCTTCCCAATTTGTTTTTCTACTAATCTTTCAGTAGGTAAACCATTGTCATCAAATCCAAAAGGATAAAATACATTATATCCTTTCATTCTCATATATCTTGCTATCATTTCAATTTGTGTATAAGAAAAAACATGTCCTATATGGATTTTTCCATTTACCGTTGGAGGAGGATTATCAATAGAGAATATTTTTTCTGTACTTTCTGGATTAAATTTGTAAATTCCTGTTTCCTCCCAAAAATCTTGCCATTTTTTTTCAGATTCCTTCGCATTATACTTTCCTTCTAACATTAAATTTCCCCCTTAAATTTATTTTAAAAAAAATAAAAGCAATGAAAATAAAACTTTTTTATTTTCTTGCTTTGCCATGCTTTATCTTTGGTGGTTGCAATAGGTCTCGAACCTATGACCTCCTGCTTGTAAGGCAGATGCTCTACCAACTGAGCTATACAACCCTATGCGTATCTATTATACTATAGTTTTTGCATATTTGTCAACTTTTTATTTAAACTTAAATCTTTGTATAACCACTAAATTTATAATATAAACTTTAAATTTTATTAAAATAAGTGTGCAGAAGTTTTTTGCTTCTGCATATTTTTAAAAGCAATCAAATTTATCTATTAATTCTTCATATTTAGTGTTACTTTTTTCTTTTCCTTTCCTATCTAAAACAATTTTTCCTTGTTTTAATACTAGCAATCTACTTCCATAATTTATTGCATATTTTAAATTATGAGTAATCATTAAAGTAGTAATCTTATGTTCTTTTACTATTTTATCAGTAAGTTTCATTATAATTTCAGCCGTTTTAGGATCTAAAGCAGCAGTATGTTCATCTAGTATTAAAATATCTATAGGATTAATTGTCGCCATCAATAAGGAAATCGCTTGTTGTTGTCCTCCAGATAAATTTTGAACCTTTGTGTTCAGATGATTTTCTAACCCTAATTTCAACACTTTTAGTTTTTCTTTATATTCATCTATTTTTTGTTTATTAACACACCATGACAAGTCATATTTTTTCATTTTATTATCTACTAATGCTAAATTTTCTAAAATTGTCATATTAGGACATGTTCCAACTGAAGGATTTTGATATACTCTACCAATATATTTATATCTTTTATATTCTTTTTCTTTTGTTATATTTTTATCTTTAAGGAAAATCTTTCCTTCTTCAATATCAACATTTCCTGAAATAATATTAAATAAAGTGGATTTTCCAGAACCATTAGGACCAATTATAGTAACAAATTCGTTGTTTTCTATTGATAAGTTAAAGTCTTTAAATACTTTCGTTTCAAATTCAGTTCCTACATTGTATGATTTGCTAACACGTTCTAATCTAATCATGTCTTTCTCCTCTCTCTTTTCTCAAATATTTTATTACTACTTGAAATTAGAACAATAAGGAATAATATTGCAGTTATTAATTTTACATCTGATGCTTCGAATCCGATATATAAAGCAATCGAAACACACGCTTTATATATAATACTACCAATTATTACAGAAGATGTATTTGAAACGTATTTAATATTTTTGAATATACTTATTCCAATTATTACGGATGCTAATGCCATAACCATTACTCCATTACCCATTGTAATCTCAAAGAACCCCTGTTGTTGGCAGAGTAAACTACCACTTATCGCTACTAATGAATTTCCTATTGCTAATCCTAATATTTTTATGTTTCCATCATTTCTTCCAAGTGAAATTACTACATTTGGATTATTTCCAACTGCCTTTAATAAATAACCTGATTTTGTTTTAAAATACAAATCAAATATTACTTTTATTATTATCGTTATAATTAGTAACATTGCAATATTTGATATACTACCTATATTAAATATATCAAATATACTATTTACTTGCATTAATGTAATATTAGCCTTTCCTACTATTCTTAAATTTATAGAATATAAAGCCATCATTGTTATTATACCTGCTAGTAAGTCTCTAACTTTAAATTTAACATGTATTACCCCAGTTATGGCACCTGCAAAGAAACCACATATAGCCGATATAATTATACATAATAATGGATTTATATTTTTTAAAAGTAACACCGAAGTTATCGCTGCTCCTAATGTAAAACTCCCATCCGCTGTTAAATCTGGAAAATCTAATATCTTATATGTAATATATATACCAAGAGCAGCTATTGCATATATTAGACCTTGTTCTAATACACTTATTATTATTTCCATTTCATTCTCCTAATAGTTAATTATTCTATTACATCTATTGCATTATTTATTATTTCTTCTGGTAATTCAATATTTACTTTTTCCAATGCTTCTGAATTTATATATAAAGTTCCTTCTTCTACAACTTCATATTCCATTTCACTAGCTTTTTCTTCGCCTTTTAATATTTTAGCTGCCATTTTTCCAGTTTTTATTCCTAACTCATAATAGTCAATACCTTTTCCACATATACATCCTAGTTTCATCTGCTCTATTTCACTACCAAACACAGGAATTCCCTTTTCATTTGTTTTCTCTATCATAAGTGATAATCCAGAAACCACATTATTATCAATTATGCACAAAAAACAGTCTACATCATTTATAATTGAATCTACGGCTAATTGTATTTCAAATGCATTTGTTATTCCTTTATCAACAATTTCTACATCATAATTTGCTGCTGCTTCTTTTAAATCTTCTACTGTTTTAGTTGAGTTGACTTCACTTGTTGTATATATAACTCCTATTTTACTTGTATTTGGTAAAACTTGCTTTATTAGCTGTAACTGTTCATCTACAAGAAATCTATCGCTAGTTCCTGTAATATTTCCATTTGTTAACCCTGCTTCCTCTGGATATGTTACTGCTGTATAAATAGTAGGTATATCTTTTTCAGATAATGAGTTATACAAAGCCTGAACCATTGGGGTTCCAACTCCCATAGCTAAATCTACATTCTCAGTAGCAAAATTACTTGCAATTAAATTTGTTGTTCCCCCATCAAAATTAGCATTTTGATAATCTATCTTTAAGTTTTCTCCTTCAACTATGCCTTCTTGTTTTAACCCCTCTATAAATCCTTCTCTACAAGTATCTAGTGATGAATGTTGTCCATATTGTCCAATTCCTATAAGATATTCTGCTTGATTGTTAAAATTTTTATATATTATTATGCCTACTATAATTAATAAAATTATTATTCCTATTATTACTTTCTTTTTCATTTTTTACCCCCTTTATTTATTTAAATAGTTATCTATATATTCTATTATTTTATTCATTTTTAAATCATCTGTTTTAAATTGATTTGGTATATTTTTTTGAACTGGTCTCTTTGAACCAGATTTTTCAGCAGCTTCAATAAAAATTCCCATTATTGGATTTACTTCCAATATATATAGTTTGTTATCTTTTTTACTTCGGATCATATCTACTATAGTGGTTGTAATGCCAAGTGCTTTAGCAGCTTTAAGTCCTAATTCTTTAACGTCATCTGTTACAGGTAAGTCTAACATTCCTCCTCCAGAACTAACATTCGTTTTATATGTACCATGTTTAGTTCTACTATATCCACTAATAACTTCTCCATTAAAAATTTCAACTCGGTAATCATTTTTTTCAAACTCTATATATTGTTCTAAATAATAATTATCAAATATTTGTGAAGTTGCTGTATATATATCCCAAAATTGTTCAACTGAATCAATCTTTATAATTCCTTTTCCTCCATGATTTGTTCTAGGCTTTATTAATATACTTCCTCCACTTTCTAAAATAAAATCATTAACTAATTCTTTGTTAACATGATTATTAACTAACATAGAATTTGGTACTGGTAAATTGTTCTGTCTTAATATTGTATTAGCAACTAATTTATCTTTGCATCTCATAAAAGCATCATAACTATTAAAAATGTGAACTCCTGACAATTCTAGCAATTTTAAGATATTATTTTGATATTCATTTTGTTCATCTGCATTCATGTGATACAAAATATCTAAATCTGATAAACAATATCCATCTTTAGCATATACTTTTCCATTCTTTAAATAACATTCTCTCATATCGAAATATGCATATACTTCATATCCTTTTTTTTCTAATTTTTCTATCAATTTTTTCTTTATTACTATTCCTGCATCATTCTCATAAAACCATAAACCTACTTTTTTCATTATATTTCCTCATCTCTCTTACTTTTTTTTAATAAGTTTTCTTCATTATATTCTCTTTCTTGTAATCCTAAATAAATTAAATCAATTACTTCATTTACAAAATTCATTTCATCACTATTTAATATAGACATCTTATTAAATTTTTTTCTTCTCTCTATATAATTAGTATCAAATTTATATTTTTTTATTAATTCTTCGATGCTTTTGTATTTTTTTAAAATTCCCACATTAAAAGCTACTATTTCAAATAAATTATCTAATTCTTGAGTACAATCGCTTCTTATTTCAATAGTCCCCATTCTAGTAAGTTCTATATTCTTATAAGATCGAAAATCATGTATGTCTGTTTCTAATGGTGTAATGTATTCTACATTATTGTTATAGTCTTTTCCTCTAACTCTATCTTTTTTAAAATACTCTTCTATCGTTAGAGATTCAACTAAATAATAGTTATTATTTCTTTGTACTAAATGCATTTTTCTCTTTTTATAATCCTGTACTATATCATTTATTGAGTAATATAGATTATTTGTTCCTGTATTAGATTTTTCAAAATTAGATATTTCCCACAAATAATCTCTTGATAGTTTATAATTTGTTTCATTCATATAGGAATTTGCATATAAATAACTTTTTACCCATTCTAGACATGAAAATACATTCATAACCTCTGGCAATTCTTCTATTTTAGGAGTTAGATGAGTTTGTGTACTACAGATATATGAGCAAAATTCATTTAATATTTTATTATTTTTGTTATTTTCAGTTAATAGTTTTTCTATAATTAAATATCTATTTTCTTTTAAACAATGCCTATTTATTTTTTTATAATTTGGATTTATTCCATTACCTATAAGTTTATAATCAAATTTTTTCAAAAATTTCTGAATTTTTATTATATAGTTATCAAGTCTATTTTTTATATTATAAATGTTATAGTCTTCTTTTAATGAAAATTCTAATGTATTTAATGAATATTCTAAAGAAATTTTATCATTATTTTCCTTATGTATTATTCTGATTATATTTTCTTCATTATCATTACAATCCACTATAAAATCTTCTTCGGTAGTCAAATAGCGAAAAAGTTTTTGAATATTCTTCATTTCTATATTTTTACTACTAATTATAGGTAATTCTATTTCTACCCCTAGTGTTCCTTTTTCATTTTCACAAAACTTTGAAAATAGTTCACTTTTTATAAGTGTTTCTATTTTATCTTTCTTCATCATATTCTTCATATTTTGTTGTTACAGCCTTTCTTGAATTACAATCTTTACAAACAGGCATTTTTGATAATAAAGTTCCCCTTTTTGCAACAAAATTCAAATCTTTATCTTTTACATATCCTACTATAGTTCTATTAGCAAAATCTTGGAAACAACCAATCATCTGTCCTTTATAATTAACCATTATACTACTATCTCCTATAGGACAATAACTAGGATTTTGTAATAATTTTACTTTATCTCCATCCATATATTCATCTTCTGAAAAGTCTATTTGGTACTGTTCAACAATTCTTTTTCTTTTTTCGTTTATATCTTGATCTTTTTTTACATCTCCACCTCTATTCCATAAAGGGAATATATGAATATTTTTCACTCCTCTATCTTTAAAGAAATCTATTGTTTCCTCTAAATGGTCAAAACAATCCTGTCCACCTACTAAATGTATATTTAGTTTATCTTTATCATATTCAATAGCTTGTTCTATTGTATGCCAAATTTTATCATAGTTTAACCCTCTATGTACTTTCTTAAATGTATCTCTATCTCTGGAACTAACAGAGATTCTTAAAATATCTAAATTGTCCAAACAATCATGTAAATTTCTTTCATTTAATCCATCGGTTGTTGTAACTAATGATAATGGTGCATCTAATTTCTTTAATCTTTTTAAAATTTCTATCAATTGTGGGTGAAATGTTGGTTCCCCTCTACCTGATATTGATACTTCTGATAAATCATACTTTTGTAAGTGTTCCACAATATCATCTACAGTTTGTAAATCTATGAAGCCAAAATCCTTTAATGCATCTCTTGGACACATACTACAATCTGCTTTACAATTATTTGTTAGTTCAATGTTCGCTAATCTTTTCATTTTTTATTCCTCCATCTTTTTTTATAATACTACTTAAAATCTTTAATTTTATCTATAAAATAATCTATTTCGTCTTTCGTATTATATATATATAAAGATGCCCTTATTCCACCTTTTACATTAAACTTATTATATAATGGCTGACTGCATTGATATCCAGCTGATACAGCAATGTTATACGCATCTGATAATACTTTAGCCACATAGTGAATATCCAGACTTTTATTTTTGAAATTAAATGTAAAAATCGGAATATGATTTTTAGAAATTGGAAATATAAATTCTATATTGTCAAGCTCTTTCAATTTATTATACATATATGTATCCAATTCTTTCATATATTCTTCAATATCTTTATATCCTATATCCAACAAGTACCTTAAAGAATATGAGAAACCTATTATATTTTCGATTGCAGGTGTGCCACATTCAAAACAATCTGGAATCTCTTTATATCTTATATTATCTTCAGTTATTTTATCTACCATTCCACCTCCAAACTTAACTATTTTACATTTTTTTAACACTTTCATCTTGCCATATAATATTCCTACACCTGTAGGTCCTGTCATTTTATGAGCAGAAAAAGCAAGAAAATCACAATCTACATCTTTCACATCAATAGAATTATGTGGAACATATTGGCATCCATCAATAACTGCTAAACTGTTATATTTATGAACCAATTCACATATTTCTTTGATTGGCTGTATGTTACCTGTTATATTTGAAGCAGCTGTTATTGAAACAATCTTTGGGTTATATCTTTTTAATTTTTCTTCTAACTCCTTTAAATCCAATGTACCAAATTCATCTGTTTTTACTACTTGTAATTGGCATTTGTTTCTCCAAGGTAAATAATTTGAATGATGTTCAATATCAGAGCATATAACAATATCATTCTTATTTAAATTAATCATATTGCAAACTAGATTTAAAGAATCTGAACAATTATGTGTAAATATTATTTCTTCTGACATGCTATTTAGTAGTAATGAAACATATTCTCTGCATTCATCAATTTTCATAGAGGCTTTTTCTGAATTTATATAATCTCCTCTATATACATTTGAAGTATAATTTTTATAATAATCGTTTATCCCTTCAATCATTTGCTTAGGTTTAAATGTTGTAGAAGCATTATCAAAATAGACCAATTTTTTTCCATTATTAGAACTTTCTTTCATATAAAAATCTTCTGTTATATCTCTCATTTTTATTCCTCCCAAAATTTTATAATTGCAAATTTTCCAGAGCGTTCTGGAGATATAGCCTGAACATGTTTTATTTGAGGCTCTCCTATATTTAATTTTGTTATTTTATCTAATAACTTTTCTTCATTCTCTTTAGAAATACATTGAAAATCTTTTGTCTCATATCTAATAATAAATTTGTCCTTTGAAAGGTATTGTAATTGATATAACAATATTTCATCAAATTCAATAAATATATCATCAATTACTGTTACTGGTAATTTTATTTTATCATAATCTTTTTCTCGTCCTGCCATTCGAGAAATTATTTTATTTTTTGGAAAATTGATATATTCTTCTTTAGTTGCTTGAACCATATCCCCAACTTTATAATTAACCAAAGGCATATACTCATTTTTATAACTATCTATTATTAATGAATATATATTATTACTGTCATCAACTGGTTCAAGTCTTACATTAACTAAGTCTGGGCATAATTTCATTTTACCTGTTTCATCTTCTATAAAAATATATCCAAATTCTGTTGTTCCATAAAGATTTAAAATTGTTGTATTATAACATTCTTCAATAAATTTTCTTGTATTTTTGCTTACATATTCATAACTTAGAGTTATCACTTTTGGTATATATAATTTTTCTTTTATTTGATATTTTCTATATAATAACAAATATACTGCTAAATATACTGGATCAGCATCTAAATAATATGGTTTAAATAAATTTAATTCTTTTGTTATCTGTTCAATATCTTCTACCGTCCATGTCCATGGGTTAAATGTGCTATTTACATATAAAGTATTATTTATTATTCTTTTTTCCATAGGCAATTTATCCATAAAGCACATTAAATTCGAGCATTGAGCAGTAGTAAAAATTGCTTTGTTATATTTTTTTTCTAAATACTCTTTTAATAGTGGATTGTTTTTATAAGTTCTTTTATATTCTTCTTGCCACCAACCCTTTGGTCTTATTATTTCCATTCTATTAGATGTTGTACCTGATGTAGTAGCATATTCTATATTGTCATTCTCGTTTTCTGTAATTCCAAAGTTGTTAGGAAAATTATCTACAATATCTTTTTTTACCAGAAACTCTCCTTCCTTTTTATTTTTATATATTGGAAGTTCTTGAATTTTATCTATTTGCATTTTTTCATTCTCCTTTCTCTATTTTATTATAATTTTTTTCGACAACATTGTTTAAAAATTCTTTTACTACAAAATTGTACTTTTTAAAATTTTTTAAATTTTTTTCAATATGACCTTGAAAAGCTAGCACAAAATTTTTGTCATTTGACTCTATTGCTTCTATAACATCATCTTCTGATTTAGCTGATATTTTTAAATTTTTACCTAGTTTGGCAATTTTTTGATGATGCATTGAACAAATAGGATATTTTTCTACTTTCATAATTTTCCTTAAAATTGAATCTTTTTCAATGTAAATCTCGTGATAATTAATAAAGCCATCTTCATCTATAGTATGTAATATTGAATTTTTATTAGATATATCTTCTAAAGTCCCCCCTTCTGCAACATTTATAATTTGTAAGCCTCTACAAATTCCCAATACTGGTATTCTATTTTCTCTACATTTTTTATATAGTTCAATCTCTATTTCATCTCTTTTTGAAATTTCTTTAACCATTAATGATTCATTATAATAGCCTTCTTTTATATCTTCACCACCAATAAATAATATTCCATCTATTATTTTAATAATTTCATCTATATTGGCTTTTTTAATTTGAGGACTTATTTGTATAGGAACTGCATTATTATTTATTAGCATTTCTATATATGAGTTAGCAACCAAATTAACTCTTTGTTTATATCCATTCTTATCTATATCTAATTCCGAACATACAATTCCTATTACTTTCATTATTTCTTCATACTCCTTTTCAAATATATACAAAAAAGAGCACAAGGTATCCTTGTAACTCTATTTATAATTTATTTAAATTCCATTTATCCACAAAGCAAATTTGTAAATTCATTTTAATCCCCCAAATTTTCTTTAAAATTGGCATCATTATATAATAGCATTTAGACATTGTCAATATTTTCCTTTAATTTATTGATGAATATTTTTTACGTAAATTTACAAAGTAAATTCCAAATGTAATATATAAATATGGATATAACCTTTACACAAAGTAAAATTTGTAAGATTAAATTCTAAATAGTAT
>CAJFLB010000009.1 GCA_904387305.1 uncultured Clostridia bacterium
CCACAGTGTTAACATAATAATTATATCATAGAAAGATATAATTGACTATCAAGGTTTATGGGTAACCTTTTAAAAACCTAAATATATTATACAAGGAATAAAGAATGAAAGTGGATTTTGAAGAAGTATATAGCAAATATTATTGTAGTGTCTATAGATATCTGATTACAATAACAAAAGATAGGAATATTGCAGAAGAAATGGCTCAAGAAACATTTTATAAAGCATTAAAAAATATACATACATTTAATCCAGAACTAAAAATGTTAACATGGCTATGTCAGATTGCGAAAAATACATATTATAGTTATTGTAAAAAAAATAAAAAACTATGTGAATTGGATGAAAACATTATTGACAATGAAGAAGATATCATCGAAAAAGTAATAAATAGTGAACAGAATTTAGAAATATTAAAAGTATTACATAGCTTAGAAGAACCATATAAAGAAGTTTTTACTTTAAGAATTTATGGAGAACTTTCATTCAAACAAATTGGAGAAATTTTTAATAAAACTGAAAACTGGGCAAGAGTTACCTATTATCGTTCAAAATTAAAAATAAAGGAGAGATTAAAATGAAAAAAGAATGTCGAATCGTACAAGACTTATTACCATTATATATTGATGAAGTAGTATCAAAAGAATCAAATGATTTTATAGAAAAACATTTACAAGAATGTAAACAATGTAAAGAAATGTTAAATCTCTTAAAACAAGAAGAACAAGTATCAAACATAGATGAAAAAGAGGCAATACGAAAATTTCATAAAAAACTAAGGTATAAAAATTTAAAGACTTTAATAATCACTTTATTATGTATTATAATCATTTTATATATAGGTTGGCAATTATTATATGTTAATGAATATATGGTGCCATATGCTGAGAATTTAGCAAATGTTGAGATACCAGAAGATGAAGGAATCGATATAAAAATAAACACAAAAAATTATAAAAATGGTTATGCCATATTAGTTAAGACAGGAGAAAACATTTATGATGTATATGTAAATATAACACAAAATATCATTACAAAATTGTTTAAAGATAATGATCAATCCAATAATTTAATAAGGATAGGAAACAATATTTGTATAGATTTCCAAAGTGAAAAAATCAGATTTTTCGAACCTGAAAATGCAAAAATACAAAATATTTATTATATTAATGAGAATTATAAAGATATTGTATTTTTAACAGATGAAGAACTAGTAAAATTAGAAGATAAAATATTATTATGGTCAAATAATACATAAAAATACTATGCAAGAAAAAAATTCCATTTTGGTGCAACAAAAAAATAAAGCAAATTAATCTAATAAGTGTCAGATATGTACATATAAGATAAAATTGGAGGATAAAAAGTGGAGGAATTAGTAAAAAGAGCAAAAAATAAGGATGAGAAAGCATTTGATGAATTAATTTTGTTGATAGAAAAAGAAATGTATTTAATAGCTAAAACAAGACTTCAGAATGATGATGATATAGCAGATGCTATACAAGAAACCATACTGTTATGTTTTAGAAATATTCATAAACTAAGAGATAATACATTATTTAAGACCTGGACAATTCGAATCCTTATAAATGAATGTAATAAAATACATAGAAAAAAGCGTAAACATACGATATCCTTTGAAGGTAATGAAATGGAAAAATATATTGAAACAGAAGAAAATTATGAAGAAAACATAGGATTTGATATGTTAATTAGAAGTTTGGAAACAGATGAAAAATTGATATTAACATTATATTATTGTTTAGGTTATACAACAAAAGAAATCAGTAAAATTTTAAAGAAAAAGGAAGGGACTATCAGGAGTAAAATCTCCAGAAGTAAGCAGAAGTTAAAAGAACAATTTGAAGGAGGAGGGATTGAAAAATGAGAGATATTGAAGAATTATTAGAGTTATCCAGTAAGCAAGATGTAAAAATTCCTCTAAAAATAGAATATAGAATACAAAATACATTAAAGCATAAACATAAAAAACAATGGAAGAATTATATAAAAAAATTTGTAACTATCATGGCTTCAATTATGGTTGTGTTTGTAGGAAGTATATCAGTGTATGCAGCTTTTGGAGGGACAATAGGAGGAAAACCAGTATTAGAATGGATAGGTATTCGATTTTCTGATGAGTATGAAAATTATAAAGTAAATGTTGAAGGACAAGAAGTGGCTTATAATGAAACAAAAATTGATTTGGTCTCAACAGTATGTGATGAAGGGTTTACGATTTTAGAATTTGATGTAAAACTAAGTAAACAAGACAAAGAATACTTACGATTAGGAGAAAGTATTATAACAGAAGAAGACATACAACAAGCAAAAGAAATAGATGAAGAACAATTTAATGAAACAGGTAAAACACCAGCATATAATCATTTAATGGAAGCAAAAGATACGATGAATACAGTTGCATTAATATTTTTTGGACAAGAACAAGAAGAATATGGTAAAACCGTATACAATCCAGAACGTACATATAATGTTATAATAGATGGTGAAAAAATGTGGACTAAAACAACACAAACAGTAACAAAGATTTCAGATTATGAATATAAAGTATATCAATTATTTTTATTAACAGAAGATGAATTAGAAGGAAAAGAGAATTTTAAAATATCATTAAATCGTGTTGTACTTGGCAATACAGGGGAAAAAAAGAAAACAGAAAGTGGAATGCAGACAATTAATACGGCCAATAATGCTAGATATATCAATATTGGTGGGGAGTTTGAAGTAGAAGTATCAAAAGAAAAAGCACTTCAAAATACAAATGTTATTTATCCAGAAAATGCCGAAGTAACTTATAAAAAGATGACCCAAAAGATAGAAGAAGTAAAAGTAACACCATTACAAATAATAGCGAAAGTATCTACAACAATTAATGATGTGAGTTTGCAAAGTTTATCTAGTAGTTGGAATGAAGATCATATTGGATTAATAGATTTCAAAGTTTATGATAATAACAATCAGGAACTTAGTTCTTGCCAATATGAAACTAAAAGAGTCATTACCTATGAAAATGGGAAAACAGAAGAATGGGCAACAGGAGACATTGGAACATTTAAAGATTTTGAAAATGCTACGATGTATTTAACAGAGTATGTTATTATAGAAAAGAAAGAAAATATGGATAGCATAAAAGTTGTACCAGTGGAAAGAAAGATTACAACAGATCATGGAGAAGAAAAAAATACACTAGGAGAAATGCAGGTAGACATACATTAGAGAAGAAAAATGTGTATATAAAGCAAGCATTTTCAAAATAATATATATGTAACCTTTCTGGCATTTAAGTCTGAACTGTAACAAAATTAGTAAAAGAAAATTATTTTATTACAGGTATGTATGGAATAATTTTCTTTTTTGTAGTATGATAATAGAAAAAAGTTTTGAAATTAAATATATGGGAGGAAACATAAAAATGAATCAAGAAAAATTAGAATTAGTAGCAGATTTTTATGAATTTACAATGTCAAATGGATATTTTGCAAAAAATAAGAATGATATCGCTTATTTTGATGTATTTTTTAGAAAAGTTCCAGATGGTGGTGGATATGCGATTGTAGCAGGATTGGAACAAATTATAGAATTTATACAAAATTTAAAATTTGATGAAGAAGATATAGAGTATTTAAGAAAACAAAATATATTTTCAGAAGAATATTTAAACTATTTAAAAGACTTTAAATTTACAGGAGATATTTGGGCAATACCAGAAGGAACAGTAGTATTTCCAAATGAACCATTAATTACAGTAAGAGCACCAGTTAGTGAAGCACAATTGTTAGAAACCATGTTATTACTAATTATTAATCATCAAAGCTTAATTGCAACAAAAACAGCAAGAATTGTAAGAGCAGCACAAGGAAGACCAGTCATGGAATTTGGAGCAAGAAGGGCTCACGGAGTATCAGCAGCAATTTATGGAGCAAGAGCAGCTATTATAGGAGGAGCAGTAGGAACTTCTTGCACAGCAGCTAGTGAAAAATTTCATGTTCCAGCAAGTGGAACAATGGCACATAGCTGGATACAAAGTTTTGATAATGAATATGAAGCATTTAAAACATATGCAGAACTATATCCTAACAATGGTACATATTTAATTGATACATATCATACATTACAAAGTGGATTACCAAATGCGATAAAAGTATTTGATGAAGTTTTAAAGCCACAAGGAATTAGACCAGTTGCAGTTAGATTAGATAGTGGAGATTTAGCATATTTATCTAAAAAAGTAAGAGTAATCTTGGATGAAGCTGGGTATCCAGATTGTAAAATATGTGCAACAAATGCATTAGACGAAAATTTAATTAGTTCATTGATAGAGCAAGATGCGAAAATCGATTTATTTGGTGTAGGAGAGAATTTAATTACAGCAAAAAGTGATTCTGTATTTGGTGGTGTATATAAATTAGCTGCAATGGAAAAAGAAGGAAAAATTATACCAAAAATAAAAATTAGTGAAAATGTAGAAAAAATTACAAATCCAAGTTTTAAAAAGGTATATCGTTTTTATTCTAAAGAAACTAACTATGCATTAGCAGATGTTATCATGTTAAAAAATGAAAAAGAACCAGAGGGAGAATATGAAATATTTGACCAATATAATACCTGGAAAAGAAAGAAATTACATAATTATTATGTAAAAGAATTGCAAGAAAAAATATTTGAAAATGGAAAATTAGTCTATAAACAACCAACCATAAAAGAAATTGTAGAATATACAAAAAAACAATTAGGAACGATATGGGAAGAAATTAAAAGACTAGAAAATCCACAAAAATATTATGTGGATTTGTCTCATAAACTATATAATTTAAAAACAAAATTATTAAATCAAAAACAAGTATAAATTCTAAGAATAGAAAATTATCAAATAGTGCAAAAAGAAAATTTAGGAGTTTTATATGAAAAGAAACTTATTTGTGATTTTTGAATTATTGTTAATGATAGTCATTGTTATAGGAATTATAATGATAATCTATAATGGATATCATATATTTAGCGGATTAGGAAAAAGTATTGTAAATGTAAATGATAATAATAAAGAATTTATAGAAAATATGTTAAAAACAAGTGAGTATTATGATGAGACAAATGACATAAATCAATTGAAAAAAATACAATTTTTTATGGACTTTAATGATTATGAATTTACACTATATTATCAAAATGGTGAAGAAATTGAACTTTATGATGACGAATTATATAATTTAAAAAGTTATATAGAGGAAAAGGGATATAGTAAAGCAGGATATTATATTGCTATAGATGTTATTATAATCATTTTATGTATCTGCATAAATGGAATAAGAAAGAAAATAGCTAATGATATTGATTTATTTGATAAGCAAATGATAGAAGATGTAAAGGAGAAATCATTATGATTATCAATACAGGGTGTAGAACAGATATACCAGCATTTTATGCAAAATGGCTTATGAATAGAATACGAGAAGGATATGTATTAGTGAGAAATCCATATAATCCTAATCAAGTAACCAAATACAATTTATCTCCAGAAGTTGTCGATTGTTTAGCATTTTGTACGAAAAATCCAGAGCCAATGCTTACCTATTTAGATGAACTAGATAAATATAAACAATATTGGTTTGTAACCATTACCCCTTATGGAAAAGATATTGAACCAAATGTACCAGAAAAACAAAAAGTAATTGAAAGTTTTAAAAAAGTATCAAATCATATTGGTGTAGATTCTATCGGGTGGAGATATGATCCTATATTTATAGGAAATGGATTTGATGTTAATAAACATATAGAGTGTTTTGAAAAAATGGCAAAAGAATTAAAAGGCTATACACACAATTGTACCATTAGCTTTTTAGACTTATATGAAAAAGTAAAAAGAAATGCTCCAAACATAAAGCCACCAACAAAAGAAGAGCAAATGGAAATTGCAAAAGCATTTGGTAAAATCGGAAAAGAAAACGACATGGTCATTCATGCTTGTTGTGAAAAAACATATTTGTCACAATATGGATTACAATGTAATGGTTGTATGAGTCAAGAAATTGTTGAAAAAGCTATAAAAAAGGCATTACAACCACCAAAAAGGAAAAATTTAAGACAAGAGTGTAATTGTTTAATGGGAAATGATATAGGGGCATATAATACTTGTGGACATTTATGCAAATATTGTTATGCAAATGCCAATAAACAATTTGTGATAGAAAATATGAAAAAACATGATGACAATTCTCCATTTTTAATAGGAAGAAGTGAGCCAGGAGATAAAATTACAGAAGCAAGACAGAAAAGTTGGAAGATAGCAAATGAACAAATCAGTTTTATATAAAACCAGAATAAAAATAAAATATAAGAAAAATGTTAAGAGAATTATTTTATGTGTATAATGTAGAATAATTCTCTTTTTTATGATAGTATAATGGCAAATACTAATTTAGTGATTGGTTAGAAAAAATAGTAAGTTGTAGAGGTGATTGAAATTGAAAAAAAGAATATTGGTTGTAGTGTTAATTGTCATATTAATAGCAATTTTATCGTTTATAATCCCTATAAGAAAAGAAAAAAAAGAAGTTTGGTACAGTAAAGATTTAATATCATTTGGACATAGTGAGAATTTTTATTATAATATCTATGGAATAAAAATATGGCCATATTTAAGTGAATATGAGCATATAAGAGAATAAAAAATTACAATTTTTGATAGGTTAGGAGGTGGAAAAATGTATAAAGCAGTTGTTATAGAGTATTTACCAAAAGCAGACAATATGGCTCAGAAAGTAGAAGAAAAAGCAAATGAAATGTTACAAGATGGATATGAATTAGTTACCATGTCAATTACAGGGACAGCAAAAGCAATTTTAGTATTTAAAAAATAAATATAAAATACGGAGGTTGTTATGAGTAATATTATAATATATGGTTCTCATTATGGAACAACTAAACAATATGCAAAAGAACTTTCAAGAAGAACTAATATAGAAGCAATTTCTTTTGAAAATGTGAAAGAAATAAATAATTATGATAAGATTATTTACTTAGGCGGATTGTATGCGGGTGGAGTATTAGGAATGTCTAAAACACTAAAAAAATTAAACAAGATATCAAATAAAACAATTATATTGGTTACAATAGGACTGGCAGATCCAACAGATGAAAAGAATATAAATAATATAAGGAATAATATAAAAATTCAAATACCAAAGGAAATTTTTGAAAAAGCAAAAATCTTCCATTTAAGAGGTGGAATTGATTATTCAAAATTAAATTTTGTTCACAAAACTATGATGAAATTGCTTTATAATGCAGTTAAAAATGTACCACAGGAAAAGCAAACAGCGGAAAATAGAGCAATGATAGAAACTTATGATAAAAAAGTGGATTTTATTGATTTTTCTGGTTTAGATAAAATAATTAATGAAATATAAAAGTGAAAGTAAATTACAATAGCTAGGACGGATAATCATTGAAAATTCTCTTCTCTTTATACTATAATTCTTATAAAAAATAGCAATTTGTCTTTGAGATTAAAATATATCTATAAATTTAATAAAATTTATAGACAAAATAAAAAGAATATTATAGAATAAGTAGCATAGGAAATGATAGTTAGCAGATGTGGTTTTGCCACCAATTTTACGATTCTTCGTAGGAAGGGTGGTGATGTTTATGGTTAAAGTGATACTATTTTTAATAATAGCATTAATGTTATCTTTAACATTAAACGTTGCCTTGACAGCAGTTCTATATAAGAACTGGATTGATAAGCAACTACATAAATAAAAAATGCTCACATCTGTAACTTTGACGAGTAGATGTGAGTTTAACTCTATTTGGCAAAACCACGTTTGTGGATCTGTCATTTCCTATATTTATTATAATATATGTATAAATAAAAAGTCAAGAAAAATAGGGGGATTTATGAAAAAGGGATTAAAAATATGTTTTAGTATCATAGGAGTAATTGTAATTTTAGGAATTATATTTTTTGTAGTAGATTATAACAGAGTGCAAAAACAGGAAAAGCCAATATTTTGTATACAAAATCCAGCAGGAATTATGAATGATGGAGGAACAATAGAATATTTTGGACTTGGATATAAAGTTATAGATTTCAATACATTAGCAGGATTTGATGATATTAAGATTGGCACTTGGTCTATGGACTATAATGACTTTGAGGAAGAAAGAAAAGTGTATGAAAATACATTTGAAGAAAATTTAAAATCAAATGAAGAATTTAGTCGTAGTCCAGAAAATGTTACGATAGAAGTTGACGATACTACAATAACTCCAGAAAGTGTTTCAATCATAATTACAGATAATAATGAAGAACAATATGGTTGGGGTGTAGAATTTAGAGTTCAACAAAAAGTTAATGAAGAATGGGAAGATTTACAATATGTATCTGATGATTTATCTTGGATTGATATAGCTTATGAATTAGATGTAGATAATCAATTAACACAAAAATTAGATATAGAACAGTATTATGGAAAATTAACGAATGGAACATACAGAATAGTAAAACCAGTATATGATAATGGATATATGGATATATATTCAAATGAATTTGAAATTAAATAATAGCAACGAATAATTATATAATAGAAAAAGATTTGTTTGAAATATGACAAATCTTTTTTCTTAAAATTTACAATATCATTTGACTTTTTTTCATATCTATATTAATCTATTATAGGCAAGAAAAAATACAAATAAAATAGAAAAGTAAGAAAAATACGGAGGAAATAAAGATATGGCAAAAAATATGTTAGAAGTGACAGATTTAAAAGATATGTTAAATAAGACAAGAGAATTATATGGAGACAAACCAGGATATAAAATAAAAATAGGAAAAGGACAATATAAAACATATACACATAATGAAATAAGAGATATGATAAACTATTTAGGAACAGCACTAATTAGTTTAGGTTTAAAGGGAAAAAGAATTGGTGTTATTGGAGAAAATAGATATGAATGGGAACTTGCCTATTTATCAGTTGTATGTGGTGTAGGAATTGTCGTTCCAATGGATAAATCATTACCAGCAAATGAACTAGAAGAAGTCATAGAGCGTTCAGAAGTAGAAGCCATCTTTTATTCTAAAAAATATGAAGAAACTATCAAAAAAATAAAATATAGTGAGAAAAACAAGTTAAAACATTTAATTTCTATGGATACAGATATTCACGATGAAGGGATATATTCTGAGAAAGAATTAATAGAAAAAGGAAAAGAAATGCTAGATAGCGGAAACAAAGAATATATCAATGCAAAAATTAATCCAGAAGAAATGCGTATCATGTTATTTACTTCAGGAACAACATCAAAATCAAAAGTAGTTGCACTTTCACATAAGAATTTAATTTCAAATGTAATGGATTATGCATCTGTTGTAGATGTAAATTCAGATGATAGAATCTTATCATTCTTACCACTACATCATGTATATGAATGCACAGTGGGTATGTTAGTTTCATTATATGTAGGTGCAGAAAGAGCTTTTTGTGATGGTATTAGACATATTGTAGAAAATTTAAATGAATATAAAATAACATATGCAGCATTTGTTCCTGCCATATATGAATTAATGTATAAAAATATATGGAAGATGATAGAGAAAAAAGGAAAAGTAGAAGAAACAAAAGAATTGATGCAAGAATATAAAGATAAATCTATGCAAGAGAAAAAAGAAGTGTTTAAAGAAATTCATGATATGTATGGAGGATGTATCAAGTTATTTATTACTGGAGCTGCAGCATTAGATAAAGAGGTTATTGAAACATTTAGAAACTGGGGATTAAACTTATGTCAGGCATATGGTTTAACGGAAACATCTCCAATCATTGGAATAGAAACAAATGAACATCATAGAGTTGGATCTATTGGAAGACCAATTCCACATGTTGAGGCAAGAATTGATGAGGCAGATGATGATGGTGTAGGAGAACTAGTTGTAAAAGGCCCAAATATCATGTTAGGATATTATAATAATAAAAAAGCGACAGAAAGTGTTATGGAAGATGGATGGTTCCATACAGGAGATTTGGCAAGAATTGATGAAGATGGTTACATATTTATCTGTGGAAGAAAGAAAAGTGTCATTGTTTTAAAAAATGGTAAAAATATATACCCAGAAGAAATGGAAGGATTGGTTAATAAAATTGAAGGGGTAAAAGAATCTTTTATCTTTGGAAAACAACAAACAGATGATAAAGATAATATCAAAATACATGTAAAAATTGTATTTGATAAAGATATTATGAAAGAAGCATATAAGGTAGAAAAAGAAGAAGATATTTATAGAGTATTGACTGAAAAAATAAAAGAAGTAAATAGTGTTATGCCAAAATATAAAGCAATAAGAGGAATTATTGTTTCAGACGAACCATTAATTAAAACAACAACTGGTAAAATAAAAAGACAAGCAAATCTAGAGTTAATAGAAGAGGAATAGATAACAAAGGGAGAATTATTAAAAACGATAATTCTCTTTTTATTTGATAAAAATAACAATATATAGAAGAAAATAAAAAAATGTATTGACATATTGTTATAAAGTGTTATAATTACACCATAACAGATAATAACAGTAAGGAGAAGAAAATGAATATAATCATTAGTAATAATAGTAGTATCCCCATTTTTGAACAAATAGAAAATGCGATAAAACAAGCTATATTTTCCAATGAACTAAAAGAAGAAGATATGTTACCATCTGTAAGAAGTTTAGCAAATGATTTAAAAATTAGCTTCTTAACAGTAAAAAGAGCTTATGATGAACTAGAACAAGCAGGATTCATAAAAACAGTTCAAGGAAAAGGAAGTTTTGTGGCTCCTAAAAATTTAGAACTCATTCGAGAAGAAAAACTAAAAGAAATCCAAGACTATATAGAAAAAATATATGATATTTCAAAAATATCCAATATTTCTGAAGAAGAAATAAAAGAATTATTTAAAATGATATTTGAGGGGGATTTTTAGTATGAAAAATAATATTGAATTACAAAATGTTTCAAAAGCATATAAAGATTTTAAACTACAAAATATTAGCTTTAATTTACCAGAAGGTTGCATTGTAGGATTAATAGGAGAAAATCGGAGCAGGAAAAACCACAACAATTAAATCTATATTAAGTGTAACAAATGCAGAAGGAACCATAAACATATTTGGAAAAGATAGCAAGGAACATGAAAAAGAAATAAAAGAAGAAATTGGTGTTGTATTAGATGATAGTTTTTTATCAGAATATTTAACAGCAAAACATATAAATTCTATTATGAAAGATGTTTATAAAACTTGGGATGAAAATAAATATAAAAATTTGTTGAAACAATTTGATTTACCAAGCAATAAGTTGGTAAAAGATTTTTCTAGTGGCATGAAGATGAAATTAAAAATTGCAACAGCTATATCACATAATCCTAAACTTTTAATATTAGATGAGCCAACAAGTGGCTTAGATCCAGTGGTAAGAAATGAAATTTTAGATATATTTAGAAGATATATAGAAGAAGATGAAACAAGGTCAATATTGTTATCAACACATATTACAACAGATTTAGAGCATGTATCAGATTATATTGTATTTATTGAAAAGGGAAAAATGGTATTTCATTTACCAACAGATGAATTATTAGAAAATTATGGAATTATAAAATGCAGTAAAGAAGACTTTTTAAAATTAGATGAAAAGGATTATATAAAATATAAAAAAGAAAAATATCAGTATGAAGTATTGACAGACAATAAAAATGTTATCAGAAAAAAATATAATATAACAACCACTAATAAGCCATCTATTGAAGATATCATGTTATTTTACATTAAGGGGGAAAAATAGTTATGATAAAGGGATTATTGAAAAAAGATTTATATAATTTAGCAAGTTACAAAGCATCTTTAATTATTATTGTTTTGTTTTGTGGGATTGCAATTGTAGGTACAGAAGCGATTAATTGGGGATCTATTATCATATGCACAATTGTTGGTATGATTGCACTGTCAACTTTTAGTTATGATGAAATTGCAAAATCAAATAAATATATTTTAACATTACCTACTAATAGAAAAGAAATTGTAAAAGAAAAATTTATTTTAGCAATAGGAGCAACTATTTTAGGTGGAATATTAGGTTTATTACTAACTATTATAGTTGCAAATGTTATGAATTATGTTAGACCTGAAAATATGATAAATATTAATTATGAAAGTTTAATTACCACAACAATAGGTGGAATGTTTGGAATTTCTTTAATACAAGCCATACAAATTCCAAGTATATTCAAATGGGGAGTAGAAAAAGGAAGAATTCAAATGTTTATATTATTATTTATCATCATAGTAATAGCAGCAGGAGCAGGTTTTCTAATCATGAAATCTAATCTTAATATAAATATGGAAATGCTAGAAAATTTTATAAATCAATTTGGATTAGTATTATTGGTAGCTTTGATGATTGTTATGTATAGTATATCTTATGTAGTATCATATAGAATATATAAAAATAAAGAAGAGTAAGTTTAATATCCATATTTGGGTGTGATACTTTTATGAATATATAAAATAAATAGTAATATTCTAGATAAAGAATTGATTCAAACAATTGGAATAGGCTTGCAGTTCTGCCAGTATGGCTTTTGAACAGTTTCATTATTTTAATTTCTTCAATAGTTGAATTTATCAAATATAAAAAATATAAAGCTAATGGAGGCAAAGTTGTTACAAATAGCATTATTGCTGTATTTTCTTCAATAATGTTAAGTATAGGAGCGTATGGTTTAAATCTAAGCTTTTTGGATTTTTTAGAGGGATATGCTTCCATATCTTCAATTTCTAGTGTTTTTATATATTTAGGCATTGGAATTGCTTTAATATTCCCAGTATTTAAGCATAAAAAATAATATTTTATAATTAAGATAAAAAATGAATAACTACTTTAAAACATTACCCAAAAAATAATTTTTAATATAATTCTAGCGAAAGAAATAGCAATTTGTCTTGAAAGTAAAAATATATTTATAAATTCAATAAAATTTGTAGACAAAATAAAAAGAATATTGTAGAATAAGTACCATAGGAAATGATAGTTAGCAGATGTGGTTTTGCCACCAATTTTACGATTCTTCGTAGGAAGGGTGGTGATGTTTATGGTTAAAGTAATACTATTCTTAATAATAGCATTAATGTTATCTTTAACATTAAACGTTGCCTTGACAGCAGTTCTGTATAAGAACTGGGTTGATAAGCAACTACATAAATAATAAAAAATAAACCATTCTGCTATGCCGAGCTAATGGTTTATTAAAGCTATATCTTGGCAAAACCACGTTTGTGGATTTGTCATTTCCTATATTTATTATAATCTATTTATGACTAAAAAGTCAATAAATATAGAAAATTTATATGAAAGCAATAAAAAATGATAATTACAAATTATAATTTATGTTATTCTACGAATCGTTGTTTTCCTCACTCAACGATTCGTATGTTTACTTTTCACTACAAGGAATTTACAATAATAGTAAAGGAGGTAAAAGTATGGATCAAGTCAAAATTGGAAAATTTATTGCCAAGTGTAGAAAAGAAAAAAATATGACGCAAGCAGAACTTGCAGAAAAATTAAATATAACAGACAGAGCAATATCAAAATGGGAAACTGGTAAAGGCATGCCTGATTCATCAATTATGCTTGACTTATGCAATGAACTGAATATTACTGTAAATGAATTATTAAGTGGGGATTAGAAAAATATAAATACCCGTATCTATCAATAGATCACTTAAAAATGGGACTTATTAGAAGTAAAAATACAACATTAACAGTCGAAGATGATGAAGAGTTAACACAATATTTATGGAAGATAATAAAAGAAATGATAAAAACAAATATAGAAAATAAGCAAAATATCATAATAGAAGAATGTTATATACCATTTGATTGGAAAAAAGATTTTGAAGAAGAATATGTAAAAGAAATACAATATATTTGTCTAATCATGACAGAAGAATATATAAAAAATAATTATCAAGATATTATAAAATATGAAAATATTATAGAACAAAGAAAGCAACAAGAGAGTATAGACATAGAAAATCTCATAGAAGAAAATAAATATAACTTAAACATGTGTGAAAAGTATAAAAATAGATATATTTTAATCAATGACAAGTATGATAATAAACTAGATATATAGTAATATAAATTTACAAGTAAGAGGAGATTTTTAAATGGATAAATGGTTGAAATTAGCAATAGAAATACAAAGTATAGCACAAAATGGTTTAACATATACAAATAATGTATATGACATTGAAAGATATGAAAGGCTGAGAGATATATCAGCTGAAATGGTGAATATGAAAACAGATATTCCGATTGAGAAAGTAAAAAATCTATTTTGTAATGAAACAGGTTATCAAACACCTAAATTAGATACAAGAGCGGTCATATTTAAAGATAATAAAATATTATTAGTTCACGAAAATAATGGAACTTGGTCTTTACCAGGTGGTTGGGTGGATGTTTTAGAATCAATTAAATCTAATACAGTGAAAGAAGTAAAGGAAGAAACAGGATTAGATGTTTTAGCTAAAAAGGTAATTGCTATTCAAGATAGAAATAAACACAACAAACCAATATATGCCTATGGTGTATGCAAAATATTTGTGTTATGTGATGTTATAGGTGGTAAATTTGAAAAAAACATAGAAACAACAGAAATAGGATATTTTGCAATAGATGAATTACCTTTGTTAGCAGAAGAAAAAAATAATAAAGAGCAAATAGAGATGTGTTTTCATGCTATGAATGATGAAAATTGGCAAGTTCAATTTGATTAAGCAATGTAACGAGAAAATAGAAAAAATAATTTTAAGGAGGCTATTATGACATATAAATATCATTATAAAACACCAGAAGGTTTTTCAGATATGATAATGAATAGTGATGGAGAATATTTAACAGGCTTATGGTTTGAAGGTTCAAGAGACACTTTAAAACATAAAATAGATTGTGAAGAGAAAGAATTACCTATATTTAAAGAAACAACCCAATGGCTTGATATATATTTTAATGGTAATGAGCCTAATTTTACACCAAAATACAAAATAGAGAATTTGACTTCATTTAGAAAAGAAGTAATAGATATAATGAACCATATACCTTTTGGAGATACTTTAACATATAATGACATATCTAAAATAATTGCAAAAAATAGAGGCATAAAAAGAATGTCATCACAAGCAGTTGGTGGGGCTGTTGGTTGGAATCCAATTTGTATTATTATTCCGTGTCATAGAGTTGTTGGAACAAATGGAAGTTTAACAGGATATGGTGGAGGAATAAAAAATAAAGTGGCATTACTGAAACTTGAGAAAAATGATATGAACCATTTTTTTGTTCCAAAGAGAGGGACTGCATTATAATAAAGTAAATATAAAGGAAAAAATAATAAGAAAGGCTAACCTTGTTGTATACGGAAAAATCTACATCGGGTCAAGATAAAAGCCGATTTTTCTTTTGAAAATAAAATTTTGATATTTATTTTCACTTTGAGTTGCGTAACTTAAAGTTTCATATTGTTTCCTATACAATAAAAAATGCGACACCAGATTATTTTATAAAAACACCAACCTTTTTACTTTAAAATCGTGTAATAAGTGGAAAACAGAAAAGAGGTGCTAGCTTGAATGAGGTAAAATTAATTGTAAAGTGCCAAAAAGGAGAAAAAGAAGCCTTTAATGAATTAATTACTATATATTATCCATATGTATCAAAATTTCTAATCAAATTAACAGCAGATGAAGAAATTGCACAAGACTTAGTACAAGAAACATTTTTAAAATTGGTAATACATATAGATAAGTTTGATGTAAAAGGAAAAGCAATGTTTAGTACATATCTTATGAAAATTGCAAAGAATTGTTATTTAGATTATTTAAAGAAAAATAAGAAAATTGCATCAGAAATTGATATAGAAACCATATCTGATACGATTTCAATAGAAGATAAGATTGCAGAAAAAAATGAAGTAGATAGGGTATTAAAAGAAATTGATACATTACCATTTGAACAAGCACAAGCAATAAAGCTGAAGTATTTAGAAGAATATTCTTTAAAGGAAATTGCTGAAAAGATGGGAACAAAACCAAAAACCATAAAGAGTAGGATACATGAAGGAAAGAAAAAATTAGAAAAGAGGATAAAAAGAGGAGGTAATGCATATGGATAAAAATTTACAAAATGTGTTATCCAATTTAGAGCCAGAGATAGATAAAAAATGTTTTGAATTAAAGCAAAAAACAAGAGAACGAAGAATGCAAAAATTATTTATATTAGCAATTGTGCTATTATTGTTTATACCAAGTACATTGATTATGCTAGATGTAAATATTTGGGGATTTATTGTAGGAGCAATTGGTTTGATAGCACTTGCAATACTGATTATGCTACCAATAGCCTTAAAGGAAAATACAAGAGGTGAATGTTATGAATAATTTTATAGAAAAAATACCATTCAAAAAAGTTGTTCTATTATATATAATTGTTGCTATATTGGCAGGAATTAGTTTAATCTTATTTATAGGGAATGCCTTTCAAGATAAGTTAGCATTTATATATAACTATCATAGGATTTATGAAGAATTAGAAAATAATCATAATGATCTGAAAAGCATAAAAGATGAAATAACAACTATGTCAGACAATTCAGAAGATGTTGTAGATGTTTTAATATTAGATAAAGAAAATAAAATCATATATAGTAGTAAAAATTCTGAATTTGCAAACCAAGAAGAATTCACCTTAAATAAATCAGATAATATGACAAATGATTATTTTGTAAATCCCAATAATGACACAGCTATTTTCAGATTAACAACCAATAAAGAACTTATCATAAATACAGTGTTGTCAAACTTTGATACAGAAATTCAAAAAGAATCAGAAGATCAAATATTTTATGAGGCAAACTTTGGTAATAAGCAAGTTTATCTATTAAGTTATATAGCAAATCATGATACAGGAGAAAAAATATATTTTATCAATGAAATCCATCCAGTTGAAAATGGAAAAATGTATATAAAAGTAACACTAGCCATTATGATGTTTTTCTTTATGATATATTGGATATTACTGGCTTTATATATTTATCAAAATGCACTAAAGTCAAAACTAAATCCATATTTATGGGGAGGTATCACATTAATTACCAATATAGCAGGTGTTATCATATATATTATTTATAAACAAAATCAAAAAACATGTTTTAAATGTGGAGCTTCGCAAGATAAAAGTCATATATATTGTACATATTGTGGTACAAAATTAAATGAAACTTGTCATACATGTGGTTCTGTTTTGAATAGCAATGATAAGTATTGTGCTAAATGTGGAGAAGAGCAAAAAAATGAAGAATAGAATGAGAAGTCATCGAATATAGATGACTTTTCATTTTTTTAAAAATTTTTCCAACCTTTTTATTTTTTAATCGTGTAATAGATGTTAAGACTTATGATAAAAGAAAGGAAGGATATTAAAAAATGGACAAAATACAAGGATTATCAAACAAAGAAGTAGAAGAACAAATACAAAAAGGAAATGTAAATACACTTCCAAAAGACAATTTAAAATCAAATTGGAAGATTATCGCTGATAATGTATTTACATTATTCAATTTATATAATTTGATAATTGCGATTGCATTAATTTCAGTAAAAGCATATACAAATGTATTCTTTTTCTTAATTATCACAGTAAATGTTTTCATTGGTATTATACAAGAAATCCATGGGAAAAATTTAGTGAAAAAATTATCAATTTTAAATACAGCAAAAGCAACTGTTATAAGAAATGGAAAAGAGAAAAAAATAGATGTAGAAGAAATTGTATTAGGAGATACAATTGTTTTAGCACAAGGAGATCAAATTCCATCAGATGCACAAATTATCAGTGGAGAAATAGAAGTTAATGAAGCTTTGCTAACAGGAGAATCAGATTTAATCTTAAAAAGCCAAAAAGACACATTGCTTTCAGGAAGTTATGTGGTTAGTGGAAGATGTTATGCAAAAATAGAAAAAGTAGGAGAGCATAATTTTGCCAATAGAATTATTAGCTCAGCCAAGAAACAAAAATCTAACAATTCAGAATTAATTAAGTCTATGAAAAAAGTAACAAGATTTACAAGTTTTGTCATTATTCCATTTGGAATTATTCTATTTATACAAGCATATATTACAAGACAAACAGACATCACACAATCAGTTATTGCAACGGCAGCAGCACTTCTTCGGAATGTTACCAAAAGGATTAGTCTTATTAATTACAATTTCATTAGAATCAGGGGTTATTAAATTAGCAAAAAAACAAGTACTTGTACAAGAATTATATAGTATAGAATCTCTAGCGCATATAGATACCATATGCTTAGACAAAACAGGGACGATTACAACAGGTAAAATGAAAGTTTCAGAAGTAAAAATGTATGATGAAGCCATATTACCAAAGTCATTTAACGAAATGATGGTGGCATTTGTAAATGGTATGGAGGATAATAATGCAACATTTAAAGCGATGAAGAAATATTTTAAAGGAGATACTGTATATAACACTATAGAAAAAATACCATTTTCATCAGAAAGAAAGTGGAGTGCTATTTCTTTTGAAAATATGGGAACAATTGTTATGGGCGCACCTGAAAGATTATTTGAAAAAAGTAAGGTACAGATGCCAGAAGAAATGATAGATTTACAAAAAAGAGGAAAAAGAGTATTAGGAATTGCCTATACAAATAAAGTGATTCGTACACCAGAACTACCAGAATTAGAAGTGGTTGCTACCATTATACTAGAAGATCCTTTAAGAAAAAATGCAAAAGAAATGTTAGGATATTTTAAAAAGCAAGGTGTTGAGGTAAAAGTCGTTTCAGGAGATAATCCTCTTACTGTATCTAATATAGCAAAAACAGCAGGTCTTGAAAACTATGATTCTTACATAGATTTGTCTACCATAAAAAGTGATGATGAAATAGCAGGAATAGTGGATAAATATAGTATTTTTGCAAGAGTATTGCCACATCAAAAAAGTATTATTGTAAAAGCATTGCAAGAAAAAGGGCATAAAGTAGCCATGACAGGAGATGGTGTCAATGATGTCATTGCACTTCGTGAAGCGGACTGTAGTATTACACTTCCAGATGCAACAGATAGCGCAAAACAAGTATCTCAAATTGTATTATTAAATTCAGATTTTAGTGTTTTAAAAGATGTACTAATGGAAGGAAGAAGAGTTGTTAATAACATTACAAGTGTTGCAAGAATATTCTTTATTAAGACTATATATTCTGTTCTATTATCTGTATTTTGTATATTAACCAATATGGAATTCCCATTCATACCAATACAAATTACATTAATTGATTTAGTAATTGAAGCATATACCTCTTTCTTTGTATCTTTTGAAAGAAATGAAAAACCAATCAAAGGAACATTTTTGAAGACAGCCTTAACAAATGCACTTCCATTTGCGATTGTGATCATGTTGAATATAATTGTTTTAACAGTTATAGGAAATGGTATGGGAATAGAGCAAAATAGTTTAACCACTATGATGTATTTGCTAATTGGATTTGTAAGCATATTAGCCGTTCAGGAGGTTTGTATGCCATTTAATAAAGTTCATGCATTTTTATTTAGTACAACAGCTATTGGATTTTATGTGGCAGCATATCTATTTAGAAATTTATTAAAATTATCACCATTGGTAGTTGAGCAAATAGGAATTGTTGCGATTTTAGCGATAATTAGTTATGTGATTATTTTTATAAAAAGAAAGTTATGTAAAGCACCATAAATATTTAACAAAATATTACCTTTTAGAAAATTATTTTACAGGCTTTGGTCTGATATATAGAATAATTTTCTTTTTTATGATATGCTTAGATGGATAATAACAAGTTGTGAGGAGAATGTAATATGATAAAAATAAGACAAGAAAATCAAAAAGATTATGAAGATGTATACAGGGTTGTCAAAACAGCATTTGAAACAGCAGAACATAGTGATGGAAATGAACAGGATTTGGTAGTTGCTTTAAGAAATAGTGATAGCTTTATACCGGAATTATCATTGGTAGCTGTTAAAGAGGATAAAATTGTAGGATATATTTTATTTACAAAAATAAAAATAGAAAATCATGAAGAAATAGCTTTAGCACCACTTGCTGTATTACCAGAATACCAAAAACAAGGAATTGGTAGTATGTTAATTGAACAAGGGCACAAGATAGCGAAACAACTAGGATATCATTATTCTATTGTATTAGGAAGTGAAAATTATTATCCAAAGTTTGGATATATTCCAGCAATACAATATGGAATACAAGCACCTTTTGATGTGGCTGATGAAAATTTTATGGCTGTGAAATTGAATGATACAGACATAGAAATAAAAGGTGCTGTCCAATATGCCAAAGAATTTGGAATATAATGAAAAATTATAATTTGTAGAGAAAAGAGAGAGGTTATGAAATTAATCAAAATTCCCGAAGATAGATATTACGAATATAAAATTCAAGCCATGTTTGACTGCTATAAATGGGATCCACAATTTTGTGATAGTAACACTTTATCAAAACATATATTGATATTAACGCAAAAAGAAAATGAAGAAATCATTAGGCTTACCAAAAGCTTAGATAAAGAAACTAGATTAGCAGAAGAATATTTAAATCAAAATCGTAAACTTGCAAAAAAATTAGCACTTCCTAAACAAATTTTAGAGCAAATACCAAATATGCAAACTTATGATAAAACGCAAAATATTAGACTTATGAGATATGATTTTCATCCAAGTACAGACAATCAATGGGTTGTAACTGAAGTAAATAGTGATTGCCCAGGAGGTTTTGCAGAAAGTTCACTATTACCAGATATAGCACGTAAAATGATAAATATGCCTAAATTAGAATATCATTCATTTGGCGAAAAAATGGTAGATACAATAAACAGTAAATTAAACAAAAAAGGAACAATTATGATGGTGCATTGTACTTGCTTTAGTGATGATAGGCAAGTTATGCAATATTTAGGAGATAGACTTGAAAAGGAAGGTTACAAGATTATTTATGGAGCAGCAGACCATATTAATTTTAAAGATAAGAAAGCTTATTGTATTTTAGATAATAATCAAGAAAGTATAGATTTGATTTTTAGATTTACTCCATTGGAATGGCTTATCCAAATGAAACCACGCAGATGGGATGGATACTTTAACACCATAACGAAATCTTGCAACCATCCTATTAGCATATATGCTCAAAGTAAAAGATTTCCGTTTGTTTGGGAAGAACTAAAAAAAGCTGGTATTTGTATGAAAACGTGGAAAACATTATTACCAGAAACATTAGAAGTAAAGGATGTAGGAAAAAAAGAAGGGTTTATATATAAACCAGTTTATGGTAGAGTAGGAGAGAGGATTTCAATTAAAGAAGCATGTAAAGAGGATGAATATGAAAGAATTTTACAAGATGTAAAAAAGCATCCAAAACAATACTTAGCACAGAAAAACTTCCAAAGTAAACCATTAAAAAGTGAAGATGGAAAAGAATATCATATTTGTCTTGGCTCATATACAATAGAAGGAGAGCATGCTGGATATTATGCACGAATGAGTCCATATCCAAGAATTGATTCTTATGCAGAAGATATTCCAGTATTAATTGAAAAATAGAGGGTAAGAAAATGAGAGGAAAAGAAATATATAAAATATATGCACCTGAAGGTGCGAAATGGACAGAATGGGTGAGACCAGTACCATTTGTTGCAATTGATACTTATCATAGACAACCTATTGGTGATTGGTTAGATAGAAAAGCAATGTTCTTAAAAGAATATCAACAAGATACAGCGATGTTTATTGATTTACCAGGTAAAGAAAGTATAGAATTGGGAATCGATTTAGCACATATAGGTTATAGACCCATACCAGTTTTTAACGGAACGGATGAACAACAAGACACACAAGCAACCACAAATACCTATTTAATTGAAAGTTGCTTAATAAATGGAAGTGAAAAATTAAAAAATATACAACTAAAAAATGATGCAAACCCAGCTTTTTTGCTTGATAGCTATAGAACAAATAGATATAGAGCAAAAGAATCTATTTTTGATAATAGTTGGGATTTATACAAACATGATATTCCAACATCTGAATATTTTAAGAAAAATGGTATAGTGAAAATCATAGTGGTAGGAGATAAAATTCAACCAGACTTGAAAAAGATTTTCTTAAAATTTCAAGAAAAAGGAATGGAGATTTATATAACAGATGGATACGTATTTCCCAAAAAAGTTATATTAACAAAAACAATAAAAGAACGATTAGAGAAAGAAGAAATATAGAACAATGATTGAATTTAAAAATAAAATAGTACAATTTGGTTTTGGTGCAGTAGGAAAAAGTTTTTTCGAAAAAATTTCCAAAGAAATAAAATATGATAAAGACAAATATTTCGTAATATCTAGGGATAAGCTTGAATATACTTTTTTTCTCGAACTTGGAGGGAAGATGGGGAACTTCCTTGTAGCGGATATTAATAGAGAAAATTTCAAAAGCATATTTTCAGAATATTTAGAAGAGGGCGATTTATTAATTGATTTTGCTGATAGTGTTGGTACAAAAGATTTCATAGAATGGTGTGCAAATAAAAATATCATGTATCTAAACACAGGAGAGACAGATTGGAGCGATAATTGGTATAATATTTTTGAAGAAAACTTGAAAAAAAATGAATTACGAAATCAATTAAAGCAAAAAAGCAATGTGAATAAATATCCTATCGTGTTGCAACATGGAAATAATCCTGGATTGGTTTCTCATTTTGTAAAAGCAGGGCTGGAATACATTGTAAAAAAGCAATTTAAGAATAATGAAGAATATCATAAATTTTTAAAGGAAAATAAATTCAATGAACTTGCGAAGGCTATTGAACTAAAAGAAATTCACGTAAATGATAATGATTATCAAGAAATCAAAGAAAAATTTGATGAAAATAAACTATATAGTACATGGTCAGTGGATTCATTTTTCTTCGAAATGTTAAGTGAAGCAACTGCTAATATTGGTACGAGTGAGAAAATAGATTATGAAAAAGAATGTAAAAATCTAGATTTAAAAAATGGTTTTTTAGAATTTAAAGATATAGCGATTGATAAAGTAGGAAAAACATATTATCCAAAAGGGGAATTTGAAGGATTTTTAGTGCCTCACGAAGAAATAATTACGATAGCAAAATCTCTTGAAGTAAAAAAAGGGGAGGAGGTCGTATATAGACCAACAGTTATATTTTTATACTCTCCTTGTGAATTTGCAGTAAAATACTTGAAAAAAGCGAAAGTAAATGATTATCTTCATCCAGATCTCCATAAGCCACAAGATGATGATATTTCAATTATACGAGGATTTAAATACCCTAAAAGAGCAGAAATTCCTTACAAAGAAAATATAAAACGAGGTACAGAATATGTAGGAGTATTATTATTAGGAGATAAATTTGAGCCAGTATGGGTAGGAAATAGAATTAAGAAACATTTTTTATATAAGGACAAAAAATCATCTTTCTGGCAAACACCAACAATAACACCTGTTGCCATGTCAGCGTTAGCAGCTGTTTGCTGGATGATAAAAAATAAGGATAAAGGAGGAATATATTTTCCTGATGATATTAAGGAATATAAAGAAATCATTCATTTTGCAGAAAAATATATTTCAAAAACCATTTACAAAACAATTCGTAGAGAAAAAATAGAACATAGTCTTGATATTCAATTAGATTCTTTACAATTAAAAGACATATTGAAAAATCAATAGTGGAAAGAATTAAAATTTTAGATAAAAAGAAAGAGCATGAAAATACTTTTTTTATTGAATAGGAAAGTAAATTTTCCTATTCAATAAAAAACAATGATGCACAGAAAAATTGCGTAGCAATTTTTCGCGTCGACAAATCTTGTAGTATTAGTGGCCTCCGCCACCACCGCCGCCACCACGGCCGCCTCCACCATAACCATGTCCACCAAATCCACCGCCTCTTGAAGAGGTATGGATAGAGCGACCAAAGGCTCTAGAGGTCCTATGAAAGCTACTTGAGTGAATATAAAAATGATGGTTTAATATAGGACTGCTATCAATATTTAATTCTACTGCATGTATCTTTATCGCTTTTATCACTTTTTCAGAAATACCAAAAGCAGTTGCGTAAATCAAATATTTTTCCCATAAAGGTAATTCATGAACTTCTTTTTCATTCATCAAAGTATCACTATTTAAGAAATTGTATAAACCATACCATTTAGCTTGTTCATTAGCTCCATATTGTGTAAATAAAACGAAATTACTTGCTTTTGAAGTTAGATAAAAATATTTCCACAAACAAGCGATACCCAAAATAGTATATGCTCCAAAAGCTAATGCCATAGGTGTAAAATAGGAAATCAGATTGATAACAATTAATAAAATGAATCCTAAAATTAGGCTTGACTTAGCACTTTTATTAAGTTCTTTTTTAGGTGCATCATAATCTGCACTTTGGAAATATCCTTGCATGACACCACTTTCTAAAATAGGTTTCTTTTCTATATCTTTTACAAATGCATTTGTATATACATAATCATTATCAATACATTTTTGTAATTGATTGATTGTAATTGAATTATGATAAGTTCTAGAATGTCTTTCCAATAATTCTAAATAAAGTCTTTCAGAAGTAGTAAGTGGCTCTAAAACATCACCAGTATTTTCATTTATTGTTGTATAAATAGGTTCTGGTGAATAATCTGGAGAATCCGTAAAAGCTGGTGTTGCGTAATTGGTGCGAGTAGGTTCTATAGAAATGACTGTATTTGAACTATCCCAGTCAAGATTATTATCTAATTTCGTAATGTTAACATATTTTTTTCTTACTAAACTAAGTAAAATTGCTGCATATTCTTCTTGTTTTTCTTTATTTTCATCAAAAGGATCTTTCATAAAGACTAACTCAGAAGCAAAAATAGGGTCTAAGTCACTTGGTATTTCTCTAAAATAATCATAGTCTACTTCTGGGTCATATAAGTTGTATTTTTCCTTAGTCTTTTTATATTTATTTATTGTAGTATACACTATTAAAATTGTACCAAATATAGATGCTATCAGTAATAGTGTTTTATATGTATTAAATTTTTTATTTTGCGTTTCATAATATTCATTTTCTGCAATACATTCCTCTAAAACATTTTCATCTGAATATCTGTTATTAGGTGCATATTTTGTAAAAATATGTTTATCATCGCCATATGCCAACAAACAAAATTCTATATAACGATTGTGATAATTGAATTTTAAATCAGACTTATCCAAATTGATTGAAAATGTATGATAGCCATCATTTATATCATCTGATTCGATAAGCGGCAATCGATTATTAGCAGTTCCAAACGTATATGCATAGTAAGTAGATGGCATTATCTCATCTGGTATGAGAATTTGAGCTTTATAAGAATTTAGTTTTGTAATCGTATTTCCAGAATACATAGCTAAATATAATTCAGAACAATCATTATATTTTAAAGCTGCATTGTTCATGGAATATACAATTTTAAAAGTCATTTTTTCTCGATATGTCCATGGAATGTATATTAGCAAAGACTCATCATTATCTGGATAACTTCCTGAACCATCACTATGATGCCAACGCATAGTTGAACTTTGAGTATAGTCGGAATCTTCCCAATACATTTTAGAAGTTTCTGAATAAGGTATTTCTTGACCATTGTCCAGAATTTGTGTAACTGATTCAACATCATAAGTTACTTTTAATCCATCAACATATTCTTCAGGAAGTTCTCTCCATAATTCTTTATAGGTATTAGATTTTGAGCCTGCATGTACATCAAATGTTAAATATTCTGTAATTTCAACACTGGCATTTCCATTTGGATCATCATGTAAAACTGCTGTGTAGTCAATATCTGTTAAATTGCAGTAATCATTGGGATTTAAGCTAAATCCATCAAGACCAAAATCTTCCCATGTATAGCCTTCAGATGCTATAGATAAAAAGAGAATTAGTATAATAAATAGAAAAGGTTTTGCATTTACAATAATGCCTTTTACTATTTTTTTAATCTTTCTAAAAAAGTATTTTAAATATTTCATTTGCATCCCCCAAAAAAATTATTTTATATAGAGATTATATATAAATTTAAAGTTTTTGTAAATGAAATCATATAAAAGTCATAAAAATATTATATATTACGTTTTTATAGAGACCTAATTGTCATTAAGCAAGCATATATATTATTTTTTATTATTTCTTCGGCTAGATCCATAGATTACAAATTCTAAATTTTAAACAAACGAGCCTCCCGATATCTCGCTTCCTCATTTGTTTAAAATTAAGAATTTGTACATCTACTCCACGTTACATTCGTCAATTAATAAAAAATAATATATATGCTTGCTTAATGACAATCCAGTCTGAACAAAAACTATATTATCTTTCAGAATTCTTTTTTTTATGGTATTATGAATAAAAATAATAAAATTTATAAACATAAGACTTAAAAGAAAGTAGAGGAGAATAGGATGATTGAAATTATATTTGATAAAGAAAAAAATAGAGCAGTTGCATATGATAATACAATCCAAGTAGGAGAATGTGATTTCATAGAAACAGAAGATTATTGGAATATAACACATACAGAGGTAAATGGTAATTATCAAGGACAAGGAATTGCAAGAAAGTTGGTAGAATGTATTATAGAGAATGCAAAAAAAGAAAATAAAAAGCTTGTTGCAGAATGTTCTTATGCAAAGAAAATACTTGAAAAATATGGAAAAGTTTAACTTATTAATAGAATTAAATAAATTTTAATAAAATGATTGACAAAGCCATAAATATATCATATAATACAAACAACAGTTTGCTAGTACTTATAAGCAAAAACATCTGGATAAACTGAATTTTATAAAGGATGTGGTTTTATGGAAGAAAAGAAAAATGAGATCATTTTATTTGAAAACCAAGGAGTAAGATTAGAAGTAAACTTAAAAGATGAAACAGTGTGGCTTACACAAGCACAAATGTCAGAGTTATTTAAAAAAGCAAAATCTACAATTAATGAGCACATTAGGAATATTTATAAAGAAGGAGAATTAAAAGAAGAAGAAACGATGACTAAATTCGGAAATTCCGAATTTGCTGATAAACCTACTAACTATTATAATTTAGATATGATTATATCTGTTGGTTATCGAGTAAAATCTCAAGAAGGAATTATTTTCAGAAAATGGGCAACAAGAATTTTAAAAGACTACATGTTAAAAGGATATGCAGTAAACCAAAAAAGATTAGAATATCTAGAAAAAACAATAAAATTAATTGATATAGCGAATCGTATGGAAGAAAGATTAGATAACAGTGATGCAAAAGAAATCTTAAAAGTCATTGGAGACTATTCAAAAGCATTAGATTTACTAGATGATTATGACCATAGAACACTTAAGAAAATCAAAGGAAATATAGATGAAAGAAGAATCCAATATCGTGATTGTATTGATGTTATAAATAAACTTAGATTTAATGAAGAAAGTACATTATTTGCGGTAGAAAGAGATAAAGGACTAGAATCTATCATTGGAAATATATATCAAAGCTTTGCAGGACAAGACATATATAAAAGTATAGAAGAAAAAGCAGCAAATTTCTTATTTAATAGGAAAAAACTTTTTTTTCCTATTAAACAAGAAATAAGGATGCACAGAAAAATTGCTATGCAATTTTTCGCGTCGACAAATCTTTACGCTTCTTTGAGAATTTGAATATATAGAGGAATAAATAAAAAAATAGAACAAAATTCTCACGAAGCGAGATTTGTCCTATTTAACAGTTAAAAACCATGTCTTTGCTGATGGAAATAAAAGAATAGCAGCCACATTATTTATATATTTTTTAAACTTTTACGGGATTTTATATAAAGATGGAAAACAAACAATTGATAATAACACATTAACCGCCTTAACTTTGCTTATAGCTGAATCTAATCCAAAAGAGAAGGAAGTATTAATTGATTTAGTCATGAATTTTTTAAATACTGATTAAAGAATATAAAATAGATTATATGTTTACTGGGAGTAACTCTATTGAGAGTTGCTCTCATTTGTGGTAATATAATCATGTGAGTTATCGTTTTTAAGGAAGTGTTAGCATTGAATATAGAAGATAAAATTAATAATAAACATGTAAATATACAATGTCCCAAAACAGATATAAAAGAATTACCAGTTGTCATATTACACGCGTATAATGAGGAAGAAGGAAGAGCCGTTTTTGAAAAATGTGAAAAATTGCATTGCCCTAATTTTATATTAGTTTCCGTATCTAATTTGGATTGGAATCATGAGATGACACCATGGTTTGCTCCAAAATTGAATCAACATGATGAAGATTGCCTCGGAAAAGCAAATGAATATATACGTGAATTAACAACAGAAATTATACCAAGGGTAGAAGATTACATTAAAAAGAACCTACAAAAAGGCATAACCTATTATGCCATTGCAGGCTATTCACTAGGTGGATTATTTGCTGTATATGCTACATATAAAACAGACATATTTACTAAAGTTGCATCTGCTTCAGGTTCTTTCTGGTATCCAAATTTTGTAGAATTTATCAAGGAAAATAAAATGAAATCTGAAATCCAAAGCATATATTTTTCACTAGGAAATAAAGAAAGTAAAGTTAGAAATCAAGTCTTAGCAACAGTAGAAGAACATACAAAAGCAATAGAAAACATATATCATTCTCAAGGAATCAAAACGATTTACGAAGAAAATGAAGGAAATCATTTCCATGAAGCAGATTTAAGAATGGCAAAAGGAATTAAATGGATATTAAAAGAGGAGTAAATGTATGAGAAATCTTAATAAAAATTGTAGAATATATAAAGGTCATAGTTTGGTCGAAGATGTAGGAGATTATACAGTAGTAGATATAGAAACAACAAGCTTGGATTCTTTTCATGGAGAGATTCTTGAAGTTAGTGCCATTAAAGTTAGAAATAAAAAAGAAGTAGGCAATTTTTCTGAACTTATCAGAACTAATGAAGAAATTGGATATTTTACAACAAACTTAACAGGGATTACTAATGAAATGATGTTGAAGGAAGGAAAAGAATTAGAGGATGTTTTACAAAGTTTCAAAGTGTTTTTAGGGAAAGACATCATTGTTGGACATAATGTTAATTTTGATATTAATTTTCTTTATGATAATATGGAAGAACATTTAGATACATATTTATCAAATGATTATATAGATACTTTAAGAATAGCAAGAAAAATGCTTCCAAATTTGAAACATCATAAATTAGATGATTTAATTACCTATTTTCATCTAACTCAAAGAAATGAACATAGAGCATTAAATGATTGTATATTAACCAATCAAGTATATATAAAATTAAGTGAAATGATGAAATGAATTTGTTAAATAATATAATAAATTTAACAAATTATAAGAGTTGTAAAAAATATAAATAATGATAAAATTAGAAAAAAGATAAAAGGAAGAAAAATTATGATAGAAATCAAAAATGTTAGTAAAGCATATGTCAAACATAAAAATGTAATTGAAAACATGAATTTAACCATTGAAGATGGACAAATATTTGGATTTATTGGACCAAATGGAGCAGGAAAAACAACCACTATGGAAATGCTTACAGGAATTTTAGATATAGATGAAGGAGAAATCTTAATTGACGGGATTAATATAGAAAAAAATCCTATTGAAGCCAAAAAACAATTTGGATTTGTGCCAGATTCACCAGATGCATTTGAAAAATTAACAGGAATAGAATACCTAAATTTTGTAGCAGATGTATATGAAGTAGACCAAAAGACAAGATTTGAAAAAATAACAAAATTAGCAAAGGGATTTGGTATTTATGATTCTCTCAAAGAAAGAGTTCAAAGTTATTCACATGGAATGAAACAAAAAATCATTATTATAGGTGTTTTATTACACAATCCTAAAAATTGGATTTTAGATGAACCAATGACAGGGTTAGATCCTAAAGCATCTTTTCAATTAAAAGAATTAATGAAAGAACATAGCAAAAATGGAAATACTGTATTTTTCTCAACACATGTACTAGAAGTAGCTGAAAAGATATGTGACAAAATTGCTGTTATTGATAAAGGAAGTATTAAATTTGTGGGAACATGTGAAGAATTAAGAGAAAAATGGAAATCAAATAGTTCATTAGAAGAGTTATTTTTAAAGATAATAGAGGAATAGAGGGAAACAAAATATTTTCCAAGTAGATTTGTGCCTTTGAAAGGAATAAAAGTAAAAATGAATAAATTAAATGAAGTTATTTTTAAAAATGCACATAGAAGAGATAATGAAAATAAAAGCATGGTGAATAAAGCCTTAACAGTATTGATATTTGTGATTATATTTGGAACTATTTCTACCATTATGGGAGTAGCAAGTTATTATTTGACAACAGAATTGATAAAAGTAAATCAAGCACCTGTATTTGTCAATATTGTATTATTAATCATGTTCATATTTCTATTTTCTAAAAGCATATTTGAAAGTTTGAATAATTTATATTTTGCAAAAGATTTAAAAATCTTTTTAAGAATGCCGATAAAACCAATACAATTAGTAAGAGCAAAAATCAATAATATGATTGTATCTGAATATGTCATGGAATTAATGCTGTTACTGTCACCTATATTGGTATATGGGTATTTGGTAAAAGCAGGTATTGCATTTTATGTATATGTAACGATTATATTACTATTATTACCAATGATACCAATTATATTGACTTCTCTTATAACAGCTGTGATTATGAGACTTACCAATGTCATAAAAAATAAAACACAAGTGCAATATATATCTATTTTTATTGGATTTGTTGTACTTGCGATTATCACAAGCTTATTTTCAACAGGTGAAGGTATTTCATTAGAACGATTTACAGAAAAAATGTTAGAAGTCAATGGATTAATTGAACTCATATCAGACTATTTTGTTATTTTAAAACCAATTATGAATGGTTTGATAAATTATGAAAACATAACAGGAATGGCTAATGTTGTTTTGTTTGCAATAGAAAGTTTTGCCACCTATTATATAGCAACTTGGATAATTTCTAAAATATATTTAAAAGGAGCTATTGGAACAGTTGTTAATACAAACAATATGAAAGCAAAGAAAAATACAGAATTAAAGTTAAGTGAGTGTAAACAAAAAAGTCCTAAAAGAGCTTTTCTAAGTAAAGAATTAAGACAAATTATGAGAACACCTATCTTTTGTTTACAATGTATCATTTTACCAATGGTATATCCAATTTTATTTATTGGGATACCTGCTATTGCTTTAATTTCATTTGCTAGAAGTGTAGGATTTGATTTTTTTACCAATATGCAAGAAAATATATTTAGCCCAATAGGAATATGTATTGCCATTAGTATTGCACAAGTATTATATATTATGAACTTTACATCTATTATTGCCATTTCAAGAGAAGGAAAAAAAGCAAAACTAATGAAAACAATACCAATTAGCTTGTATAAACAATTTAAATATAAACTATATCCTGCACTCATTGCAGATAGTGTGATTGCTTGTATTGTTACCATATGCTATAGTTTGCTGGTATCAAACATGAATATGATATTTAGTATCTTTCTATTTATCACATTAATGGCACTTTGTTTGGTACAAGAGAAAGTGATGATATTAATTGACTTGAAAAAACCAAAAATTACATGGACGAGTGAATATGCGATGATGAAAGAAAATGTAAATGTTATGTATGAATTCTTTTATGCTGTAGTAGTGGTGATTTTACTAACAGGAATCGGATTTATGATTAATAACATAACCATTTTAATGATAGTTCTATTTTTAATACTTACATTGATTAATTTAGCAATTAATCGATATGTAAAGAAAAATCAAACAAAATTATATAGAAAAATATTTTAAACTTTGTGACGAACTTTAGGGATTAGTACATCAGACCTTAAAGTTCGTTTTATTATATAAAACAATTGAGAAACTTTCAAAGATATGATATATTGTATAAGAACAGAAATAAATAAGATAAATGGAGAATAATATGGAAAAGAAAGAGAATAAGAAGCAAATCATTGTATTTGGTGGTTGCTTTAATCCACCACTAAATTCACACTTTTCACTTGCAGAACAAATGATAGCAGAATATCCAGAAATAGAAAAAATTATATTTGTTCCAGTGAATAGTCAATATGAAAAGATGGATTTAATTGAAAATGAACATCGTTATCAGATGTTAAAAACAGTTTGTGATAAAAATGAAAAATTTGAAGTATCTAGAATTGAAATAGATAGTAAAAGACAATTATATACAGTTGAAACATTACACAAGATACAAGAAGAATATCCAGATTATGAAGTTGCCTTTTTAACTGGAAGTGATAACTTAAAAACATTAGACACATGGAAAAAAGTAGAAGAACTTACAACCAAATTCAAACTGTATATTTTAGAAAGAGATAATGATTGTATGGAGGAAATCATTCAAAATAACGAGATATTAAAAAAACATAGACAAGCTTTTATCAAAGCAAAAGATACAATAAAAAGCAATTTAAGTTCAACATTTGTAAGAGAAAAAATAAAAAATGGGAAAAGTATACGATATTTAACACCAGATGAAGTTATCAAATATATAGAACAATATCAGTTATATAAATAAAATGTCCTTTTGGGGACGTTTCTGTTTGGGACATTTTGGGGCAATTGAGGATGTTTCCTTTTGGACATTTTAAGAAATAATTGAATAAATGATAAAAAATAGATAGAAAGGAGAAATTGAAATGTTAGAAAAAGAAGAATTAATGAAAGAAACAGAAGGTGCTATTACTTGGATTAAAGAATATGTAAAACAAGTTGGAGCAAAAGGAATTGTTGTTGGATGTAGTGGAGGAAAAGATTCAGCAACTGTACTTGCTATGTCAGTAAAAGCAATAGGAAAAGAAAAAGTAGTTGCTGTATCTATGCCATGTCATTCTATATCACATGATTTTGACGATGCAAAATTAGTAGCAGATACCTTTGGTGTGAAATTTTTGAAAGTAGATTTAACCAATACATATAATGAAATGGAAAAAGAAATACAATTGGCAATGGGAGAAGAATTATCAAAAGAAGCAACCATTAATATAAAACCGAGATTAAGAATGACTACATTATATGGAATTGCACAAAGTTTAGGATATTTAGTAATTGGAACAGGAAATCTTTGTGAAGCAATGGTAGGATATACAACGAAATGGGGAGACAATAGTGCAGATTTTAATCCAATTGGAAACTTTACCGTTGATGAAGTGCTAGCGATTGGAAAATATTTAGGTGTTCCAGAAAAAATATTAGAAAAAGCACCAAATGATGGATTAGGTGGCATGACAGATGAAGAAAAAATGGGAATCAAGTATAGTCAAATTGCAGAAATGATAGAAACAGGAAATACAGATGAAAATGTTAAGAATGAAATTTTAAAAAGATATCATGCATCAAAACATAAAAGAGAATTAGTTCCAGTTTACACTTTTGAAAGAAAAAACTTCTTGAAAGATATAGGAGAGAAATAGGAATTATGAAAGTATATGTAGCACATAGTAGAGAAATCAATTTTGAAAAAAGATATCATCTTCTATAAAAGCGGTAACAAATCATTTTCATGAATATAAAAACAACGAAGAGATGATAGAAATTATAAAGAATATTTTAAATAAGGAAATGGAGTATAAGGAGAATAAGTAAATGGCAACTTTTGCAGATTTTATGAAGTTAGACATTCGTGTAGGAACAATTCTAAAAGCGGAAGAATTTAAAAAAGCGAAAAAACCAGCTTATAAGTTAGAAATTGATTTTGGAGAAGAAATTGGTGTTAAGAAATCGTCAGCACAAATCACCAATCTATATACTCCAGAAGAATTAATTGGAAAACAAATACTAGCAGTCGTTAACTTTCCACAAAAACAAATTGCAGACTTTCTTTCAGAAGTATTAGTTCTAGGAACCTATAGTAAAGAGGGTGTTATATTAATTACACCAGATAAAAAGGCGAATAATGGAGATAAACTAGGATAATAGAGGAGATATAGATGATTGAAGAACTTAATAAAAAAGATATAAATCAAATTATGGATATTTGGCTAAAAGAAAATAAAAGAACACATAACTATATTTCTGGAGAATATTGGGATAACCATTTTGAAGATGTAAAAAAAGAAATTTTAAAAGCAGAAATATATGTATATAAAGAAAAAGAAGAAATATGTGGATTTATAGGATTATCTAATACATATATAGCAGGGATATTTGTCAAAAAAGAAAAACAATCTATGGGGATAGGAAGAAAATTAATACAATATTGTAAATCAAAATATCCAGAACTAATGTTAAGCGTGTATGAGAAAAATGAAAGAGCAAGAGCATTTTATGAAAGAGAAGGATTTAAAATTATAAAAGAAGAAATAGATAAAGCAACAAATGAAAAAGAATATGTAATGGTATGGAAAAAATAAAAGTATATCGTAAAGGTGATATGATAGAAAAATTAAATTATAAAGTCAATGGATATTATTCAATATGGAGCTGGAAGTAATAATTTATATATAGAAGAATAAAATGAAGCTAGGAGGAATTAAAGTATGGAGAGCAAAAAATTAAATATTATTGTAGAAAATTGTCCACAAAATCATAAATGCCCTGCAGTAAATGTGTGTCCAGTTGGAGCACTAAGTCAAGAAGATTTTCAAGCACCTACAATTGATTATACAAAATGTATCAGTTGTGGAAAATGTTCAGATTTTTGCCCAAAGCATGCATTAGTTTTAAAATAAACAGTATGAAAAATATAAATGGAAAAGCTCTCCGAACCAAAAAGATGGAACAGAGAGCCAGTGTGAAAGCATTTATGGGTTACTTTTTTCAAACATAGCTGAGAACTTTTGATTATAGAGTTCTTGCACCAGCATTGGGAGTTCACCGGCAATGGCTTTTTCTAAAAAAGCCTTTTCGCCTAAGGTATCCAATGTTTGCTTTAAGCGGACACATCCACAAGAATTACCACACCTGGTGCAACTTGCGGAATTTTTTAGATGCTTTACTAAGGCTTCATGAATGGCCCGGTTCCTTTCATTGTTTGCTTGCATACACATAAATGTATCCTCCTTTGATATAATTTTTTCTAATTATACCTAGAAATTCTGTTAAGGTCAAGAAAAAGGAGAAAAGACAATAAAAAAGAAATAAATGAATTAATTTTCACTTATTTCTTTTTTTGTATAAATAGCATAAGCGCAAGAAAGTAAAACAGACTTTAATAAATATTTACGGTCATTTGTAGAATAATTATCAATGAAATCAGTTTTATTAAATACACAATCTAAAGCCTTTTCAAATAATTTACAGAAATTATCATATGCAATTTCAATTGGTGCACTTTCTAAAGCTAATCTAATTAATATTTTTATATCATTTATTTTATAAACTTCTTTTAAAACACAAATAACAAAAAATTTAGCCAAGTGATTTTTGTTGTATTTTTTCTTTATAGGTGGTTCTATAATCTTATTTTTTACATAATTATTAATCATATTTTTGGTTAAGATGGGTGTATCTTCTTCAGAATTTGGATTAGATAAGAAAGAAGATAAGGTTTCGTTTACTAAGGTAACCACTTGATCTAAATATAAATCCACATTAGGTAATTCTTTCCATCTAGGAATATGCAATTTTATTATTTCATTACTCATATTTTTTCAGTCCTTTATTTTCATTTTTATTTTATAAAACATTTACAATATTTCATAAAATTTTCACAATTAAAAAAAAATCCTTTAAGCAATATATATACATACATATTATCATGATTGAAATGGATAGTCAATATTGACAAAGTTTTATCGATGTGTTAATCTGGTTTAGAAAACCAGATAGGAGAATTTTAATATGAAAAATCAATTAAGAGAAGTTCCAAAATTTGAGAACATTAAAGAAATTATATACAATTCTGTAAAGTTATATCCAGAAAACATAGCTTACTCTATTAAAAAGAAAAAAGAAGAAAATAAAATAGAATACAAAAATATTACGTATACACAATTACTAGAAGATATAAATGCACTAGGAACAGCGTTATATGCTAAAGAATTACAAGGAAAAAGAATTGCGATTATTGGAAAAAATCAATATCATTGGGTAATTTCACACTTGGCTTGTTTGTTAGGTGGAATTGTTTCTGTTCCATTAGATAAAGACTTACAAATTAACGAGCTAGAAGAATCATTGATAAGAAGTAAAGTAGATGGTATTATCTTTGATGAAAAACTAACAGATAAAATACAAGTGATTAAAGAAAAACAAAAAACAAATATCCATGAATATATTTGCATGAGTAACATAGATGGTTTTGAAAATATTGAGCAATTACTACAAAAAGGAAAAGAAATTTTAGAGACAGGAAATCAAGATTTTGTTAATCATGAAGTCGATTCAAAAGGAATGAGTATCTTATTATTTACATCTGGAACAACTTCTAAATCAAAGGCTGTTATGTTATCACAATATGGAATTGCAACAAATGTCTATGACATGCAAATTGTAGAAACATTTTTGCCAACAGATGTCAATATTGCATTTTTACCATATCATCATATATTTGGTTCAACAGCAATGGTAGTCATGTTAGCATGTGGTGTAAAAACTGTATTTCCTGATGGTTTACGATATATTAAGCAAAATTTATTAGAATATCAAGTATCTGTATTTGTTGGTGTTCCTTTATTAGTAGATAAAATGTATGCTAATATTGAGAAAGAAATTGAAAAACAAGGAAAAACAAAATTAATTAAGGTGGCAGTAAAAATTAGTAATTTTCTATTAAAATTCCATATAGATATACGAAGAAAACTATTTAAACAAGTCATTGATGGACTTGGTGGAAAAATGCGATTTGTTGTTGCAGGAGGTGCACCATTTGATAGTAGAACAGAGAGAAAATTTAATGAATTTGGAATTCATATGGTACAAGGGTATGGACTAACAGAGACATCACCAGTTATTGCAGCTGAAAATGATAAATATGCAAAATATGGTTCAGTTGGAATTCCAATGAAGCATACAGAAGTAAAGATTGTCGATAAAGATGAAAAAGGGATTGGAGAAATTACAGTAAAAGGTCCAAATGTCATGCTTGGATATTATGAAAATGAAGAAGCAACAAAAGAAGTGTTACAAGATGGTTGGTTTCATACAGGAGATTTAGGATATTTGGATAAAGATGGTTTCCTATTCATTACAGGAAGAAAAAAAGATATGATTGTTTTGAAAAATGGTAAAAAAGTATTTCCAGAAGAATTAGAAACTTTGATTAATCGAAATGAAGAAATAGAGGAATCATTTGTATATGGTATGCCAGATAAAGAAGATAAAAGCAAGATAAAAGTAGCGGTGGAAGTTGTATACAACCAAGAAATCGTAAAAGAAAAATATGGAGATATTTCAAAAGAAGATTTATATAAAATTATCTGGAATAAAATTAAAGAAGTGAATAAAACATTACCCAAATATAAATATATCATGCATATGATTTTGACAGATGAACCATTAATTAAAACAACAACTCATAAAACGAAAAGAAATGAAGAATTGAAAAAGGTGTTGAAACAATAAGGAAATTTGGGCCGGACTCATTTTTTCCTTTTTTAACTATTAAACAAAAATATAGAATATAAAATCATTACACAATTTTGTATAAGCTAAATTTTCATAGAAATTCTACAATAAAACTGTGATTTTCTTGCATTGTTACTTTTTATCAAAAGTAACAATGCAAGAAAATCACAGTTTTATTAATAATTTCTAAATTCAAATTTAGATACGCAAAATTGTGTAATGATTTTATATTCTATATTTTTTAAATTCTTAGCAAAAAAGGAAAAATGACTCCGTCCCCAAAATCCCTCAAAAATGTCCCAAACAGAAACGTCCCCAATGGGACATTTTAGTTTAAAAATTCAATACCATTAGAAGAAATTTTAGAAACTCTAGCTAAAGAGTATACATCTAATCCTAAATCTTCTAATTTTTTTCTTCCGTCTTGGAAAGATTTTTCAATGACAATTCCTACACCGGCAACAGAAGAACTTGCTTCTTTTAAAATTCGATAGGCCCCAAGTGCAGCTTGTCCATTAGCAAGAAAATCATCAATAATTAAAATATTGTCATTTTCAGATAAATATTTTTTGGAAGCCATTAAGACATAATCTGTGTTTTTGGTAAAAGAATGCACAGGTGTTTGAATGGTTGTTTCTGTATCTAAAATAGCAGAAGATTGTTTCTTAAAAATTACTAAGGGTACATCTAATTTTAATGCAGTTGCATAAGCAGGTGCAATTCCAGAAGATTCAATGGTAACTACCTTTGTAATATTTTTTGCTTTAAAATAATAAGCAAATTCTTTTCCAATTAAATCCATTAATTTTGTATCTACTTGATGATTTAAAAAATTATCAACTTTTAAAACATTTTCATTGATAACAATACCATCATTTTTAATTTTTTCTTTTAATAAATCCATACAAAATCAGCTCCTATTATATTTTATAAAAATCATTATATCATAAAAAGTCGAATTTTGGCAAGATTAATGAAAACTTGCATTATGAACGATATTTAATTATTTTTATAAAGGAGTGAATACATAAAAATAAACTTGATAATTAGTATATATGTAAAGAAATATAAGGGATAATATCAAAATAAATATAAGTTTAATTCGCAATTATAAAAGAAATGCAATCATAAAATCAAATTCATAAAATCTTTACAAAATTTCCTTGACAAACACAAAAAAAAGATATATGATAAAACCGAAATTAGGAATTATTCCTAATTTTAAGGAGAGATTTATGAACAACTATTCCAAACAAAGAGAAGCGATACTAGATGTTATGAAAGAAAACCTAGTACATCCAACAGCTGAGGAAATTTATCATTTCGTTTTAGAAAAAGAGCCACAGATAAGTAAAAGTACAGTATATAGGAACATTAACATCTTAGTAGAATTAGGAGAAATCAGAAAATTAAATATGACAGTAGGACCAGACAGATATGACTATTTGTATAAGGAACATGCTCATGCAATCTGTGAAAAATGTGGGAGCATATTTGATTTCTATTATGATTTTAATAAAAACGAAATATCAAAAGAATTATTAAAACAAATAGGAAAAAATATGGATATAAATAGTATTACGATTTATGGAATATGTGAAGATTGTAAATCAAAAAATAAAAAATAGGGAGGAATTAAAATGGAAATGAATTTAGCAGGTACAAAAACAGAGAAAAATTTAATGGAGGCTTTTGCAGGAGAATCACAAGCTAGAAATAAATATACATATTTTGCTTCTAAAGCTAGAAAAGAAGGATATGAACAAATTGCAGCTATATTTGAAGAAACAGCTCAAAACGAAAAAGAACACGCAAAAATGTGGTTCAAATTATTACAAGGTGGAGATATCAAATCTACAGTAGAAAACTTACAAGCAGCAGCTGAAGGAGAAAACTATGAATGGACAGATATGTATGACAGAATGGCTAAAGAAGCTAGAGAAGAAGGATTTAACCATATTGCATTCTTATTCGAAGAAGTAGGAAAAATTGAAAAAGAACATGAAGAAAGATATAAAAAACTAATCGAAAATGTAGAAGGTGGATTAGTATTTAGTCGTGATGGAGATAGAATTTGGAAATGTAGAAATTGTGGACATATCGTTATTGGAAAAGCAGCTCCAGAAATTTGTCCAGTATGTAGCCATCCAAAGGCATTCTTTGAAATCAAAGCTGAAAATTATTAATATATACAAAAAGACAAGAAAGACAAGTTCTTGTCTTTTTTTCTTTTCACTTGTATAATAAAGATGAATTTTTAGAATTGGAATGATTAATTGAAAGAAGGGGAGAATATTATGGTATATAAAACATACTATGATTCACCAATAGGAAAGTTATTTATTGCAAGTGATGGAGAAAATATCACCGGTTTATGTATTGAAGGGCAAAAATATTATTTAGATAAAATAGAAAAAGAAGGGATTTTAAAAAATGATTTAGCTATATTTGAACAGACTAAAAAATGGTTAGATCGATATTTTAAACAAGAAAAGCCTAAAATTTCTGAAATATCATTAGCACCAGAAGGAAACATGTTTAGAAAATGTGTGTGGGAATTTTTATGTGAGATTCCATATGGAGAAACCATAACCTATGGGGATTTGGCAAAAAAAGTTGTAAAAGAATTAAATATATCATCTATGTCTGCACAAGCAGTAGGAAATGCAGTTGGACACAATCCGATTTCCATTATAATTCCTTGTCATAGAGTGGTTGGAAAAAATGGAAATTTAACTGGTTATGCAGGAGGAATTGATAAAAAAATAAAATTGTTAGAAATCGAAAATGTCAATATGGAAAAATTTTTTGTTCCTAAATTATAAAAATAAAGATTATTGTGCAGTCTAAAATATTTTTTTATTATTTTTTACATCTTGTGTGTCGCAATCACTTATGTTGAAAGATAAATCTTTCAACGAAGGAAGATTGCTCCAATTGCACTCACTTACGTTCGTTTGGTCGCTTACGCGATGTTTCAAAATAATAAAAATATATTTTAGACTGCACGTTAACAAATAGTGAAAATGTGAATAAAAATTTAAAAAAATGAGAATAATTATAAATAAGATTAAGGTAAAAGTTAAATTTTTTCTATAAAAAAGAAGAGAAAAAGACGAGAAATAAGCAGGTTTTAATAGAAATGTGAAATTTTTGTGAATTTTAGCACTCTTGTATTGACTTTGCTAAAAAAGGGTATATAATTATAAATGAAAAAAGATAAAAGTACTTTTAATCTAAATATGTGCTACCGAAAACGGTGTCAACACATAAATATATAATTAATGAAGGAGTTGATTATTATGATGATGATACCAAGAAGAAATCATTTTGATTTATTTGATGAAATGTTTAGAGATCCATTTTTCGAAGGAACAGAAAGTAAGGTAATGAAAACAGATATTAAAGAAAAGAAAGATAAATACTTAATTGATATTGATTTGCCAGGATATGAAAAAGAAAATATCAAAATGGAAATATCAGATGGATATTTAACAGTACATGCAAATGTTAATAAAGAGGTAGATGACGAAAAAGGAAAATATGTACGTAAAGAAAGATATGTAGGAGAATGTTCAAGAAGTTTCTATGTAGGAGAAAATGTAAAAGAAGAAGAAATTAAAGCAAAATTCAAAAACGGAACATTAACCATTGAAGTTCCTAAAAAAGATGAGAAAAAAGAATTACCAGACAAAAAATATATTCCAATTGAATAGAAATTGTCCTTTTGGGGACGTTTCTGTTTGGGACATTTTTTATATTTTTGGTTTTACAATATTTATTTGTAAAAAATAGCTATGTTATTATTGTTAAATATAATAATATAGCCATTTTTTTGCGTTTTACCTATTAACAAGTTTTTTAAAGTCGAATCTTTTGAAAGAATTAAAAATTTGAATTATATAATAAAAAATCAAATTAATATGTTATGAAAATATAAAAAATGTCCCAAACAGAAACGTCCCCAAAAGGACAAAAACGTGCCCAAAAGATAAAAATTTGGAAAAATTTAATTAGAAAATTTGTAAATAATTAAAAGAAAAAAAGGTAAAAATACATTTAGTGGAGGTGAAAAAATGAACAGAACAATAAAATTCATTATATTTTTTATAGCAATTTTTGCGATTAGTTTCTTTATACCAAATTTTACAAAGGCTGCAACAGCAGTTACAGATGAAAGTTCCTTACTTAGTGCCATATCTAGTGTGAGTGATGGAGAAACCATTACTTTACAAAATAATATTACTGTAAAGGCGCCTATAGTTATACAAAAACAAGTTACCATTGATGGTAATGGGTATACAATTACAGGCTCTAGTGATTGGACATCAACATCAGGAAATCAAACAATGTTTACAGCACAATTAGCAGCTGGTAAATTGACATTAAAAAATATTAATTTGCAAAATGGACCGAAATATGGTGTACAATCTTATGATGGAGCAACTGTTATACTAAATAATGTTTCTATAACAGGATTTAAATATGGTGGTATTCTTGCCAATGGTGGTAATGTTGAAATTATAGATTTACATTTAGGATATAACGGAACAACATCTAACAATGGTATCGAAATTGCGAAGGGAGCAGCTGCAACCAATAATCCAACATTAACAATGAATGGTACTTTAACATCAGATTCAACAGAAAATGTTGTAAGAGTAGCTGAAAATGATAGTTTAATAGAATTTACAATTAACAATACACCAGATACAACAAATAAAATAGTTTTAACAGATGACAAAGTTGTATTAACAGATCAATACAACAATGTTGTAGCTGAAACAGCTGTACCAGATAAGGTAACAGGAAATGCTGGTGATAAAAAGGTAATTGTCACTGTTATGGTTAATGAACAAGAAATTAGATTTACTGCAAATGAAGGAACTATGATTACAGCTGATTTAGTAAAATCACATATTGTATTAGAAGATAATGAACAAATTGATGGATTCTATACAAGTGCCGATTATGCAACAGAATTTAATTTTAATGACCCGTTAAATACAGATACAACTATTTACGCAAAAATTTCTACAGTAGAAGCAACTGTACCAGAAGAAACAAAACCAGAAACTGAGGAAAAAGATGAAACACCAAAAACAGGTATAGAAAATTATTTAGGACTAGCTGTATTAGTCATTATATTTTCATCAACTGTCATGATTTCTATGAAAAAGAAAAATATCAAAGGATAGGCAAGAGCGTCTATCCTTATTTTATCCATAAAATATATTTTAAGGAGTCATTATGGAAGAAAAAACAAAAGCGAAAAGAAAAGGGATACATGTTCTTATCTATTTACTTTTAAGTGCATTGATAGTTTTATCTATCATTTATATCATAAACTTTTTTTTATTAAAACACGAAGCGAAAGAACAAAGTAAATTATTAAATGCAACAGATATATATGAAAAGGAAGGAACAAAAGAAGCTATGAAAGATGTTTCAGAAGATGGGAAAGAAAATATTGAGCCAGAATCAGAAGAGAAAGGAGAAAATAGAGAAATAATATCAACAGAGAGCACAGAAGAACAAAATGAAGAAACAGAACGAATCCTACAAGTAAAACAATTACAAGCACAAAATACAGATATTGTTGGTTGGCTAGAAATTGAAAATACAAATATTAATTATCCTGTATTGCAAGGAACAGATAATAGCTATTATATGACACATAACTATAAAAAAGAGAATAGTAAAAATGGGTCCATTTTTTTAAATGCAGATTATAACTGGAATATACCAAGTAATAATTTATTAATCTATGGACATAATTTAGGAAATGGAATGATGTTTCAAGAATTATTAAAATATGAAGAAGAAAGTTTTTATCGAGAACATCCAGTTATCCGTTTTACAACAGCAGAGGAAGATGTAGAATATGAGATTATTTCAGCTTTCAAGTCAAGAGTGTATTATAAATCAGAGAAAAATGTATTTCGTTATTATTATTTTATTAATAGCAAATCAGAAGAAGAGTATAATCAATTTGTGAAAAATGCTAAAAATGCTTCATTATATCCTATTGATGCAACAGCAAGTTATGGAGACCAATTAATTACATTATCTACTTGTTCATATCATATAGAAGATGGTAGATTTGCAGTTGTAGGAAGGGAAATAGAACAAGATAGTGAATAATATGTTTTCTTTATCTTGTTCTTAATTAGATACATAATTTGTATTTTTACCCAATTTATTATATAATTAAAAAGAATGACAAAGGTCATTTTATATATAATTCCTTTTTGGTGCTAACATTTTTTGTTAGTTTACATATATTATAAAATTTTAGGAGGAAAGTAACATGTATGATTTAGAAGTAAAGGTGAGAAGTAGGCGGAGTAATGAATTATCCATTCGAGCTTATAACATTGCGATTGGATTGATTTTACTATGGGGATTCTTAATAAATATTATAATGTGCGTTTTCTGTACAGAAATTTTTATGCAGTGGAATCCAGTGGCTATCGTAATAGGGTATTTAGCGATAGTCATAGCAGGAATTCTTATGAGTGAACATAGTAGTAGCGCATTGGTTAGCTTCATCGGATACAATATGGTAGTAGTACTGGTGGGGGGGATATTAAGTATAATTCTTGTAGATTATGATCAGATATCCGTTATGAATGCGTTGGTAACAACTGTGGCAATAATACTCTTAATGATTTTATTGGGAAGTATATTTCCCCAGATTTTTTTATCAATGGGAAGAGTTTTGGGTGTTTGCGTGACAGGAGTGGTTATCTGCGAACTAATCTTTTTATTAATCGGATTTTCTACACCATCTATTTGAGACTGGATTGTTGCCTTAATTTTCTGTGGGTGTATAGGATATGACTGGGCAGAGGCACAGACAAAACCGCGGACATTAGATAATGCAGTTGACAGTGTGGTAGCATTATATCCTAAAGTTGGCATGACTTTCAATATTTGTTGTAAGATAGTGTGGTAGCATTATATCTGGACATCGTAAATCTATTTGTACGCTTGCTTTCGGCAAGTGATGAAGATTAATAGAATCATACAAGGGAAGAGGTTCTGTTGGGCAAACAGAACCTCTTTTTCTATATTTAAAATTATATTATTTATATCCTAATGATTGTTATTTCCTATCGTTTCATTCAATTCTTTTGTCATCTTTTTACCAATGATATAATTTATTACATACATCAATATGAATAAAATAGTATATCCAATATAAAAATAAGTTAAACCACTGTTAAAATATACGGCTGATATATTTGTAGCAAAATATAAATTATGTGTAATACTAAATGTTAATATTTGAGGGACAAGTAATATAATAGCAACATATCCTATGACAATTTTTAAAAAGATATTTATTTTTTTACTTGTGATAACAGCATAAGCAATGGCAATAGCAGCTCCTAATAAGATAGATATCAAAATGTATTTCGTAAATATATGATGAAGAGCAATTTGTAGATGTCCCCATATAGCAAAGCTTAATGGGTCATAGAATTCACCTAAAGTATGCACATGTCCATCTGTTATAGTATGTTCTTGACCATCATTCAGATAAGGTGATTTTGAAAGTTCTTCTTCTAACAGATTAAGATAAGGTTCAACAGTATCTCCAATCCTTTGTACTTTATCACTATTAGGAAGACGACTAGTGTCACCAAACAATTGAATGTCGATAGCATCACACCAATGATAAAATGCTGCTCCAGTAAGTGTACAATAAAGAACAATTGTAGAAAGTATAAAAATTAATAGAATTTTTAATAGTTTTTTAAAAACAGTTTTCATTTTAAATTCCCCCTTTCTTTTAATAGTTTCATGATACGTGAAACATTTCTTTTAGAAACGGTCTCTTGTGTATTGTCTTTTAGTTTTACTAAAATGGTACCAAGTATACTGGTATCAAAGTATGCTACTTGTTGTATATTAATAATGCAAGAATTTGAAATTCGTATAAAATCTTTTTGTTTTAATAAATCTTCTAATTCATATAATTTATATTTTATTTTATAAGTTCCATCTTGGGTTCTAACATAGTTATATTTATCTTTACTAAAGAAACAAATTACTTTATTCAAATCAATAAAATAAATTTCATTATTTTTGCTTGCCATAATCTGATGAGGAACGGTATTTATATTAGAAATATAGTTAATGACATTCTGTAGTTCGTCAGATAATTCTGGTGCATTTATGATAATAGATGTTTCTTTAAATTCACTTGATATATTCGTGTTTATTTTAATATCCATAGATTTTCCCCCTTTTATTTATTATACCACATAGGACAGAGTTTTCTAGTAATTTTCGAGCCTTTGTGATAAATGGTAATATTTTTTAGATATGTGTCCAATTGGGGACGTTTCTTTTTAGGTGGGGCAGTTGGGGACCATTGGGACCAGGTCTGTTTGGGACATTTTTGGGGACCATTGGGACCAGATCTGTTTGGACCCTTTT